>NZ_AMYW01000017.1:0-110319 GCF_000335775.1 Flavobacterium sp. WG21
GAATGGCACTGGTTTGCTTTTTATACGAAACATCACCAGTCATATAGGTATTCGGGATTTTTCCCTCTTCAATAACAGAAGTGTAAGGTGTTGACATAAAATTGATTTTTTGAGATTGATTTCTTTTTTAAAATAACCCGACCATAAAAGCTGCTTTCAATTATCAGACAGCACAACACTTAGACTTTAAGTCATTTAAAGCTGTTGTATTGTTCATCGGTAACTGGCTTAAACCAGTCTACAATGCCTTTTTCGGTACGGGTACTAATGACAATATGAGTAAATTCACCGTCAGGAGAAGCTCCGTGCCAATGTTTTACTTCCGGCTGAATATTCACAACATCCCCTTCCTGAAGCAATTGAATAGGCTTCCCTTCTTCCTGATAAAAGCCTTTTCCCTGAGTAACGATCAAAATCTGTCCGCCGGGATGTGTATGCCAATTGTTGCGTGCTCCGGCTTCAAAAACGACATTACCCACTGCAGTATTTAGAACAGGATCATTGGGAACCAGCATCTTTATCCATGCTTTTCCTGTAAAATAATCCGCAGAAGCTAAGTCTCCTTTGGGAAAAATGGTTTTAGCAATTTGATTTTCTGTAGTACTCATAATGATTTGTTTTTACCATCAGTTCAAACTAAATCATAAAAGCGGGAATATGCTTTGTGAAGTTGTATTTAGCTTATCGAAAACTGACTGCTGATTAATACTAATTATTTCAATGCAAATTTACACAGGTAAAGATGCAGCGAGATAACAATAATCAAACAAAAAATTAAGAATATGAAACAATTTACACTCTGAGTGATTTTGGAATTGTCCCTGTAATTCTTTTAAAGTAATTATTAAAATAGCTTGGATATTCAAATCCTAAAGAATAACCGATATCCGAAATACTCCAATCCGTATGCTGCAGCAAAGCTTTGGCTTCACCAACAATTCTTTCTGAAATATGCGCCGTTGTTGGTTTTCCGGTAACTTCTTTAACGGAACGATTTAAATGATTCACATGAACAGCAAGACTTTGAGCATAATCCTGCGGCGTTTTTAACGCTAATGGCTCATTTTTGGTTTCTATGGGAAACTGTCTTTCCAACAATTCCAAAAACAAGGAGGTAATTCGGGAGGAGGCATTTCTGGGTTTAAAGAAATTCTCTGAAGGCTGCATTTTCATAGATTCGTGCAAAATCAAATTGATATAATTACGAATCAAGTCATCTTTAAAAACATAATCTGTTTCCTGCTCTTGTATCATTTTTTGAAACAAGGAATCGATAAACACCTTTTGATCAGCTGATAAAGAAAATATCGGTGTACCGCCAATTTTAAACAAAGGCGATTCATGAAGGCTTTCGGAACGATCTTTTACTTTTAGAAAATCTTCCGTAAAAACACAGGCATAACCTTCATACGAAGGTGAAATAATTTCCCAGGAATACGGAATATGCGGATTCCCGAAAAATAATATTGTTCCGTCCGTTTCGATCCCTCTGTCTGCATAATGAATAAAACTCTTACTGGTATTGATGCAAATCTTGTAAAAATCCCTACGGTTATACGTTGGAATCTTACTCACATCACCGTTTACTTCATACACTTTAAAGCCTTTCAGCTTCAAATCACTAATTCCAAGTTCTGAACCCTGTTCTTCTAATTGCTCTTTCATTTTGCAAAGTTATGAAAATCAAATAAAAGTTTTTGAAGTTGTTTTTTTTTAGTTTGTTTCAGGTTTCAAGTTTCAAGTTCTAAGTTTCAAGTTTCAAGTTCTAAGTTTCAAGTTCTAAGTTTCAAGTTTTAAGTTTTAAGTTCTAAGTTTTAAGTTTTACATTTCAGAGAGGAACTGTTCTAAGATGCATCCCACAGTTTTTGTTTTTTTTTCAAAAAGCTTGTTGTTTTATACCAATCGGTATATATTTGTATTTTAAATTTTCAATTACTATGAGTAAAGCCGAAAGAACCAAGCAATTTATTATAGAGAAAACCGCCCCTATTTTCAATATGAAAGGGTACAGCGGAACTTCTATGAGTGATATCACTGAAGCGACAGGCCTTACAAAAGGTAGTATTTATGGCAACTTTGAAAACAAAGACGAAGTAGCCTTGGCGGCTTTTAAATTCAATGTAAAAAAAACTTCAGGATACTTTTACGCGAGAAATCGACAAACAAACTACGTTTAAAGACAAATTATTGGTTTATCCAAGGCTCTACTCTAATTATTACGAGCTAAGAATCACTCAGGGCGGATGTCCTATTATCAATACTGCCACCGAAGCAGACGATACTCATCCGGTACTCAGAAAAAAGGTCGAAAGCATCATTCTGGCCTGGAAAGAAAAACTGGTTTATTTTATTGAGCAAGGCATCGCTGCGGGAGAATTTAAAGGGGAATCCATAAATCCCGAAAAAACCGCTCTAACCATCATCGCTATTATCGAGGGTGCTGTCATGATTTCTAAAATAACGGGCGACCTGTCTAATTTATCCACTATTATGCTTTCACTGAAAAAGATAATTGATGACTTAGAGTAAAATCAATAAAACAACAGTCCTTTTTTTTAACCAAAAATATACCGATCGGTATAAAATATTTATCTATGACATCTTTAAACCGAAAACTACTTATTCTGACTGTCATATTAGCCGCCATTATGGAACTGATAGACATATCAATTGTAAATGTTGCACTTTCCCACATGAGCGGAAATCTGGGCGCTACGCTTGAAGATACCTCGTGGGTGATTACCGCTTATGCCATTGCCAATGTGATTATAATACCTATTACAAGCTTTCTAAGCGCCAATCTCGGGCGGCGCAATTATTATATTGGTTCTGTTGTTTTGTTTACGTTCTGCTCTTTTATGTGCGGGCATTCGTCTAACATTTGGATGCTCGTTTTTTTCAGGTTCTTTCAGGGAATTGGAGGCGGTGCCTTGTTATCCATCTCACAAGTTGTGGTTTTCGAACTTTTCCCAAAAGACAAACAATCTACAGCCGGAGCTATATTTGGAGCCGGAATCTTCATTGGCCCCACTATTGGCCCTACTCTGGGTGGTTATATTACCGAAAATTACGATTGGCCCTGGATATTTCTCATCAATGTTCCGATTGGAATTCTCGTCATGATTTCCTGTTACTTTCTACTGCAAGAACCTCCTGTAAAACCTGAAATCACTAAGGTCGACTGGACTGGTATTGTTTTACTGGCCATAGGAGTTGGTACTTTGCAAACGGTTCTCGAAAGAGGCGAAGTCGAAGACTGGTTTGAAACCCGCTATATTGTTGTGCTTACCTTTATTGCTGTGACAACCCTGCTCCTGTTTGTCTATTGGGAACTTACGATCGAAAAGCCTGTCGTAAATCTTCGGGTACTTAAAAGTAAATCTTTAAGTATTGCTGCAGTCCTAACTTTTGTAACCGGATTTGGTATGTTTATTTCCATCTACATTAGTCCAGTTGTTGCACAGCGTTTATTAAGCTTTTCGCCTTATCAAACCGGATTGCTCTTGTTACCCGGGGCGCTGTTTGCATTACTGGCTTTAAAAATGTGCGGAACCTTACTGCAAAAAGGCGTTTCACCGGTACTTATTATCGCAGCCGGATTTCTTTTGTTTATTTATTTTAATTGGAGAATGTCCGGAATGACTTTAAACACCAGTGCTGCGGAAGTGGCAACTTCTTTGATTTTTCGTGCATTAGGAATGGCTCTGCTTACTGTTCCACTTACCATGCTGGCCGTCTCTTCTTTAGAAGATAAAGATGTTGGTCAGGGCGCCGCTTTGAATAATATGATGCGGCAATTGGGCGGTTCTTTTGGCGTTTCGATTATCAATACTTATGTAGCTCATCGATTTGCAGCACACCGAAACGAACTCATTTCGACTGTTACCCCAGACAACACTATCGCAATGGACCGGATAAATGCCTACATCAGGTATTTTCAAAGCAAAGGTTTTGCTTATAATGAAGCTAAGTTTAAAGCACTCCGACTTATGGAAAATGTTGTTTTAAGACAATCTTCTTTATTAAGCTATAGAGATGCTTTTTTCCTTGTTGGATTGTTCTTTTTGGTAACCTTACCCTTGCTTTTGTTTGTGCTGAATAAACCCAAAAAAAGAAAAACCGATCTTATGCTGTCCGATCACTAAGGGGCGCTTTCTTTCTGATAAACAAGCCTGTAAACTCTTTCTATAAAATTTAGAATCATTCTATTGCCTCTCTTTTAACAATTCACTTTGTTTTGGTGTAATTTTATATTGAAATTAACCTAAAAACAAAAAACAGCTATTAGTTATGAGTGTTATTAAAGATGAAAATAAACTTATTAGCACCATTAAACGAGTTGATCAGAAAATCGACAAGCTTAATGATCAAAAGATCATTGCCTTTTTTGAAGCCCTTGGATTAAATGAAAGAGCAGATGTTCCTAAAAATTATCTGGAATGGGAGACCATTCTTATCGTTGTGCCGGACCGACATATTTCCCATGAACTAAAGTATTACAAATATTCTATTGCAAGACTCGCTTTTGTTACCAATCCGAATGCAACTGAAATTCATGCTTTTGATTTTAATGAATGGAAAAAAGTCACTCAGAATAAAACACAATTTCAAATTAGAGAGTTTCTAAAAAACAACTTTGGCGGTGTTCGAAATCATGCGGACAGATTGAATTAAGTTCATTTCAGCTTCAGGTCATCATCTAAATAATAAAACCTTTGTCAATTCTATGTTTTGACAAAGGTTTTGTTTTTTTTAGAGCTGTATCACCAATCTCTCTTAATTTCAAAAATCCTGAGGAACTTTTTCTCTAATTTCTTACGCCTTCTTTCTTCTTTCCATCTGGAATAGAAAATGGTAATAAGTAAAAACAAATTCACGATAGTAGAAGCTCTCCTGAGTCCTCTCGCAAATAGAACAAAAAACAGGTTAATTGCAATTATAGCCACTACAGGTGAATATTTTACCCAAAACAATTGAATTTTACTATTGGGCTCAATCGTATAATTTACCTTAAGTCTGTTATCAACATTTTTGTAGCTTCCTTTTACAATAAAACAGGTGGGAGATGTTGCCGAATTTATGGTCAAACGAAAACTTTTATCATCAAAAAGACCGTAAAAAGGCTTTAATGCACCAAATCTCGGGAATATTCTCAAGTGGCTGAGTTTTATTTTCAAAGAACCAATTTCAGTATTGTTTTTTAATCTTGCCCTAAATTCAGTTATACTTAATTTTGACTCCATTCCATCCGTTTTATATTCTTCTTACCTACATTCTTTCTCAAAACAATACTATTCTCAAAGTTTCTATTTTTACTGAACAGTAAGTAAGCTTTTCAACATTTCATTCAATGCGTTTCCATGTATGTTTTTTGCCAGTATGATTCCATTTTTATCAATCAGAAAATTTAAAGGCACCGATTGAAGCATGTAATCGCCAATAACCGGAGAATTCCAATATTTTAAGTCACTTACCTGGGTCCATGGCAGTTTTTGTTTTGCAATGGCTCCGGTCCAAAGAGCTTTCTTCGTATCCATTGAAACACTGTAAATAGAAAACTTACCGGAATAAGTGTTGTACAGTTTTATCAATTCGGGCTGTTCTTTTATGCAGGGACCGCACCACGATGCCCAAAAGTCAACTAAAACAAGCTCTCCTCTTAAGGAAGAAAGCACAATATTATTCCCTTTGGTATCCGGTAAATCAATTTCGGGAGCAATGTCGCCAATGTCGGTTCCTACCACCTGTGCTTTCGAACTCGTGACGGCACAGCATAGGAAACCTAAAATAAGTAGTGTTTTTTTCATAATCTTCATGAATAAATTTGGGGTTATTTTCTTGACAGCTCTTTCAAAAAACTAGTAATCGCAAGGTATTGTCCTATACAAATTCTGCAATTCTATCGTCAGAAAAGCACTGTTTTCAAGTGGAAACAAATATAAATACTTCTCACGCAAATTGCATCCCTACTCTTAAAATTATACTAAATAACTTTCTTTAAATTGATATATCGGGAAAAGTCGATATATTTGCACTATGGAATCTATAGAAATCTTTAAAGCATTAGCCAACAAATCCAGATTACAAATGCTGGAATGGTTAAAAGAACCCGAAATCAACTTCCCGGATCAGCTCCAGCACTCGGGATTTGAGCATGGGGTTTGTGTGGGTCAGATACAAGCCAAAGCGGGTCTTACCCAATCGACAGTCTCAGAATACCTGTCTATTTTACAACGCGCCGGATTTATCGAATCCAAACGTGTTGGACAATGGACCTATTATAAACGTAACGAAGGTGCCTTTGAAGCACTCAGTAAATTAATTCAATCTAATTTGTAAATTACTATGAGTACAAACAACCTGTTTTCGCCATTTAACTTAAAAACGTTAAATCTTAAAAACCGAATCGTAATGGCGCCTATGACGCGCTCCTTTTCTCCAAACGGAGTTCCAACTGACGAAGTAGCTTCTTACTATCAAAAAAGAGCTGAAGGTGAAGTTGGTTTAATATTATCAGAAGGAACTGTTATTGACAGACCTTCCTCTTCAAACGATGCTAATGTTCCTCATTTTTATGGCGAAGAAGCCTTAAATGGATGGAAAAAAGTAATTGAAGAGGTTCATACCGCGGGAGGTCAAATGGGCCCGCAAATCTGGCATATGGGAATTATGGACAATCATCATTCAGGATGGGTTCCACCTGTGCCTTTTGAAGGACCATCGGGCTTAAACCGACCTGATTTTAGTAACGGAAACACCATGTCAGAGAAAGACGTTGAAAATACCATTATCGCTTTTGGAAAAGCAGCCGTCGATGCTAAAAGACTGGGATTTGATACGATCGAAATTCACGGTGCGCACGGTTATCTAATTGACCAGTTCTTTAGAGCGGAAACCAATTTGCGTACGGATCTTTACGGTGGAAAAACATTGCCGGAACGCAGTCGCTTTGCTATTGAAGTCGTAAAAGAAATCAGAAGACAAGTCGGTAACGATTTTGCTGTGATTATGAGATTCTCTCAGTTTAAACCTTCTGATTACAATTATAAACTCGCTAAAAACCCTCAGGAATTAGAAGCCTGGTTAAGTCCTATCGTTGATGCCGGAGTCGATATTTTACACTGTTCTCAGCGTCGTTTCTGGGAGCCTGAATTTGAAGAATCTGACCTGAATTTCGCAGGCTGGGCCAAAAAAGTTACCGGAGCACCAACTATTACAGTAGGTTCTGTTGGACTTTCAAGCGATTTCTTTGGTGCTTTTGCAGGAGAAAGTTCTGAACCAACTTCTTTAGAGGAACTAAACAGACGTTTCGACAGAGGCGATTTTGATTTAGTTGCCGTGGGAAGACCTCTTTTATCTGATCCTAACTGGGTGGCTAAAATCAAAGCAGGACATACGGATCAATTAAAAGGCTTTAGCAAAGAAGCATTAGGACAATTGGTTTTAGAGTAAACTTAGGCTCAAAGGCTCAGAGGTTCAAAGGGACAGAGGTTCTCTCTCTTTGAACCTTTTTCTAAAACTCCTAATAAATCAAAAAGGGATGAAAACAGTGCTGTTTTCATCCCTTTTTGATTTAGGTTTAAAGCGATAAAAGTTTTGCCTTTGTCCCTTTGAACCTCTGCCTCTTTGAACCTCCTCTTAAGAAACTTTTCTTTTTTGAAATTTATTCTGAAGCCAGTTACGAACAGGCTCGTCATAAAACTTCAGGCACAGGTAAGCGATTACAATACTCGAAATTACAATACCTATTCCGATTCCGTAACCATCCTTTAACGGTACTTTGTTTTCGAATACCCACGCCATATAACAATAAATTAGCGGATAATGTATAATATAAATTGGGTATGAAATATCTCCTAAGGCTTTGCAAATTTTAAGCGATAACGGATTTTTGATCTCTCCTCCCGCTCCAATAGCAACAATTAAAGGAAACAGCAGTATAATGGCGATGGATTCATACAAACCGTTTATCCACAGACTGTTTTCATCACCCAACCTCGGGATGCTGAAAATAACGATTATAAGAATGCTGCAAACCCAAAAAGCGCCTTTGATGTGAATGAGTTTTCCTAAACGGGAAAGTAAAACTCCGGCAAAGAATGGATACAATAAGCGGGTAAACCCAACATACAATTCCTGCATCGTTAGTGACCAACCACCGATAACATCTCCTTTTGGGCCAAAAACGGTATATTGAACAAGCATTCCCGCGAAAATCAATACCAGAAGTCCTAAGACTTTATTCGAGAATTTACGAAAGAACAACGCATACAGAATATTGGCAATATACTCAAAGAAAAGCGACCATGCCGGTCCGTTAAGCGGAAACGTTTCGCCCCAGCCTCTAATTTCCATTGATGGCGGAAGCGGTATTAGTACAAAACCGGCCAGCATCACTAAAATTAGTTTCCAGATTGGCATAGTGGCAATTTGCGGAAAAGCAACATTCGAAGCCTGAAGATAATAAAGCGACGCTCCAATGACCATTCCCATAATAACCATGGGCTGTAAACGGATTAAACGTCGTTTGTAAAATTCCCATTGTGACATTTTCTCCCAGCGATCGTCGTAGGCATACGCTACCACGAATCCCGATAAAAGAAAAAAGAAATCGACAGCCAGATAACCATGATTCATAAGCTGTTTAAATCGGCTTCCTTCATTAAAGGCTTCCAGAGCATGAAAGATAACGACTAAAATTGCGGCTACCCCACGTAAGCCGTCTAAAATTTCATAATGTTTTTTGGGTTTAATTTCCATTGAACTTGAATTCATAAAATAGTTTTTGGTTGTTAAAAGGTTAGATTAATTTTTTGGTGGAAGCTAAAATAGCGATATTTCCCTAACAGGCTGGCGGATTGAAGCTTGTAATCCTAAAGAAAGAATGGTTATTTGTTACAATAATTACAGTACATCCTAATAGGGTAAGAAAAATCCTTTCTTCATTCATTTCCTGCTGAAATTTGGAATTTGAATTCGCAGAAAATTGGCTTTTAGCGTTACTATTCCTGGTGTTTTTTAAGCCATTCCAGTCTGCGTTGATCCGGTAAATGTGTTACTTTAAAATTTTCGAATTTAGCTTCAAAGCCTTTACCGTCCGGTGATGCAGCCATCAGGCCTACCATGACCGGTGCATTGTCCTGCAAAGGTGCATTTCGGGTCAAAATATAGTTTTTATCATCATACGAAAAGAAGACTTCAACGGCGTCCAGTCTTCTCACCACTTTTATCCATACAAAGGGTGGTGCTTTCTCTAAAGTGGTTACACTCCAGTCACTTTTATCGTGTGTGACAACAGTGCTTATATTAAATTTTCCATCCACAAATTCAACTCCGGTTTTAATGTAATTTTTCTCATCAATACGAAGCATAAGTCCCATTTGGTCAAAGCGGGCGATATAATTACCAGTTAACTTTACTTTGGCTTCAAACTCTCCGCCGTAAGTAGCATAATAAAACGGTGCATCGTCTACAGTAAAACCATAATGCGAAATGCGCCAATAATCACTATTCGCTGTCACATTCATAATCAAAGCATTGTTTTTAATTTCCCATTGTTCAGGTTCGTTAAACCATTGCATTTTGTTCAGGCTTTGCGCCGAAAGACTTTGTGTTAAAAATAAGGTGATGACACCTAGTATGGCTTTTTTCATAGTAGTATTTTAAATAATAGACTTTTTATTTAACGTATTGGTATAATTCATTTTTAGTACATAGTGACATCGCTTCTTTATCTAAAAAAAAGGCGTTTCCCTTCCTTATAAATGCATGTAGTTTTTCTATGTGAAAGAAATACATTCCTATTCTTTTCTCTTCTTACCGCCAAAATCTATGTTTCTATGTGTTATTTTTTTTGATAATTCCCCCCAACAGAGTTCATAAAAGTAAAGCCACAAGTTTTTACACTTGCAGCTTTACAACCAACCAATTTTGGAAACATGAAATTATTGAAGTGAGAAACTCACTTTAGATTTTATAGCCGTAGAAGATGCTCCAATGATGGCTTCAAAAGCTCCCGGTTCAGCAACCCAGTCGTGTTTTTTATCATCAAAAAAGCTAAGTGCTGTTTTATCGATGGTAAAAGTCACTGTTTTTTCTTCTCCCGGCTGAAGCGAAACCTTCTCGAAGCCTTTTAATTCCTTAACCGGACGCGGTAATGAAGATTTTAGATCACTAATATAAAGCTGAACTACTTCTGAACCTTCTCGTGTTCCCGTATTCTTTACTTTTACCGAAAAAGTGATCTGATCGCCCGCTCCCATTTGTTTTTTATCGGCTGTTACTTTTCCATATTGAAAAGTCGTATAACTCAACCCATGCCCAAAAGAGAACAATGGCTTTGCTTTTTGCTTGTCGGCCCAACGGTAACCAACGAATATACTTTCCTTGTATGTAACGTCATCTCCGCCCGGAAATTCACCTAATGCATGAGCTCCGTTATCTGATAATTTCACAGGAAAAGTAAACGATAGCTTCCCTGAAGGGTTCACATCTCCTACTAAAACAGCTGCTAAAGCATTTCCTGCTTCTGTGCCTAAAAACCAGCCTTGTACAATTCCGGGAACGTCTTTTACCCATGGCATTGCCACTGCATTTCCTGAAATATTCACAAAAACGATGTTTTTATTTACTTTCACCAATTCTGCTATCAACTGATCCTGACCATACGAAAGACCTAAATCCAGACGGTCAAAACCTTCAGCGTCTTGTTTATCACTTTTATTTGTACCTCCTATGAACAAAACAACATCTGCGGCTGCAGCTACTTTTACAGCCTCAGCAGTTAATTCGACAGGAGAACGTTTGTCTTCCAGACTTACTTTGGCTACCACTCCGTTATAGTTACTTGTCGGATCTCCTACGTATCCGCGAGCGTAAGTAATTTCGGCCTGATTTCCGATTCTTTTCTTTAATCCTTCAAGTGGCGTAATTTCGTATCTGGCTTTCAATGAAGAACTTCCTCCTCCAACAGTCATCATTTTAATAGCATTTTCTCCAATCACCGCAATTTTCTTTGTTTTAGAAAGGTTAATTGGCAAAATGTTATTGTTGTTTTGAAGAAGCACAATTCCTTCCTCGGCGATTTTCAAACCTGCTTTGGCGTGTTCTTCTGTTCCAAAAGAACCGAAAGGTCTGTTTTTATTCATTGTCGTTAAGAATGACAGGCGTAAAATACGACGTACTTTCTCGTCCAGTTCTTTTGTTCCAACCTCACCTTTTGCAATCATAATAGAATATGGTTTAGCCAAAAAGTAATTGTCATAAGCATTACTGGTTCCCCATGAAAGTCCGTTTGTCCAGGAACCGAACTCCATATCCAATCCATTGTAGATGGCCTGTTTGGTGTCATGAACGCCTCCCCAGTCTGACACTACAACTCCTTTAAAGCCCCATTCTCCGCGCAGAATATCATTCAGTAAAAACTCATTATGACAGCAGTGCTGCCCTTTGTATTTATTATATGCCCCCATAATTGCCCAGGCATCTCCTTCCTGAACGGCAGCTTTAAAAGCCGGTAAATAAATTTCATATAAAGCACGGTCATCAACGATTACATTAACTGTATTACGTCCTATTTCCTGATTGTTTAAAGCGAAATGTTTAACACAGGCAGCCACTCCATTTGCCTGTACCCCTTTTATATAAGGAACCACCATTTTTGAAGTAAGGAAAGGATCTTCTCCCATGTATTCAAAATTACGACCGTTTAGAGGTGATCTGTAAATGTTAACTCCGGGTCCTAATAATACATTTTTATTACGGTAACGTGCTTCTTCACCTATAGATTTACCGTATAGAGACGATAATTCTTTGTTCCAGGTAGCAGAAAGTGCGGTTAAAGCCGGAAAAGCAATACAGGAATCATTAGTCCATCCTGCCTGATCCCATTCGTCCCATAAAACTTCGGTACGAATTCCGTGTGGTCCGTCGGTCATCCAGTTTTCCGGAATACCCAAACGCGGTACACCCGGTGAGCTGAATTTTGACTGCGCATGTATCATGGCAATTTTCTCGTCGGTTGTCATTCTTGCAAGGGCATCTTCTACGCGTTCATTAATCGATTTTTTATCGTCTAAATAAACCGGAATTTTATGCTGTGCACTCGCACCGACAGCACTCAACAGTAGTAAAACAACAATTGTTTTAACATTTTTAAACATAACTATTAATTTATTAAAGCATTTAATTTACAATGGGAAGAAAGTATAAGCAGTATCTCTTTTTAAGAATACTGTAAAGCTAAAACGTTATAGTTTGTTCTGGATTTCTAAATGAAAAAAAGTAGTGAATTAAAAACACAACTTCATGAAAAACAATTATTTACAAAAAACAAAAAGCCGAAAAAAGTAGTGATTTTAGAATGATTTCCTAAAGTTTTACGGATATTAAACCAATTTTTGTGACCATTTCTTCAAAATCATTTCGGGAAACTGCAGCTTTATTTCGTGCTCTGGTTCGGTAATTGTAAATGGTGCTCAAAGAGTAACGCAAAAACGCTGCAATTTTTACACTGTCTGTAATTCCTAAACGAATTAAAGCAAAGATTCTAAGTTCTGTATTCATCAGTTCTCCTTGTTTTAAAACAATTTTCTCTTCCGGAATTAAAAGCGCGTTGAAATCTTTTACGAAAGTGGGATATAAATTCAAAAAGATGATGTCAAAATTCTTGTACAATTCTTCCAGTTCGTTATCAACAAGAGTGGTTGATTTCAATACTTTGTAGATTTCATCAAATTGTTTGGCGGTCGCTTTTTTATTTAAAGTGATACGGTAATTTTCTAGTTTGTTGATATAGGCTGAACAAAGGCTGAAAAAATGTGCAATGTATTCTTCTTTAACATGGTTGGATTCCGATAATTGTGCATTTCTTTCCTGCAGCTGATTGTTGGTTTCTGTAATGTCTTTATTTAATTCGGCTAATTTTTGACTTGTATTGTACAGTTCTGTCCTGATTCGCGACACTTTTTTCATTTGTTTGTAAACATAAATCACCGCAACAACTAAAAATGCCGATAACAAACTGATACATAAAAGGTACAGTTGAAGTTCCGTTTTTCTCTTAGCTTCTTTCTCTAAATAAACGGTGTTGATAATCGAATATACCTCTGACATTAAAAGGGTACGAAACTGAACATTGCAATACAAGGCATCTTCAATAGCCGATTGGGTAAGTTTATAGGCCATATCAACATCATTGGCTTCATAAAAAAATAAAGCGAGTTCCTGAAGAGAAGCATTGTCCTTGTTTGCGGTTTTTAGATCGGCAGTGGCTGAAAGTGCATAGTATTTCTTTTGAAGTTCCAGCTGCTTTGTTTCTTTATAGATACTTGCCAAAAGATAAGTAATCATGGCATATTGCGGATGATCATCTTTTGCTTTTTTCAATAAATCCAACAGCTTTTTTTCAGCCGCAGCAAACTTTTTCTCCGACATCTCCTTCTCAATTCTGGTGATTCGATAGTTTAATGTAGAAGGATCTAAAACGGTGAGTAGCGAATCACGGTATTTGTTAATTTGCTCAATGTACTTTACATCGTCGCTATTGGCAGCATAATGTTCCAAAAACTCGCGATACGCACTATAATAGTTAGGTAGTAGTTTTTTAGGCAATTCCTTTTTAGGAATGCTTTTTAAAATAGCCTCAGATTCGCGATATTTTCCCGATGAAGAGTACAATGTTACCAATTGCAGATTGGCCAGGTTCAGTAAATCGGCATTTTGAAGTTCGCTGGCGATTTTCAGGTTTTTCCTGACATATAAAATAGCCGAATCAGAATTGAATTTCAGATATTGACTGTACAAACTTTGGTTGTAATCGTACTCCTGCTCTTTCGTTAAATCATCGGATTTGATTTTTTTGAAATTTAAAATACGTTCTTCTCTCAAACGAACATAATGCGCTTTGTTCTTTAAAGCTTCATTTAACTTATCGATAATACTATCTGTGCTGTCCGCTGAATAAACAGGACTTCCTAAAATGATGAAGAGAAAAAACAGCAGATAATTTTTCAAACCAATTGGAGCTATAATGAGACTTGCAAATATAAGAAAGTGCTACCAGAAAAAGGAATTATTTAGCAGATTGAAAATTGTGACTTTTGTAATGAATAAAAGCTCCCGAAAAAAAATAACCGCACTGATTCTCTATCGGATTTTTGTAAATTTGTTTATACTTCATTTTTTCTAATTTAAACATTATACCCATGCCACACTTTGTTATTGATTGCTCTGAAAATGTAATCCGTTTAAAATCTGCCGACGATATCATGCAGGAAATTTACCATACAGCTTTAGCCACTAATCTTTTCGTTCCAACTGATATTAAGGTTCGTATCCATCCTTTCAGCTATTATAATAATGGAAATTCTTCCGACGATTTTATTCACGTCTTTGCCTACATTTTAGAAGGCCGAAATACCGATCAAAAAGCAGGATTATCAAAAGCAATTGTCACTAAACTAAACGACATACTTCCCGAAGTCCCTATTATTTCGATCAATATTATGGATTTTGAAAAAGCCAGTTACGTCAATAAAGCTATGGTTTAAAAATCACTTTTAGCCACATTGTGATATAATAAAAATAATGACAAAAATTCCTTGTTGTTTCAAAACAAAATACCAAACAACTAAAAACCAAATACTTAATACTAAAAAAAAGCTACAACTTTAAAAAAGTTAGCCACAAATTCACGAATTTCTTTAAACAATGTAGATTAGAAAAAATTCGTGAATTCGTGGCTATTTATTACATACTCTTTACTCTTTACTCTTTACTCTTTACTCTTTACTCTTTACTCTTTACTCTACTAAAACGCAATTGGTGCAGACAGACAGCTCTCCGGAATATCAAAAGCATTCACCAGGGCCACCGCATCCGGTCGGATATCCCAGCAAAGCTGATTGACTATTTTACGAATTGCCTTGGTTTTGACGGCTTCCATATAACCGTCTTCGAGATACCAGGCTTTATTTTTTTCTAATTGTGAAAGCGCATACAACTGATTGAGTTTCGTCAGAATTTCTTTTGTCTTACTATCTTCTACTGATTTTATCGCCAGTTGAAATTGCTCCAGCACCACTCTGTCCAGATAAGCCTGAGCCACGTCGATCATTTGGTGCTGCACAACATTAAAAGCGTCGTAAGGTTCTAAACCACCGTCGACTAGTTTTTTGATACGACGTGCTGCCGAAGCTAAAATTGTTTTCTCTCTGTGAACAAATGCCTGTAAATGAAAATCCCCATCCAGCAAATGTTCGTCATCCGTTTTTCTGGTTGCAATTGGGTTTTTCTCGGTAAGTGCCGTTTTTGCATTTTCATACACATAATTGATAATCCCTAACGAGCCCATTTCTCCGAAAGATTTTCTGAATTCTGAGAGTCTGTTTTTAGCAACTAATTGCATCAAAACAGTATTGTCACCTTCAAAAGTGGTATAAATTTCGGTGTCATTTTTCAAAGCATCGATTCGGTTCTCTGATAAATATCCCTTTCCGCCACAGGCTTCACGGCATTCCTGCAGTATGTCTCTTGTACTCCAGGTCGAATAGGATTTCATTCCTGCAGCCAATGCTTCAATTTCCTGCATTTCATCTTCAGTTCTGTTTAAAAACCGATTAGTAAGGTACTGCAGCGCAAAATGCACAGCATATGTTTTTGCTAATGGCGGAATCAATCGACGCTGGTGCATTCTGTAGTTCAGAATCGGAACTTCTGATCCGCCTTCAGGTCCAAACTGTCGACGCTGATCGCTGTATCGAATAGCAATTGTCAGTCCGGATTTGGCTGCCGCCAACGCTGAACGGGGAATCCCAATGCGACCGCCTACCAAAGTCCCTAACATCGTAAAAAAACGTCTGTTGTCACTCGGAATCGGGCTTTCAAATTCCCCTTTGTCATTTACAGAGGCGAAACGATCCAGCATATTTTCTTTCGGAATCACTACCTGATCGAAACTAATGGTTCCGTTATCTACTCCATTCAAACCCATCTTATGTCCGCAATCTCCAATCGCAATTCCTTTTAGTACAGTTCCGTTGGCATCTCTTAATGGAACAACAAATGCATTTACGCCATAATCATGATCGTCAATGATTAATTTTGCAAAAACAGTCGCCATCTGACCGTGAACGGCCGCATTTCCAATATATTCTTTTTGAGCATTTTTATTTGGCGTATGAATGATAAAAGTCTGATCTGCATGATTATAAGTTGCTGTCGTTTCCAACCCTTTTACATTAGAACCATGATGTGTTTCGGTCATCGCAAAACACCCAGGGATTTTTAATGTTCCAATGTCTCTTAAATATTTGGCATAATGTTTTTCTGTTCCTAACGATTGAACACTCATACCCCAAAGTCCGAACTGAACGCCAAATTTGATTACCAAACTCAGGTCATGATAACTCAAGGTTTCCATAATCGCAAAATAATCGGCTATGTTTTCTCCTCCTCCATATTGTTTTGGGTAGGCCATATTGCCAAGATTTTCTTCAGCGAGCAGCTTACACCAATTGTAAACCGTCTGACGATACACCTTAATATCTGTCGAAGTTTCGTACGCAAATTCAGGTTTTGAAATAATTGCTTTTACTCTATTGATTATCCCGGCTTCTTTACCATTTAAAAGAGCTGTAATTTTTTGAACATCAAACTCACTGTTCGTATGAGAGTTTGCAGTAAAGGAACCTGCTTTTGTTTTAAAATTCTGAAGCGCTTCTTCCCCTAAAATTCCAAGATCATTTTCCAGTTGGATAAAATTTGATTTTAAGGTCGAAATGTCCAGATCCTTTTCTGAAAGTGCCACGGCAATATCAAAAATCGATCTGATATCTTCTTTATTTTCAATGCTTTTCTCTATATCCAATTTCCATTGTGCCAGTTCATTTCGTCCCGGCGGATTTGAAATATCAACTCTGGAAAGCAATTGTTGTTTTTCTTCAGGCGAAAGCCAGCTAAGATCATTGATAAATTTCTGAATCGTAACAAACTCTTTCTGAGTCAGTAAATCATCGGACCACACTAAATAAAACAACGGAATAAAGGCCTGGAGCTTGGTATTTTTCATAGGAATATTGGTTTTTAGGTGTCGAAACATCGATTTTTAGCGAATTATGCCGCTTAGATCTCTTTTATGTGTTTACACTTTATGTGATATAAAAAAGTAAAAATGAAAATACTCATTCCTGTTTACATACCTTGTTAAGATTGTGGTAATTTTAGCTTCGTTCCGGAAAATAACAATACAAAATACGAGAATTGTTTTCTTTGCAATTAGGCTTTTGCCCTTTCAGGGCGCAAACGCTCATTCCTAATTATTTATAGTGCTTCACACTATGCTTCAGCTGAAGCTCTTTCAGAGCAACAGTTTTCTACTACTTTCTCCCTAAAGATTATTAAACTTTGAGTATAAGTCCTAAATGGATAAAAGAACCGAAGTCTTAATAACACAGGCATATTCCAACGCACTACAAACTGAATTAAGAAAAAATATAAGCGTCTAAAATAAACAGGTAAAAGGGCTGAAGGCCCAATAACAAAAGCATAGTACAACGCACTATGAGCTAAATCAAAGGAAAGTATTGCCCTGAAAGAGAAAAAGCAGACAAAGAAGCGTACACATTCTAAAAAAAACAGGAATGAAAAATAGTCATTCCTGTTTACACATCCGATAAGATTCTGATACTTTAGATTTTAAACCAATAAAAAACATAAAGTATTTCAAATTACTTGAGAGCCTTGGGATATTGCGTTATTTTTTGCCTAATGGCGAAAATATGATGTGAATTAAAAACCAATACGGCCAGAAAAACAATGCTATAAGCGACAATTTGTATGGATCCTATTGGTTCATGATACCAAAAGAGAGCCAATAGAAATGCAATCATTGGGTTGATATTTAAAAGCATACCGACTGTTGATGAGTTGATTCCGGAAAGTGCATATAAATTGAGAAACAACGGGAATATGGTAAACAGAATCGCAATAGTTTCAATACAGAAATAAAATTTAAATTCTGTTGGAATCGGTCCGCTGTAAGCAGGATAAAAGGGTAATAAAAATAAGGCTGCCAATGTAATATGAAAGGTGAGCACAATAAATTTATCGAATCCTTTGTTGATCCTTTGACTAACTAAATACGAAGCGTAAGTAGAACCAATAACAATACTAAAAACCATGTCCATAATATTGGCATAGGATAAAAGCAAACAACCGGAAACACTTAGTCCTACAGCCATCCATTGTGTTTTACTTAATTTTTCGTTCAAAATAAAGTACGCCAGTAAGGTGGTCAAAATTGGACACACTAAATAGGCCAAAGAAGTTGCTTTTACACTAACATGATTCATTACATAAATAAAAGTAAACCAGTTGGCCATTAAAAAAACACTTCCTCCAATATTCAACAAAAGTGATCTGCGTCTCTCCAAAGCTGGTAATGCTTTAAAGGTAGCGATGGTTTCTTTGATTCTTTTTCTTTTAAAAGTAAAGGCAATCAATAACATGAGAATACTACAGCTGAAAACACGATAGAATAAAATATCTAAAGAAGGATATTCGTGAATGGGCTTTAATGCCAAGCTAAAAAATCCCCAGATGACGAAACAGGTAATGGCCGCTATATAATATTTTGTTGTTTTCACAAGTTATTCTTTTTAGGTTCGTTATTGAATAAAGCAAATTTCTAAAAAATAAAACAGCAATACAGATACAGTTTTTGTAAATTGCACCATAACAGTTTCTTTTTTATGAAAAATTCCAACTACTTGTATCTGCAATTTGCAGACCGAATTGAAAAGCAAATAAAATCGGGTGTTTTAAATGTTGGCGATAAGCTGCCCTCGATACGTGAAGTCTGTGCCGAAACGGGTTACAGCATGAGCACTGTAAGCAAAGCCTATTATGAAATTGAAAGCAGGTCGCTTATAGAATCCAGGCCTCAATCCGGTTATTATGTAACTAACATTTCGGCCAGAACCATTCCTGAGCCTTCGCCCAGCAGTCCTGTTTTAAAATGTGTGAACATTGACCGGGAAGATTTAATTGATCAGGTTTACAAAAACATGACTGATCCGAGTATTACGATGCTTTCTTTGGGCTTTCCCTCGAACGAATTGCTGCCTATTGCCAAATTAAATAAGGGAATGATTCAGGCCATGCGGCAGCTTCCTAATAGCGGTACAAGTTATGAGCAGGTACAGGGTAATCTTAATCTAAGAAAAGAAATTGCAAGATGGTCTTTCACTTGGGGAGGTTCTTTAACAGAAAGAGACATTATCACCATGCCGGGCTGTACGAGTGCCATATCACATTGTTTGATGACACTAACCAAACCGGGAGATACTATTATTACCGAAAGTCCTGCTTATTTTGGCATCCTGCAGTTGGCCAAATCTCTGGGTTTGTATATCATGGAACTGCCTACCAATATGACTACGGGAATAGAACTGGATGCCCTGAAAAAAGCACTTTCTACTAAAAAAGTAAAACTCTGTTTGCTGATGAGTAACTTCAGCAATCCTTCGGGAAGTATGATGCCAGTTGAACATAAAAAGGAAGTGGTGCGATTAATGGAATTTTACAACGTTCCATTAATTGAAGACGATATTCACGGTGATTTGTACTTTGGCTCGAGTCGTCCAACCAATTGCAAAACCTATGACGAAAGTGGCATTGTACTTTGCTGCAGTTCGGTTTCAAAAACTTTGGCACCGGGATATCGTGTGGGCTGGGTTTCTCCGGGGAAATTCAAAAAGGAGATTTTACGCAACAAAATCTATCATACCCTCTCCACTCCTACCATCACGCATCAGGTGGTGGGCGACTTTCTGAAAAATGGCCGCTATGAAAATCATCTTCGAAAAATACGACAGATATTGAATCACAACTGTACAAACTATATCAATACGGTTTTAGAGTCATTCCCGAAAGGAACCAAGGTAAGTCAGCCACAAGGAGGTTTTTTTCTTTGGATTGAACTTGATAAGAATATAGATACGGCTGCTTTTTATCAATTAGCAATGCAGCATAAAATTAGTTTTGCTCCGGGAAGAATTTTTACTTTTCAAAATCAGTTTTCAAATTGCATGCGATTGAGTTTTGGACTTCCGTGGACCAATGAATTAAGATCCTCTATTCAAACTCTGGGAAAATTGATTGATCAGTAGAACCAAGTCGCAGTTTACAGTCACATTTCACATCTCATATTTTACACCTATTTTTTTCTCGCATATCCCGCAGATTGTGCAATTTTTTTTTCTTACATCCAATGGGTTAAAATACATAAAAAAAACTGGACAGCCGCATTAACAAAGCGCTGTCCAGTTAACAAATTGAGAAACCAAAATCAATTCACATAATTATAAAACAAAATAAGCGTTGTTTTCCGCTTTCTTTAAATCGGGTTGAAGATCGAATTCTTTGATAATGTCAAACTCACTTTGATACTCATTTAACATTTGCATTAAATTCTTTTCGATGGTATTCGAAATTGCGGTTACAGGTGTATCTGTAGGTCTGTTTTCGAATGGATCCTGTAAATGAATTGCCATTTTTTCAATTAAGAAGAACGTTCCACCGATAATTGTAATTAACGGAACAGCAAACCAGCTCAATAAACTGATAAGTCCAAAAGGCAATAACAAAATAAACAAACACAGCGTCATTCTGATATACATGCTGTAAGTGGTTGGGAAAATGGTATTTTTAATACGCTCACATTTTCCCATTGCATCACATAATCTTGACAAAGTATTGTCTATTTCAACCTGCTGATAAGCATTTAATCGTTTGTCCTTTTTGGCAATCCTAAGATCTCTACCATGAAGCAATAATATCGCATTTGGAATATTCTGATGGTTTTTGACAAAATTCAGTTCCTCTTCACTGATCAAATCTTTGATTGGTTTTATCGCATCTTTATTACGCAACGCCTGTCCTAGGCTGTAACACCATGCTATTTGTCTTTTGGTGAAGTTCTCCTTGAATTCATTCGCTTCTACAGAAAACCCCGGATCTTTATAAAAAGTAAGCATTTGTCGTACCAAAGTTCTGGACTCATTTACAATTGATCCCCAAATAATGCGTGCTTCCCACCATCTGTCATAAGCCTGATTGGATTTAAAAGCCAGTAACAAGGATATAATTGTACCTACCATGGTAGGAATTGCGATTGGTATTTCGATCGCTACATTGATAAAATAATGATGAAAAATTTCAAATAAAATGGTGTAAGTCATTACAAGCGCCAATTCCACCTTAATTTTCCCGAGAACGTACCTCATTGGAATTCTTTTCTTTAATAACATATCTTTCCGTTTAAATTAAACTTCTATTTTTTTTGAAGAAATTGACTTTACACCAATTCTTCGTAGAGCGAAAGCACCGGAAGACCAGTTTTATCGTTTATACTCTCTTTTTTATTTTTCTTGAATTGTATTTTCTCTCCTTTGCGGGTTTCTACTAACAAATCGATATCGTATTTTGAAATCGCTTCTGATAAATAAGGAGCAAAATTTTCGTAGTTGTCTTCAAAACTGGAAGTCTGACTTACAATTTCAAATGAAAAATTGTTGTTCAAAAATTGCTGAACGTCTTTTACATGCATGTTGGCACGACCGTTTTCGATATAAAGTGCTTTATTAAAGTCTTCTTTATATTGCTCTGAACCTAAATGCAGAATTGGACATTTTTGGTTTCCGGCTAATTGCACCAGGTATTGGTGAATTCGTTTTGTTTCCTGCTTATACGAATTGGTAAGAACTACCAGTTTTATAGCAAAAACATCAATAATACGCTTAAAAATCGGAGAAGAAAGTCCGTATTGATTGTGTACTTTTATTTTACAATTGGGTGTGTGTTCAATAATGTATCGGCAAGTGTCCAGCACTTCTTCCTGACTTGCAGTAAGTCCGGTGCGCATTTCACGTAAAAAATTAGAGGATGAAAAAGCATCAGGAGTTTCTGATACCATCATAAGAATAATTTCGCAATCTGAATCTTTTGCCTGACCAACAGCTGATTTTACAGCACAAATTGTATCGTCTTTTAAAGTAGTAGGTATAAGGAAATTTTTCATAAGTATACTCTTTTAGTTTATACTTACAAAGTAACGCCTGCCAAATTAGAAGGGTCTTAATATGAAATTAGAATTTTCTAAGATTCAACATTAGAAGTCTTAATGTTGCTTTTCTTCGAACTTGTTTTATTGAAGACAATAGTTACAATGGTGCCTTTGTTTTGCTCTGACTGCACCTGAATCTCTCCGTCGTGCATACGAATGATTTTGGAAGCCAATGGAAGCCCCAAACCGTATCCTATATATTTAGTTGCAATTTTACCTCTAAAGAAAGGTTCATACAAATGCGGAATATCTTCCGGTGGAATCCCGATTCCGATATCGTTGATCGCCACTTTTATCCAGTCCTGATTAGCAGAGAGGGTTACAAAAACCTCATTGTTATCGGAATATTTTACGCCATTGGTAATAATATTATTGATAGCAAGCTCCAAAAGCGGTTTGTTACACGGAATTAAAAGCAGATTAGAGTCTTTAGGGGCAAAGTTAAGTTTGATACTTACACGATTGTCCGGATAAATTTTATCTAAATCCGACTTTACATCCATTAATACTTCGTCGATTCTGGCAATATCCAACACCTGTTTTTTACCGTCGTAACCTGTTTGTGTAAGCTTTAGCAAGCTCTCCGTCAAGTTTCCTAATCGGGAAGCCTGACTGTAAATATTTTCAAGGGACTGAATGTATTCCGGAACTTCTCTTTCTTTCAAAAGCATAATTTCAGACTCTGCAATGATTGTCGTTATAGGTGTTTTTAACTCGTGTGAAGCATTATTGATAAAATTGGCTTGTATTTCGAATGAGGTTTCCAAACGATCCAGCATATCGTTGAAGGTCTCCGTAAGGTCTGAGATTTCATCTGAGTTTTTAACTTCCGGCAAGCGATTGTGAAGGTTGGAAGCACTAATTCTGTTTACTTCTTTGGTAATTCTTGCCACAGGATTAATGACTCTTTTGGCCAGGAAACGTCCTAAAAAGAAGGCCAGAAATATAAAACCTATACCTCCGAACAACATGATTTTTAAAATATAGATTGTGGTGGTCGGTCCTTTTCGGTCACGAGCTCCTACAATTACGATGTATTTTTGATTATTTTCTGTAAAAACCTGTCCTAAATAATATTTGTTTTCTACCTCAAAATAGTCTTTTCCTGTTTTTAAAATATTGGTATAAAACTCATTCGGTAAATTCAGTTTTGTATTGTAATCAAAACTATTGGCACTGTTTATCTTGAGAACAAACTCTTCTTCTTCGATAAGTTCTTCCAGTCCGTTTTTTTTAAGATTACTGTAGTATTTTATTTTTTCAGGATCGTTCTGAAAATGAATAGACGCAACAATTTTGGCTCTGTCTTCAAGTCTTTTTAAGAAATGGTAACGATTATTTTCTCTGAATAGAACAAAAACAACAATACATAGAAGTAATGTACTAAAAGACGACAAGGCTACATAAGTGTATGTTATTTTTTTTCTTATATCCATTTTATGGCTGTATCACATAACCCAGACCTTTCATGGTATGGATGAGTTTGGTTTCAAAAGGTTTATCGATTTTTTTTCTTAGATAAGTAATGTACACATCGACAACATTGGTATTCATATCAAAATTAATATCCCAGACGTTATCTAAAATCTGATCCCGGGAAACGATGCGACCGCTATTTTTAGCCAGATAGTACAACAGTTTAAACTCTTTTGCGGTCAGGATAATCGATTCGCCTTCTCTCTTTACTGTCTTAGCCCGACCGTTTATTTCTAAGTCGCCAATAGTTATGGTATCTACTTTTTCGGTATCCTGATGAGCTCTGCGATGTAGTGCATTGACTCTGGCATCAAGTTCTCCAAACTTAAAAGGTTTTACCAGATAATCATCGGCTCCTGCATTAAGTCCGGTCACTATATTTTCTGACGTTCCAAGAGCGGTCAACAGTAACACCGGAACAAAATTCTTACTGGCGCGAAGTCTTCTGCAAATCTCAATTCCGTTAATATCAGGAAGCATTACATCTAAAACGACAACATCAAAATTATAATTGTGAATCATCTCCAGAGCAGTTCTGCCATCCAGAGCCACACTAACTTCATTATTGTTTTCGGCAAATCCTTTCCGCAAAATGGACAATAGATTTGGTTCGTCTTCGACTATAAGTAATTTCATCTTAGTTCAGGTATGAATAGCAAAAATAGGGATTGGCATTAAAAATATAAATCACACTCGTTATAAATTATGATTTAATTATGAACAATAGACCCGTTTTCATAAAAAAAGCCGACACTAAAAATAATGTCGGCTTTCTGTAAATAGAGAGAGTCTCTCCTATTTTGTAATGAATTTTGGGTTGATCAAATTATCCAATGAATAAATTTCGTCCCATTTTTCCTGAGTGATTAATTTTCTTTCGATCACGGCAATCTGATGTACACTTTTGTTTAATTTCAAAGCTTCACCTGCAATACTCGCACTTTCTTCATATCCTAAAATTGGATTTAGCTGAGTCACGATTCCAATACTATTCATGACCATATTGTAACAGTGATCTTCATTTGCAGTGATTCCAATGATACATTTATCAATTAAAGTCTGAATTGCATTTGAAAGATAATCCAATGAAGTAAACATAGCGAAAGCAATTACCGGCTCCATCACGTTCAATTGCAATTGTCCCGCTTCGGCTGCCATAGTTACAGTCAAATCCTGTCCGATTACATAAAAACAAGTCTGATTTACCACTTCCGGAATTACCGGGTTTACTTTCCCTGGCATGATAGAAGATCCTGGCTGACGTGCAGGCAGATTGATTTCGTTGAATCCTGTTCTTGGTCCTGAACTCAACAATCTTAAATCGTTACAGATTTTAGAAATTTTAACGGCAGTTCTTTTCAATGTTCCCATGATTTGAACATAAGCACCGGTATCTACCGTAGCTTCAATTAAATCAGGAGAAAGGGTTAACGGAATTCCAACTTCTTTTGCTAAGTAGTTTACACAAATTTCAGGGTATCCTTCTGGTGCGTTTACTCTTGTTCCGATAGCTGTTGCTCCCATATTGATCTCCAACACCAAACTCTGAGCGTCTCTTAATCTTCTAACATCTTCTCCAATAGTGGTAGCGTAAGAGTTAAACTCCTGTCCTAAAGTCATAGGAACAGCATCCTGCAATTGTGTTCTTCCCATTTTCAGAACACTTTTGAACTCTTCTCCTTTTGCAGCAAATGCTACTTCAAGGCCTTCTAAAGTTTTAATAAAACTTTCTATTTTCAGATAAAGTGCAATTCTAAAAGCTGATGGATAAGCATCATTAGTAGACTGAGAACAGTTTACGTGGTTGTTTGGGTGTAAGAAGTTATAATCTCCTTTTTTATGTCCTAAATATTCTAAACCAATATTAGCGATTACTTCGTTAGCGTTCATGTTTACCGAAGTTCCGGCTCCACCCTGAATTAAATCGCTTACAAATTCCTGATCAAATTTACCGGCAATTACCTGGTCACTTCCGTAACAAATTGCTTCGGCAATTTTAGCGTCTAATGCGCCACAATCTTTATTGGCCAAAGCTGCCGCTTTTTTAACATAACCTAATGCTTTGATGAATAAAGGTTCTTTTGAAATAGGAATTCCTGTGATATTAAAATTCTCTACTGCTCTGAAGGTTTGGATACCATAATATAGATGATTTGGAATGTCTAATTCCCCTAAAAAATCATGCTCTTTTCTTGTTGATCCCATATAATTTGAATTATTACGTTTTAACTTTAAAAAACAGTGTAAATCTACATCAAATTACCCTCATAGGAAAATATTTCAAATCAAATACTGCTAAGATTTTCTTAAATTTTACCTCTAAAATTAAGTACTTAACATTTTAAGGGGCAAAAAATATCAAATTCACAAAAAACACCTCCGAACAGAGCTCCTTAACTGCATCAGGCAAAAGGTCTTAACCTTCTTTTCTACTCCATCCGAAAGTCACCGCAGGAATCGAAAATTATCTTTATTTATCGTCTGCTAGTACTTGTATAATTAGTATCTTTTCGGTCTGAAAATTATCTTTAAAAATCACCTTGAAAAAAGAATCTCAATATTTCCTTGATAAAGAATACGATACCATTATTTATGGTAAAGAGGATGTCAATTTTAAAGATTTTGAGTGTTGTGTTTTTAACAATTGTAATTTTTCTGCCTGTACCTTTTTAGCCGTTACTTTTATCGATTGTGTTTTTAATGACTGTATTTTTAGTGAAGCCAAAATTAACTATGTTGCCTTTCGAACCGCCACTTTTAATCGCTGTGAAATTAAAGACGTTAATTTTGCCATGTGCGACAAGCTGATCTTTGAAATTCATTTTTACGATTGTATTTTGGATTTTTCAAAATTTTACACTTTGAAGATTAAGGGAACTACTTTTACGAATTGCAGTTTAATTGCTGTAGATTTTATGGCTACCGACCTCACCAGCGTCCTGTTTGAGAATTGCGATTTGTACCGCTCTGAATTTGACAAAGCCATCGCCAATAAAGCCGATTTTAAAACGAGTTATAATTACACCATTGATCCTTCAAAAACTAAACTCAAAAAAGCAGTTTTTGCTTTGAATGAAGTAAAAGGATTGTTATTCAAGCATGATGTGATTGTGAGTTAAAGTCATAAAAAAGCCAGTATAAAAACTGGCTCGTTATTTACTGTATTTCAACACATAGATCCATAGATTTTTTAGCTGAAAGTAGACGTTTCACTTTTAATAAAACACAGAACGCTATGAAAAAAGAATATCTTTCTCTAATACCCACTTTTCACAGTTTACATTTCACATAAAACATCTCACTTCCGAAAAGACATCTATGGTTTTATTCTAGAACTTCTTCTCCATTACATAATCTTCCATCAAGTAACCGTTTCCAATATCAAGATCGGATTCTCCAACAATTTCAAAACCTATCTTTTTATAAAAACCCAGAGCGGTATTAAATCGGTTCACATTTAGAGATAATGCCTGAGAATTGTGTACTGCCCCAAGCCTTTCAATTTCTTCAATCACTTTTTTACCAATTCCTTTGCCCTGAGTTTCCGGCAAAAGGTAAATTTTATGAATTTTGGTTACTGCTTTTTCTTTATAATTGTGTTCAATTCCGATAAACCCTATATTGGTCATATCATCCTCAATCATATAAAACAACTGCTCTTTTTTATCTAACTGATCGGCCAAAGCTTCTTCTGAATAAAAAAGATCCAACATATAATCTAATTGTTCTTTAGTTAAGATTTCACCGTATGTAATCGGCCATGTTATATGTACTATTTTTTGAATTTGTTTAATATCGCTAACTGTAGCTTCTGAAATTGCAATCATATTCTATTTTAAAATGCTTATATTACTTTGTAAAAACTTGATTTTCCTGTTCACTTACCCTAATAAAGGTAGTTCTTTTGGTAAGTTCCTTTAGACGTGAAGCCCCTACATAGGTACAAGTACTTCGCAAACCTCCCAATATATCTAATATTGTATTTATGACCTCACCTTTAAAAGGCACCTGCACTGTTTTACCTTCACTTGCCCTGTACTCAGCCACTCCTCCAACATGTTTCTCCATAGCTGTTTTAGAACTCATTCCGTAAAACTGCTTGAATTTCTGTCCCTTTTTTTCAATCACTTCGCCGCCACTTTCCGTATGTCCTGCCAACATTCCGCCTAACATTACAAAATCTGATCCTGCACCAAATGCTTTTGCCACATCTCCCGGTGTCTTACAGCCGCCATCACTAATAATATGTCCGCCCAAACCGTGAGCAGCGTCAGCACACTCAATAATAGCTGAAAGCTGCGGATATCCTACACCTGTTTTTACACGGGTAGTACAAACAGAACCACCGCCAATTCCTACTTTTACTATATCAGCACCGGCTAACAGCAGTTCTTCGACCATTTCTCCCGTAACTACATTTCCGGCAATTATAACTTTGTCTGGATATTGTTTGCGGGTTTGTTTCAAAAACTGCACAAAATGTTCTGAGTAACCATTTGCAACATCGATACAAATAAATTTAAGCAATGGATTCTCAGTAATAATCCGGCTTATTTTTTCAAAATCATCTGTTCCTGTTCCCGTACTGATCGCAATATGATCATAAAAATCAGTTGTCTTATCTTTTAAAAACACCTTCCATTCTTGTGGAGAATAGTGTTTATGAATGGCTGTAAAGAGTTTTTCTTTCGCTAAAACTCTAGCCATTTCAAAAGTTCCTACCGTATCCATATTCGCCGCCATAATTGGAACTCCGGACCAGCACGAAGTACTGTGCAAAAACTTAAAATCTTGTTTTAAAGAAACTTCAGATCTGCTTTTTAGCGTTGATCTCTTTGGACGAATCATTACATCTTTAAATCCCAGTTTCAAATCAGTTTCTATTCTCATAGGTTTCCGTTTTTGTGGCACTCAAATATAGTGAATTACGGATTGTGAATGGTGAAATTTTAGATGTAAAATGTTAGATATGAACTGTTAAATGTGAAATATTGGATGTGAACTGAATCCTAAATACTGTCCAACGAAAACTGTAACTAAAATCGTTACCCGTGAATAGTTTCTCCTTTTCCGTAATTGGTAATAATTGATTCTTCAAAAGCCAGCCACTCTCTCCAACGCTTTTCTACGTCAATTCCAACGCCGTACTTTCGGGCATAGGTAATAAAAGTAGTATAATGTCCTGCTTCACTTTCCATTAACTCTCTGTAAAAAACGGCCAGTTCTTCGTCCTGAATATTTTCAGAAAGCACCTTGAAACGCTCACAGCTTCTAGCCTCGATCATTGCAGAAAAAAGCAATCTTTCTACCAGTCCGGAAACACGGCTTCCGTCTCCGCTTTTCTTCATGTACTGATACAGTTCGTTTACGTAATCGTCTTTACGCTCACGTCCAAGCTTCAATCCTCTTTTAATGATAATATTATGAACCTGCTCAAAATGGTCGATTTCTTCTTTGGCTAAAGCCAATAAATCCTGCACTAAATCCTGATGCTCAGAATTGTTAGTGATAATTGTAATCGCATTTGTTGCTGCTTTCTGCTCGCACCACGCATGATCCGTCAGGATTTCTTCAATATTTTTCTCTACGATATTCACCCATCTTGGGTCTGTTGGCAGTTGTAATCTTAGTACGCCCATTTTTTTGTTTTATTTGTTTCAGGTTTCTTTTGTTTCAAGTTTCAAGTTCCTTTTGTTTCAAGTTTGAGGTTGCTTCCACAACTTACAAGGTTTAACGTTCTATATTTTCCGTGGTAAAAAACATGAAACATGAAACTTAATTACTCCCAGAACTAAAAAAAGTTTAAAGTTCTATACTTTCTACAGTACAAAACTTTAAACTTGAAACTTTTAAGCTTGAAACTTTATTAGTATACGAAAATTGGTCTTTCGCTCATCATTTCATTTACTTCATCTGCTACGGCTTCGATAACTGCTTCGTTTGTATGATCTGTAAGTACTTTGTCGATTAAAGCAACAATCTTTTCCATATCTTCTTCTACTAAACCACGAGTAGTGATTGCAGCTGTTCCAATACGGATTCCTGAAGTTACAAATGGTGATTTATCATCAAATGGAACCATATTTTTATTTACTGTAATTTCTGCTTTTACTAATGCATTTTCAGCTTCTTTACCAGAAATACCTTTATTTCTTAAGTCGATAAGCATCATGTGGTTATCTGTTCCGCCAGAAATAATGTTGTATCCTCTTTTTACGAAAGCATCAGCCATAGCGTTTGCATTTTTCTGCAATTGCATAGCATAAGTAAAGAAATCATCTTTAAGTGCTTCACCAAAAGCTACTGCTTTAGCAGCAATGATATGCATTAAAGGTCCACCTTGATTTCCAGGGAAAACAGCAAGATCTAATAAAGAAGACATCATTCTGATTTCTCCTTTTGGAGTTTTTAAACCTTGTGGGTTTTCGAAATCTTTCCCCATCAAAATCAAACCTCCACGTGGTCCACGTAATGTTTTATGAGTAGTTGTAGAAACAATATGACAATGTGGAATCGGGTCATTCATCAATCCTTTAGCGATAAGACCTGCAGGATGAGAAATATCAGCAAACAAGATAGCTCCTACGCTGTCTGCAATTTGTCTGAAACGTGCAAAATCCATATCACGTGAATAAGCCGAAGCTCCTGCAATAATTAATTTTGGTTGTTCTTTAGTGGCAATTTCCTGAATTTTATCATAGTCTAAACGACCCGTTTCAGCATCTACACCATAAAAAACAGGACGGTACAAACGACCTGAGAAATTTACAGGAGAACCGTGAGTTAAGTGACCTCCGTGAGATAAGTCGAAACCTAAAATAGTATCTCCAGGATTTAAACATGCATGGTAAACTGCTGTATTAGCCTGAGATCCAGAGTGTGGTTGAACGTTTGCATATTCAGCTCCAAATAATTCTTTGGCTCTGTCAATGGCAATTTGCTCAATTACGTCTACTACTTCGCATCCTCCGTAGTATCTTTTGCCAGGGTAACCCTCGGCATATTTGTTAGTTAAAACAGAACCAGCTGCTTTCATTACCTCATCACTTACAAAATTTTCTGAAGCGATAAGTTCTAATCCGTGAATTTGTCTGTCCTTTTCTTCTAGTATAAGGTCAAAAATTTGTTCGTCGCGTTGCATTTTTTCGTTTTTCGTTAATTTCCTGCAAAAATACAAAAAAACGTTTGTCAAACTGTTAGATTATGATATATTTGACATAGAATTTTTCAACAAATAATTAACATTCACATGCCAATAACCGCTAACGATACTAAGAGAAAATCATGGTTAGAAGTACCAGAAAATAGTGATTTCCCTATTCAAAATATTCCATTCGGTATCTTTCTTACCAAAGAAAATGTTGTTACTGTAGGAACAAGAATTGGCGATTACGCTATAGACTTAGGGGCTCTACAACAATTAAACTACTTTGCAGGAATAGATCTGACTGATGATATGTTCATGCAGGACACTCTTAATGATTTCATTTCTTATGGAAAAATAACCTGGAGATTAGTCCGTAACCGAATCGCTGATATTTTCGACGAGACCAATCCACAATTAAGAGATTCAAAAAAAGACCGCGATATTGTTATTTTCAATATTGATGATGTCGAAATGCAATTACCGGTTTTAATTGGTGATTATACGGATTTCTATTCCAGTAAAGAACACGCAACGAACGTTGGAAAAATGTTCCGTGATCCTGAAAACGCTTTATTTCCTAACTGGTTGCACATACCAATAGGTTACCACGGAAGAAGTTCTACCATTGTTCCGTCAGGAATTCCGGTACACCGTCCAATGGGACAGACTTTACCTGCCGGTCATGATACTCCGGTATTTGGTGCTTCTCGTTTAGTAGACTTTGAATTAGAAACTGCTTTCATCACTACAGATGTAAATGTAATGGGTGAAAACATTTCAACTTATGAAGCAGAGGACTATATCTTCGGAATGGTTTTATTAAACGACTGGAGTGCCCGTGATATCCAAAGATGGGAATATGTACCACTTGGGCCATTTTTAGCTAAAAACTTTGCTTCTTCAATTTCTCCGTGGATTATTACAATGGATGCCTTGGAACCTTTTAGAACTAAAGGTCCTAAACAAGATCCTACCCCACTTCCGTATTTACAGACAAAAGGAAAGAAAGCGTATGATATTCATTTAGAAGTTTCCTTAAAGCCTGAAGATCAAGAAGAAACTCTACTTTCAAGATCTAACTTCAAATACATGTACTGGTCTATGGCACAGCAGTTAACACATCATACCTCTAACGGATGTCGTGTAAACTCCGGTGACATGATGGGTTCAGGAACTATTTCAGGACCAACTCCTGACAGCTTAGGTTCTATGCTGGAATTAACATGGGGAGGAAAAAACCCTATAACCTTAAACGGTGGTGGCGAGCGTAAGTTTATCGAAGATGGCGATACCGTAATCATCAGAGGTTTCTGTGAAAGCAATGAAGTACGTATTGGTTTTGGAGAAGTTTCAAGCCAATTGCTACCTCCTTTTGTGAGACAATGAAGAGATCCTGCCGTATCGGAAGATATATAAGCAAAAAACCTTGTTAGCTGACTAACTAAGGTTTTTTTTTATTCTTTTTTGTCACAGATTAAAGGATTAAAAACTGATTTTTTATAATCTGCAAGAATCCTTTAATCTGTGGCAAAAAAACCGATACCCTTCGAAATCTAAAAATTAAGCCGGAATCTGTTGACTCAAGCAGTGTAATGTTCCAAAGCCCCAGATAAAATCAATACAGCTGATACCGATTACTTCTCTGTCAGGAAAACATTCAGCAAGTATATTCAAAGCTACACGATCATTGCTGTCGTTAAAAGTAGGAACCAGAACACAATTATTCAAAATTAGAAAATTCGCATAGCTGGCCGGTAATCTTAACGTATCAAAATCAACACGTTTTGGCATTGGCAATGCTACGATAGTTGGTGATTTTCCGTCTTCCAGTTTTGCATTTTGCAAACGTTTCAAATTGTCCTGTAATGGTTTATAATTAGAATCGTTTTTATCCGTTTCTACAATCGTTACAATAGTATCTTCGTTTACAAATCGGCATAAATCGTCGATGTGTCCGTGTGTATCATCTCCTTCTATTCCGTCACCCAGCCATATTACATTGGTAACTCCTAAGTATTCCTTAAAAACGGCCTCGTAATCTTCTTTGGTGAAACCTGCATTTCTAACCTGAATCGTCGGATGCATCAAACATTCTTCAGAAGTCAATAAGGTTCCTTTTCCGTTTACATCAATTGCACCGCCTTCTACAATTACAGGCTTCCCCTTATACATTACCTGTGTAAGCGGAACATCAATAAAATCGGCTATTTTAGCAGGAACAAATTTATCCAGCTGGTAGTTTTTGTACTTCGCCCAACCGTTGAAATTAAAATTCAAAGCTTCTCTTTTTGAACCATTTTGTACAATAATTGGTCCCGAATCACGCATCCAGCTTCTATTGGTTTTGTGAACAATAAAGGAAACATTCGCCAGATTCACACGTCCCATTTCCAGCATTCCACTTACTTTTTCTTTTAGTTTTTCATCGGCTACAACCAAAAAAACAGTTTCAAAAGTGGCTACTTTTTTAATAAATTCTACAAAAGCCCATTGAACAGCTTCGTATTTTCCAGGCCAGTCGTTTCCATTATGCGGAAAACATAATACAATTCCTTGTTGTTTTTCCCATTCCGCCGGAAATCTTCTATTATTTGTTGACATAAAATGATTCTAAATTTGAAAGTGCACAAAGATAATGAGATAATGTGATAATTAGATAATGTGATAATTAGATAATTGGACAATCAGATAATTGAACAATCTAACAATTTAATAATTAACAAATTAACCAATTATCTAATTGACAGATTAAATTAAAGATTAAATAATAAAGCCTTAATATAAGACCATAATCTGCTAATTACATTTGGCAAAACTAAAAAACACAAAAATGAAAAATGTAAGCCTTTCATTATTAGCTGCTTTATTTGTTATGGCAAGTTGTAATAATGATGAAACCTCAAAAAATCAGGAATCTGAAGTTGTGATTAACGAAAATCCGGGATCTTTTAAAGAAATTGGTTCGATAACCATTGGCGGAGAAGGAGCCGCTGAAATTTCGGCCTATGATGAAAAAACAAAAAGACTTTTTACAGTAAATAATAGCGGAACGAATCAAATTGATGTCATTGATATTTCCGATCCTACAAAACCCATTAAAATTGGTAAAATCGATCTAACTCCGTACGAAGGTGCTTCCAATAGTGTTGCGGTTTACGATGGAAAACTGGCTGTTGCTTTAGAATCAACTCTTAACAAACAAGGAAATGGAAAGGTGGTTATTTTTAATACCAGCGATTACAGCTTAATCAAACAAGTTACCGTTGGTGCATTACCTGATATGATTACGTTTTCACCGGATGGAAAATTCATCATGACGGCTAACGAAGGAGAACCTAACACCGATTATACGCAAGATCCAAACGGAAGCATTTCTATTATTGAAACAGCTACTTATGCTGTTACAACTTTAGATTTCAGTTCTTTCAGCGGCCAGGCCGAAGCTTTGAAAAAAGAAGGGTTTAGAGTTTCAAAATTTGCCAAGAGTTTTGCTCAGGACATAGAACCTGAATACATCACCATATCTGATGATTCTAAAACGGCCTGGGTTACTTTACAGGAAAACAATGGTGTTGCCAAAGTAGATTTAACGTCTAAAACCATCACAGCTCTTTATCCTTTGGGCTTTAAAAATTTCAATACCGCCGAAAATGCCATTGATGTAAGTGATAAAGACGATAAAATTGCTTTTAATCCCTGGAAAGTAAAAGGAATGTACATGCCGGATGCCATTAGTCATTTTTCAGCTAACAATACTCCTTATTTTGTTACAGCCAACGAAGGTGATGCCAGAGAATATGCTGCCTACGCAGATATTAAAAGAATGAAAGACATGAAGCTGGATGCCACTGCTTTTCCTGATGCTGCTGCCTTAAAACTGGAAACTAATTTAGGAAGACTAAACCTTATTGCCGATATGGGAGATGCTGACGGCGATGGTGATTTGGATGAGTTGGTCGCTTTTGGGGCCCGCTCCTTCTCTATCTGGAATGGAAATACCGGAAAAATCGTTTATGACAGTAAAAATGATGTTGACAAAAAAACGAATGACCTTGGAACTTACGATGACAAACGCAGTGATGACAAAGGTTCTGAGCCGGAAGCAGTCGTTGCCGTTAAAATGGGAACTCAGAATATTTTGTTTGTAGGTTTAGAAAGATCTGATGCTTTTATGACTTATGATGTAACAAATCCTGCTTCTCCACAATATTTACAAACCGTAAAAACCGGTGATGCTCCGGAAGGAATACTCTTCATTCCGGCTTCTAAAAGTCCAACCAAAAGAAGTTTGTTAGTCGTTAGCAGTGAAGGAGATGGAACTGTAAAAATATACCAGCCAGATTTAAAATAACCTTCACATTTACAATTTCAAAAAGGGGCTAAAAATTAAATTTAGCCCCTTTTTTTGACCAAATATTTTGATTTCATTAACATATTTGCATAATTAAAACCCAAAAGATGGGAATTATGTAAGACCAAATAGAACACTATCTAAATTTCGTACTCTAAATTTGTCCTGAGTTTAAAAGTTAAGGCTCAAAAATAATATTAAATAAAAATTTGGATATCATGAAAAAGAAATTAGCTTCAGTATCACTTTTACTACTATCAATCGCTGCCAGTGCACAAAACACGACAACGACATCGGCCCAGTCTTCAATTGACAAACCTGCTTACAATAAATGGTCTATAGAATTAAACGGAGGTTTAAACAAACCTATGAGAGCAATGACACCTGGCTATTCAACAGAATCACTTAGTGCATTTCATGCCGATTTAGGTGCAAGATATATGTTTAATCCTAAATTTGGTTTGAAACTGGATGTTGGATACGATCAATTTCAGGAGCGTAAAGACACTCCGGAGTTTGACAGCAAATATTACAGAGCAAGTTTACAAGGGGTTGTTAACCTTGGAAGAGCTTTAAACTTTGAAACCTGGACAAATACTTTTGGTTTATTGGCACATGGAGGTTTTGGTGTTTCTCAATTAAGCAGCGATAAAGGTTTTGACGGGAAAGATTATATGGCTCACGGAATTATGGGATTAACCGGACAAGTGAGATTAAGCAACAGAGTTGCTTTAACCGGAGATCTTACCGGAATTGTTAACGGAAGACAAAACCACAACTTCGACGGAAAAGGAGTTCCTACTACCGGTTCATTAGATGGTGTGCTGTTAAATGCATCTGTTGGTTTGACGTTTTACTTAGGTAAAAACACAAAACATGCTGACTGGTATTCTGAAGACAATGAAAGACTGAATAAATTAGAAGACCGAGTGAATACAATTGAAACTAATCTTATTGATACCGATAAAGATGGTGTAGCTGATTTGTATGATTTAGAGCCAAATACAATTTCAGGAGTGGCTGTTAATACTAAAGGACAATCTATTGACACCAATCAAAATGGTGTTCCGGACGAATTAGAGAGCTATTTAGATAAAACTTATGCTAAAAAAGGAAGCGAAGCAGCTCCAACAAACAAAACGGTTGAAGAATTAATTAACGGAGGGTACGTAAATGTATACTTTGATTTCAATTCTTCTAAACCAACCAATACTTCTCTATCTGGTGTTGATTTCTTAGTGAAATACCTGAAAAACAATCCTGGTAAATCTGCTGATATCATTGGTTATGCTGACGAAATTGGAAACTCAAGCTACAATACTGAATTATCAAGAAAAAGAGCTGAAGCAGTTAAAAAGATTGCAACAAATGCAGGAATCGATGCTTCAAGGCTGAATGTAATTGCTAACGGTGAAGATACTTCTGTGAACAAAAATTCAAAAGAAGCGCGTCAAATCGTAAGAAGAGTTACTTTCCAGGTGAAGTAAACAATTCTAAGCTAGTATAAAAAGAGGCTGTTTAATTTTAAACAGCCTCTTTTGCATATAAATACTTAAGATTGGAATTAAAGTCCAAAAAGCGGTTTTAACATCTTACTTCAACGCGGATAAAACGGATTCGCTATCACGAAAACGCGGATAAAAACAGGTCTTAAAAAAGGCAAACTCATTTTAAAGAGAAAAAAATCTGAGTCTATCCGTGTTTTTACGAAGTAAATCCGTTTTATCCGCGTCGAATTAAAGCTAAAATTTAAAACAATATTGTCTCCGCTAAAAAAAAGAGGCTGTTTAATTTTAAACAGCCTCTACTTCTTTGCCTTTATATAAAGGTATTTTCACTTATTGATCAATTGCTCTTTTGGTAATATCGCCAAAAGCATCAATTCTTCTGTCTCTGAAAAATGGCCAGTTCTGACGTACATTTTCCTGTAGATCCAAATCAACTTCAGCAATTAGAATTTCTTCCTGATCATGAGAAGCCTGAGCTAAAATCTCCCCCTGAGGTCCCGCGATAAACGAAGCTCCCCAAAACTGAATTCCTTCTGTTCCTTCAATATATTTTTCTAATCCGATACGGTTTGCAGCGGCAACAAAAACACCATTCGCAACAGCATGACCTTTCATTACGTTCATCCATGCACCATATTGATTTACTCCATACTCTTCTTTTTCTTTTGGATGCCATCCAATTGCTGTTGGGTAAAATAAAACCTCAGCTCCTTTTAAAGCAGTAATACGTGCTGCTTCCGGATACCATTGATCCCAGCAAATAAGTGTTCCGATTTTTCCTTTTTTAGTCTCAATAGCCTGAAAACCTAAGTCACCCGGTGTGAAATAGAATTTTTCATAGAAATGCGGATCGTCCGGAATATGCATTTTACGGTATAACCCTGCTTCTGTTCCATCTGTATCAATGATGTAAGCACTATTATGATAAATTCCTGCCATTCTTTTCTCAAAGAAAGGAACAATAATTACCACCCCTAATTCCTTTGCCAAGGCACTAAAAGCAATAAATGAAGTGCTGTAAAGCGGTTCGGCCAATGCAAAATTATCTACATCTTCGCTTTGGCAAAAATAATGACTACTGTACAATTCAGGCAGCAAGATTACTTCAGCTCCTTTATTGGCAGCATCTTTTACCCAGCTGATACATTTTTTAAGATTATTCTCGGCAACATCATTCAGATTTAACTGAATAACGGCTATTTTATACTTTCTTTTCGGCATGACATAAAATTTAGAGTGCAAAAATAGTGTTTTTTGAAAGAATGACAAAGAACACCTATCTTCCAGTTCTTATAAAAAAGAAAACCATCTTACAAATACCTCCTTCTATTAAAGAATCAAATATTTGCAAAATGGTTTCGTTACCTAAGATTTATCGTCTAAGAACTTAATTATTCAATAACCACTTTTGTCGTGATAAATTCCGTTTCTGATTTTTTGAATTTGATTTCAAATGTTCCTTTTGTTGCAGACTTAAATTTATAAACTGTCTTTTTAGGATCCGGTACCTGCATCGTACAAGGTCCGGTTGGATATTTAGCTTCCACTTGCAACCCTTTTACTCCTCCAATGGTCACTTCGCTAATTTTACTGAATTCTCCACAAGCGTTATCGACAATAAAAGTAACATCATAGCTTAGTTCTTCATTAACCTTCCCGGTTGCAGGACCTTTCACTTCTGTAACCAAAGCAGCTTTAGTAATTGATTCAGGAATGCTTGGTGCGTCATTATCGTTACTGCATGAAACTAATCCAATAGCTAAAAATAATACTACAAAAACTGATTTTAATTTAAACCTTTTCATATAAAATAATAATTAATTGTTAATTACTATGAAGATGCCGTTGGATGGCAATGGTTGCTTTTCAAATTTGTTAATTCTTTCTACAAAACCAATAAACCACTAAAAATCAAATCTTTATTTTACCAAAATACTTTAAAAAAAATCCCCGTTTCTTATGAAAAACCAAAATTTATCACCTAGCCCCGATAGAAACGGCATCCTTTTTCCTGCTTCTTTAGCAGGGAAAAGATAGAGTGAATAGCGGGACAACGGTTCTTTTAAAAATGAGTTACAGTGCTTCAAAAAAAAACACCAGCCTTTCGACTGGTGTTTGTTGTATTTATGTGTTTCTTTTAAGCAGCTTCTTTTTTACCGAATATCTTTTTAAACAGATTTATTACAGCCAATACTACAAAACCTAACACTAAACCTGTGACAAATTCTTTTATGATAGAAGGGACATTAATTTCTTCCATTAGATGATGTAAAAACGGAATATAGTGTACAAAGATTCCTCCTGCTACTAAAATCAAAGCTATTGTACCAATCACGGTTAAACTTTTAATGACCAAAGGCAATGCTTTTACTAGTATATTTCCGATAAATTTCGATATGCTTTTCTCTTTTTTGCTGAATTTAATAAGCTTATACCCTGCTTCATCCATTCTGACAATAAGTGCCACGATACCATAAACACCAACAGTTGCAACTAAGGCAATTATTGACGTTACTATGATTTGCTGACTAAGGGGCTGACCCATTACGGTGCCTAAAGCAATAATCACGATTTCGACAGATAAGATAAAATCGGTTACGATCGCCGATTTTATTTTTCCTTTTTCAGCTTCTAAAATTTCTTCTTCTGTAAACGTTTCATCTGTGATTCCCTCAGATTCTTCATGTTTATGTGGAAATATAAATTCGTAGATTTTCTCTGCTCCTTCGTATGCCAAAAATAAACCTCCAAGTACCAGAATTATAATGATAGCTACCGGCAAAAAAGCACTTAATACAAAAGCAATTGGTAAAATAATCACTTTATTCAATAAGGAACCTTTACTGATTGCCCATAATACCGGAAGCTCTCTCGAGGATGCAAACCCTGAAGCTTTCTCAGCATTTACGGCCAAATCATCACCTAAAATACCTGCTGTTTTTTTTGCTGCAACTTTACTCATTACTGCAACATCATCCATGATTGCTGCGATATCGTCTAATAGTACGAAAAAACCTGATGCCATTATACTTCTTTTGTTTTAGAAAAATCACTTAATTAACTGGTTTTAAATACACCAAATTAATATGTGATCCTGGTTGTTTATTGCTGCGAATCTAAGACTTTTTTGTTGATTTTTCTAGCCAAAAATTAACTACATTGTCCTAAAAGCACCCAAATAATAATAAACACGAAAATAGTTCCAAAACAGCCTCCACTTAATTTTTTCGCACCGTAACCCGCTATTAATCCTCTAAAAATATTGTTCATTGTATTTCGATTAAGATTATTCCTCTTTTGATTTGATTTTCAAACCACTACCGTAAAGTTCTATACTTTATTCGTAATTATTTTATATTACTTTCAGAAAAGATTACATTATTTATGAATCGGAATTCTTAAACAAAACAAAATGCCAGCCTTTCGGCCAGCATTTTTATAAATACTATGATTAAAAGTAAACTTAATCTGTTGTAACACTTGAACCTCTGCCAATTAAAGTAGCTTTATCTACAATACCTTGTCCCGTAGGAGGAGCCGATGGTTTTTGATTTTCTAATCTAACTCCCTTAAAAGAAGAGAGATTTAAAAACCTGCTTAAGATCAGATTAACCTGAGAACTTGGAAGTGCATTACTTGTAAAATCAAGAGTTGTATCCTTATCTGCGATTGTAGACAAAGAAGGCAATTCAATAGAAGTTAGAAGTATGTTATTGTGAAAATATAAGCCTTTACTTGTCGTTAATACAGGAAACGCAATAAACGTTAAAGATGGATTATTCAGAATACCAGTATCGTATCCCTGTATTATCTTCAATGCAGGAAATGTAATCGATCCTAATTTATTGTTATTATCTACATCTAAATCATTGTAAACCTCCATAAGATTGCTCAAATTTACATTCGTCAACTTTGAATTATTCTGAATCTTTAAGGTTACCAGTTTTTTCACTGCACTCAAATCTATACTTGTCAAATTTGTTGTACTTGTAACATAAATATTCTCGGTATAAGGCCCAAACTCAGCATCTATTTGCGCCACAGCCTGTGCATCTGTAATATCGCCAGTAATTATTATACTTGGTTTTCCTTTGTTCTGACTGCTTCCTGCATATAAAGCATAAGGCACACTTAACAACTGGCTTGTGCCACTGATAGTATAGTTTGTTCCTCCTGTCGGATCGATTTCGGTCTTGATAAAGTGTGATCCGGAGCCCCAATTTATTCCTGAAAAAATTCCTGTAGTTGGTGTTCCGCCTCCTATTTCTATAGTGGCTAATCCATTACTGTTTGTCGTTGTGGTTTGGGTTTCTACATACGAAGCCGTACCGCTTGCTGAACCTGCCAAAATACTCGTTTTGATGCTCACTAAAGTACCGGCAACCAATGTACCGTCAGTTTTACGAATGACTGATTGGTAGCTCATTTTTTGGGGAGCCTGCGCAAATAAAAAAGTAAAAGAACTTAATAATAGTAATGCGAGAGTAATTTTCTTCATATATTTTTCTTGATTTTAGAATGTTAATCTTTTATGATCTTACTGTGTTTATTGGATATTCTTCCAAGAACCTACATTTATTAGAAACCTAAATAAAAAGAATTTCAATAAACTAGTCCGTAGTAACTGAATTACCTGCATTTATTAAAGCTGCTTTATTAATAAGTCCCTGACCAGTAGGAGGAGCGGGTGGGTTTTGTTCGCTTAATTCGATCCTTTTCTTCGAAGCAGGCAAAACATTCAATAGTTTACTTAATAGTGAATTAACCTGAGAGCTTGAAAGTGCACAACCTCTAAATTGAAGGGATCCAAATCCATCAGCTAATGAAACTAAAGAAGATAGATCTACAGAACTAAGAACTGGATTATAATTTGCATAAAGGAGCTTCATTTTAGTCAACACCGGAAAAGAAAGAGATGCTAATGATTCATTGCCCATTATTTCAAAATCACTTCCACCACGTATCGCTTTCAAAGCCGGAAATGACAGAGAAGTCAATTTTGGATTATTATAGATATATATCGAATTATTAATTTCGATAAGATTTCCAAAATCTATGGAAACCAACTTCAAATTATCATTTATTTTTAAATCAATTACTTTTTCTACAGCGCTTAAATCTAAGGTTGTCAAATTTGTTGTGCCTACAACGTAAACATTCTCCGTTTCAGGTCCAAAGTCAGCTTTAACCTTTGCTGCAGCTTCCGCATCTGTAATATCTCCAGCTATAAAAATACTTGTCTTCCCTTTGCTTTGACTATTTCCCGCGTACAAGGCATATGGCACACTTAAAAGCTGACTGGTACCACTAATGGTGTAATTATTTCCCCCTTTTGGATCAATCTCAGTTTTGATAAAATGCGATCCGGCTCCCCAGTTTATTCCGGAAAAAGTTCCGGTAACGGGTGTTCCTCCACCGATTTCTATAGTCGCCAGTCCATTGCTGTTTGTTGTTGTGGTTTGGGTTTCTACATAAGAAGCTGTGCCAGTTGTTGAGCCAGCCAGGATACTCGTTTTAATACTCACTAAAGTACCTGCAACCAACGTCCCATCCGTTTTTCGAATAACCGATTGGTAACTCATTTTTTGCGGAGCCTGCGCAAATAAAAAAGTAAAAGAGCTCAATAATAGTAATGCAAGCGTAATTTTTTTCATCTATTTTTCTATTGTTAGAGGTTTTCTTTATGATTTTTTTACCTTTTTATTGTCTTGCCATGGTTCTCGCTGACAAAAAAGGATTAATCCTAAATTTAATCGGTTGAAATACTATTATTTGTTTTTATAGTTGCTTTATCGATAATCCCTTGTCCGGTAGGTGGGGCTGGTGGGGTCTGACCTGACAAATCAATAAACTTTCCGCTTGCAGGGGAAACATTTAGCAGTTTACTTAAAAGTGAATTGATGTGATAACTTGGAAGTGCATTTCTACTCACTTGAAAACTGTACTGAGTACTATAAAATGCAGAAAAAACCGGTAAATCAATATAAGAAAGAAACGGATTACCGCTGATGTAAATCGTTTTAGTTTTAGCCAATAAAGGAAAAGAAACAGATTGTAATGAAGAATTACCTGAAAGATAAATTTCAGAAGCAAGTACTGTTTTTAGAACAGGAAATGAGACGGAGGCTAATTTTGCATTGCCTTCTAGATACAATACATTATAAACTTCCGCAAGGTTGCCCATAGTTACATTAACTAAACTTGAGTTACTTTTTATACTTAATTCCACCAGCCTTTTTGCAGCACTTAAGTCTAAAGTTGTCAAATTTGTGGTATTCATAATGTAAACATTTTCTGTCTCAGGTCCGAACTCCGCCGCTACTTGTGCTGCCGCCTGTGCATCTGTAATGTCACCAGCTATTATTACACTTGTCTTCCCTTTGCTTTGACTGTTTCCAGCGTACAAGGCATACGGCACACTCAACAACTGGCTTGTACCGCTAATGGTATAATTACTTCCTCCTTTTGGATCAATCTCGGTCTTGATAAAATGCGATCCGGCTCCCCAATTTATTCCGGAAAAAGTTCCGGTAACAGGTGTTCCTCCACCGATTTCTATAGTAGCCAGTCCATTGCTGTTTGTTGTGGTGGTTTGTGTTTCTACATAAGAAGCTGTACCACTTGTTGATCCTAATAATATACTGATTTTGATACTTATTAAAGTACCAGCCACCAATGTCCCATCCGTTTTTCGAACAACCGATTGGTAACTCATTTTTTGCGGAGCCTGCGCAAATAAAAAGGTAAAAGAACTTAATAATAGTAATGCAAGCGTAATTTTTTTCATATCTTTTTCTGCTGTTAGAAAGTTATTTTTTTATGATTTTAAACGTTTTTATGGCTTTACCACTGTTACTTACAGTCAGAAAATAAATACCGCTATTTAACCCTTGCATGGGTACACTGGTATCAGGGCTTGTTACTTCTACTTTTTTGGATACGATTTTTCCGTTAGTGTCAAATAATTGGCATGATAAATTATTCCATTCGTTTGTAGAAACAGTCAAACTAAGTACATCAACAGCAGGGTTAGGATAAGCAGTCATTGCAAGAGTAATACCTTTAAATTCATCATTTCCAAGGCTGATTATTTCATAAGCCTGTTGAACACCTTGCAAAACAAAGCCATTAGCTCCTCCAGGTAAACTTGTGTAGGCAATCTGTCCTACTGAGTAACTCGAGCTACCCCCATTCCCGGTAGCATTCCCACCTGAAACTACTACACTCTCTTGTGAATAGCCATTGGTAATAAATGAAAAAACCGTAATAAATAAAATTAAAAAAGTGCGTAGATTTTTTTTCATATAATTGATTTACTGATTAGTTATTCAAATATAGAATAATTATTATACAGAATATTATTACCAAGAAAAGATTGTGTAAAAAAAACACCAGCATTTCTGCTGGTGTCTTTTTGATTATAGTAAAGATGTACTACACCTCTTTTTTTTATTATTCTTCCTTGTGTGTTTGATTTCTGAAAACCAATTGCCCATCAAAAGCGTCTAATAGGATGATACTGTCTGTCGTAATCTTTCCTGCCAGAATTTCTTTTGACAGCTGGTTCAATACTTCTCTCTGAACTACTCGTTTTACAGGTCTCGCACCAAACTGAGGATCATAACCTTTATCTGACAAATAAGCGATTGCCTCCGGTGTTGCGTCCATTGTAATACCTTGCAGAGCCAGCATTTTTGTAACACTCTTCAGTTGCAAACTTACAATTTTAGAAATATTATCTACAGTTAAAGGTGTAAACATCACAATCTCGTCGATACGGTTGATAAATTCCGGGCGGACGGTTTGTTTCAGTAATCCTAAAACTTCAACCTTTGCAGATTCAGTAGCCGATTCAACACTTCCTTTTAAATTTTCAAACTTATCCTGTATGATCTGACTTCCCATATTAGAAGTCATAATGATAATCGTGTTTTTAAAATCAGCCAGACGTCCTTTGTTGTCCGTCAAACGACCTTCGTCTAAAACCTGAAGCAGGATGTTAAACGTGTCCGGATGCGCTTTTTCGATCTCATCTAACAGAATAACAGAATATGGTTTTCTACGAACCGCTTCAGTCAGCTGGCCACCTTCATCATAACCCACATACCCTGGAGGTGCACCAACTAATCGGCTCACGCTATGACGTTCCTGATACTCACTCATATCGATACGGGTCATGGCATTTTCGTCGTCAAAAAGATATTCTGCCAAAGCTTTAGCCAGCTCCGTTTTACCCACTCCCGTAGTTCCTAAAAACAAGAACGTTCCAACGGGTTTTTTCATATCCTGCAAACCGGCACGGCTTCTGCGTACAGCATCACTCACCGCTTCAATTGCCTCTTCCTGACCTACCACACGTTTGTGCAATTCGTCTTCCAAATGCAATAGTTTTTCTCTTTCGGTCTGAAGCATTTTCATCACTGGAATTCCGGTCCATTTTGCAACCACTTCAGCAATATCTTCGCGGGTTACTTCTTCTTTAATCAAAGAATTACCGGATTGAAACTCCAGCAATTGTTTTTGCAACACCTCCTGACGTTCCTGCGCTTCTTTTATCTTACCATAACGAATTTCGGCTACTTTTCCATAATCTCCATCACGTTCCGCACGTTCCGCTTCGTATTTAAACCCCTCTATTTCGAGTTTTACCGCCTGAATTCCGTCTACAATATCTTTTTCTGATTTCCATCTTGCATAGATCTCATTGCGTTCTTCTTTTAAGTTCGCAAGATCCATACCCAGGATTTTCAGTTTGCTTTCTTCTTTTTCGCGCTTAATGGCTTCAATTTCAATCTCCAGCTGCATGATTTTACGATCCAATACATCCAGCTCTTCCGGTTTTGAATTGATTTCCATACGCAGTTTCGAAGCAGCTTCGTCCATCAAATCGATAGCTTTGTCCGGTAAAAAACGATTGGTAATGTAGCGTTGTGACAATTCTACCGCAGCAATAATGGCCTCATCTTTAATCTGAACTTTATGGTGCGTTTCATACTTTTCTTTGATTCCACGTAAGATCGAAATCGCACTTTCTGTGTCCGGTTCATCGATTAAGATTTTTTGGAAACGACGTTCCAGGGCTTTATCTTTTTCAAAATACTTTTGATACTCATCCAAAGTTGTTGCTCCGATTGCTCTTAACTCACCACGAGCCAAAGCCGGTTTCAAAATATTAGCCGCATCCATAGCACCTTCTCCTCCACCTGCACCTACAAGCGTGTGAATTTCATCAATGAATAAAACAATATCTCCTTCAGCAGAAGTAACTTCTTTTACTACTGCTTTTAAACGTTCTTCAAATTCACCTTTGAACTTTGCACCGGCAATCAATGCTCCCATATCCAAGGAGAAAACGATCTTATCTTTTAAGTTTTCCGGCACGTCACCATCTACAATTCGGTGTGCCAGTCCCTCAGCGATAGCTGTTTTACCGACTCCCGGTTCTCCGATTAACATTGGGTTGTTTTTGGTTCTTCGTGTTAAAATCTGTAGTACGCGACGGATCTCTTCATCACGTCCGATTACAGGATCAAGTTTTCCGGTACGAGCCAGTTCGTTTAAATTTTTAGCGTATTTATTTAATGAATTATACGTTTCTTCTGCTGAAGCCGATGTTACTCGTTCTCCTTTTCGAAGTTCTTCAATGGCAGCTTTAAGCCCTTTTCCCGTAACGCCCTGATCTTTTAAAATCTGTGAAACTTTGCTTTTAGAATCAAAAATAGCCAAAATTAAATGTTCGATAGAAACGTATTCATCGTTCATTTTTTGGGCAATAATTTCTGCTTCATTCAGTGCTTTGTTTGCGTCTCTGGAAAGTAATATATCTCCTCCCGAAACTTTTGGAAAGCTTGCAATAGTACTGTCTAATATTTGTAAAAACAACGGTACGTTTACGTTTAGTTTTTTCAAAATAAACGGAGCAACATTTTCATCTACTTCAAAAATAGCTTTAAAAATGTGTTCATTTTCAATCTGTTGTTGTCCGTTGCGTTGCGCCAGTTGCTGTGACAGCTGTATGGCTTCCTGCGACTTTATTGTAAATTTATTTATATTCATATGTATACGATTTAGGATTGATTATTAGTGTATAGTTCGAGATCTTTAAAATTACAATTTATTGGATTAAATTTTTAACTTTAAATATTCTAACTTTGCTATCAGAACGTTCAAATTATATTCCATACTAAAAATACAGACAAAATGGCGTTTTTAATTGATTTTCAATCTATTTAAAATGTCAAAAAGTCATAAAACAAGTCAAATATGAGTTTTTTAAATTCAATCTTCGGGAATTCGGAGTCAGCAGATACCCCAAAAAGTAATGTAAATTGGACCCAATTAACCGATGTTGCCCAATTAATGGAAATCGAAGCGATATCTAACGAAAAACCGGTAGTCATTTTTAAACACAGTACAAGATGCAGTATTAGCCGTATGGCTTTGAAGCAATTCGAACGTGAATATGCTCTGGAAAATACTGTAGGTGCTTATTTTTTGGATTTAATAGCGTATCGTGATGTATCGAACGAAATTGCATCGCGATTCAATGTTTACCATGAATCTCCACAATTAATCCTGATCAGAAACGGGAAGGCTGTTTATGATGTTTCTCACAGCGATATTGATGCAGAAGCATTGAAAAGTAAAATATAGAATTTTTCTTGTGAGATGTGAAATGTGAGATGTGAAAAATTACTGTGATAGTTTCACATCTCACATTTTACACATAACATCTCACATTTAACTTAAAAAGTTCCTTCTGAGCCTCCTCCGCTGAAACCACCACCTCCAAAATCCATCGGAGAATCTTCAGGCTTTGCTTCGGGTTTTACTCCAAATGCTGAAGCGACAATTAAGGTTTCCATATTTAAAAATGGATTTGACGAATTCAATCGATCCGGTTTAAATGTCAAGCCGCTTTCTTTGTTCTTTAGCTTCTTTATTGAAAAATAAGCTATTGCAAACAAAACTATCCCGCCAAGTGTCAGCGCAACTTCTATTGGTAAAACCGAATAATAAAACCGAATCGTATAAATTGAAAAGCCTATCGCTAAAAAACTAATCCATAGCAAGATTCTATCCTTAGTTTTCAAAGCCTGGGCCAAATACACAAGAGGCACGATCAGGGTAAAAGCATAAAAGAAAAAAGCAAATGGTATGTCCTTCCCTTCAGCTATTGGATTATCCATAAGCGTCACCGAAAGTTCCCTAACCACTAAATAATTGCAAGAAAGATAAAACAATATCAAACAAAAACTATTGGCAAACAGAAGCCCATTATAGTGATAGGTTTCGGTTAGTTTTTGAATATTTTTTTTAGTGAAAAAGTAAAATCCTGCCGAAAATAGTAGCGTCACAAAGGGTAAAATCATTTTTCCGATTTCTCCCAATTCTAATAGTCCAAAGAATAAAACAGCAGCCGAAGCCACGCAAAACACCAATAATGCAGGTAAATTCAAATACCTTCTATAGAGCAGAAACGACTTGAATGCCACAAAAACGGCAATTATTAGTTCGTATCCTTCGGTGGTGATTGCAATAGCAATTCCTAAGTTCAAAATTGATCCTAAAACAAAAGCATCGTCCAGACCATGTCGGTAATATTTCAAATTAGCCAGAAGTTCTGCTCCTACAAAACCAACCAAAGCAAAAATATAACAGCAGATACTGAAAAAGAACTGCTCTCCGCTAAGTCCTAATAATGAAATGGCTCCGCAAATGGACAGATACAAAAATGATCCCAGCAGAAAAAATCCCAGTCGAACCAGAATATTGTTTTGCATTCTAAAAGCAGTCAACTCACTTTTAATTCTATCTTTCTGATTTTTGTCTATAAAACCAGCTGAATACAAAGAAGCAGCTTCTTCTATTAAAATCAAATCATCTAATTCCTCTTTATCGTATGCTGTCATGCTGCCGTTTCTTTATTGAATTTCTTAATTAATTTAATGAATAGTATGATTGAGCCTATAAAATATAAGGGAAGGATCAAAATAAATAACTCCCAGATATCCGAAAAATTAATGCTCTCAAAAACTCTAAACACGAATATATTGAGACCTATATAAGCATAAATAATCATAAAAACATACAATGAAATAGCTTTAAGCCTGTAACTTACTTTATAAAAATAATAGGTTGACGCTGCCAAAACAATTGCAAAAAGCAGCCAAATACCATCCGTATAAGAATCCGTCAGGTTATGAATTAATGCAATACTGGCAATGTGCAAGGCAAAAGTGTGATAAATGATAGTAAAATGGGGTTTTAACTGAATTCTGGAGCTGTAAACCGTCCATAAAATAAGTAAAACAGCCAATAAAATTGCCGAATAACTTAAACTTGGATCCTGGTAGAAATTACTGTTATTCACCAAATCCTGCGGCGTAACAGAAAGTCCTACATAAGCTGCCAAACCGGTAATTGCGATTGTCAAAACACTTTTATTATCGAAATAATACGCACAAAAGAAACTTACCAGGGTTGGGATTAAAGTCGCCAGTCCGTAATGCGTTCCGAAGGTTTGGTACTGGAACTGTAAATACCCAATAAAAATACAAGTAAGTATAGTAGCCGCCAGGACCAAGTATTCTAAAACCGGGTGCTCAAAGGTGGTTTCTGTTTTTTGAAATCCTTTGGCATTTTTAAAACAGAAGTAAAAACAAACTCCAATAACAATCAACAACAGCGAAAGAATTGCAATGTGACCTATTGAATCAATATTTTTGTAAATCAAAATTCCGATTCCTGAAGTAAACAACAACACGGACAAGTACAGGGCTAATTTAAGTTCTGCATTTAGTGAAAAAATATTCAATCCACGATAGGACGTAATTTCCTCATACTTATTTTCACTCAGTAATCCCCTTTCCCAAAGGCCTTTAGTGGCCTGATCATCAAACTTATTCATACTTTAATTTTCAAACTAAAAATCAAAAATAAACTTTTTTTAGCAAGAACAATTATCTTAAGTAAAAAAAAACCTACTAAACTCAATCAGTCATACGCAAAACCCAAATACTTTTGAACGGCAATAAACAAAAAAACCGATTTGTATCTGATACGAATCGGTTTTTTGGGTGGGTTTTGCTTTCTTTACAAAGCTGCTTTCATTTTATCTTTAATAGCATTCAGGCATAAATTATTGATACTGCCTTCATGGGTGTGTTTTGTTTCTTTAGGCGATTGGTACGTTCCGGCTTCCAATTGTTCCGCAACTTCTTTGTATGCATCTCTGAAAGGTATACCAGCCACTACCATTTCGTTTAAAGTATCTACTGTAAACAAATAATCGTATTTTTTATCTTTCAGTATGTTGTCTTTTACGGTAATATCTTTTACAGAAAAAATAGCAATATCCAGACAGGCTTTTAAGTTTTGAATCGCAGGAAACAAACCTTCTTTTAAAAGCTGAAAGTCTCTGTGATAACCACTCGGCAAATTATTGGTGATTAAAGTTATTTCGTAAGGAAGTGACTGAATCTTATTGCATTTTCCTCTGATCAATTCGAAAACATCCGGATTTTTCTTGTGAGGCATAATACTGGAACCTGTTGTAAGATGCGATGGCAAACTTATAAAATCAAAGTTCTGGCTCATATACAAACAAACGTCCATGGCAAATTTTGACAAGGTTGCGGCGACACTGCTCATGGCAAAAGCTACCGTTTTCTCGGCTTTTCCACGGCTCATTTGAGCTGCAACGGCATTGAACTTTAAGGTTTCAAATCCTAATTCCTGAGTGGTAACGGTTCTGTTGATTGGGAACGAGCTTCCATACCCTGCTGCAGATCCCAGCGGATTCTGGTCGACTACTTTCGAGGCTGCATTTAACATGGTGATGTCATCAATTAAGCTTTCGGCATAGGCTGAAAACCACATTCCAAAAGACGATGGCATCGCGATTTGTAAATGTGTATATCCGGGTAACAAGACATTCTTATGTTTCTCTGCAGATTCCATCAACAAATCAAAAAGTGTTTTTACCTGCTCTTTTATTGCTTTTAACTCGTCTTTTAAATACAAATGAACGTCTACCAAAACCTGATCGTTACGGGAACGCGCTGTGTGAATTTTTTTTCCGGCGTCTCCCAGTTTTACGGTGAGTAAATACTCTATTTTGGAGTGTACATCTTCAAAACTGTTTTCTATTTCGAAATTTCCAACGGCTACATCAGCAATAATCTCATTTAACGCGTCCACTAAAGAAGTGGTTTCTTCCTGAGTTAATAAACCAATTTGTCCAAGCATTTTGGCATGTGCAATGGACCCCAGTGCATCGTATTTTGCTAAAACTAAATCCAATTCACGATCATTTCCTACGGTGAATTGTTCAATTTGTTTATCTGTTGGTATTCCTTTTTCCCAAAGTTTCATAACTTAGATTTTTAGACTTCTTAGATCGTTAGATTGTTAGACTTCTTTCTTTGTCTTTATTTTCTAATCACACCAATATGCCTGTTTATATTACAAACCCGACAGGTTTTTGAAACCTGTCGGGTTTAATTTCGTTTCAATTATAATTTAAAGAACCCGTTTAATATTTTGATATACAAATCGATTCCTTCTTCAATTTCATTTACAAAAATAAATTCATCTGCTGAATGTGAACGCAGGGTTTCACCAGGTCCTAATTTTAAAGACTGACAGCTTAAAACGGACTGATCTGAAAGTGTAGGTGAGCCGTAAGTAGTTCTTCCTAAAGCGATTCCGGCTTGTACCAAACCATGTGCAACCGGAATTGATGAAGCATTCAGGTGCATTGATCTTGGCGTTACTTCGGCGTTTACATTGGCTTTTACTACTTCCAAAATTTCGGTATTCGAATAACAATCGGTCACACGAATATCCACCACTAAATCACATTCTGAAGGCACTACATTGTGCTGTTTTCCTGCACTGATTTGTGTTACGGTCATTTTTACTGGACCTAGAACCTCTGAAATTTTATCGAATTTATAATTTTTAAACCATTCCATTACAGGAATTGATTTATAAATAGCATTGTCGTCGTTTTGATGTGCGGCATGACTTGCGGTTCCTTTGACTTTTACGTCTAAAACTAACAATCCTTTTTCGGCAACCGCCAACTGCATTAAAGTAGGTTCGCCCACAATAGCACAATCTAATTGGGGTAAGTGCTTTAAAACGCTGTTTAAACCATTCTTCCCGCTGCTTTCTTCTTCGGCAGAAGCTACAATAACTATATTATGTGATAAGTTTTGGTTTTCGTAGAAGTGTACAAATGTTGCCAGCAACGAAACCAGACAGCCTCCGGCATCATTACTTCCTAATCCAAATAGTTTCCCATCCTTTTCGATCGCTTTAAACGGATCGTTAGTATAAGCCTGATTAGGTTTTACGGTATCGTGATGTGAGTTTAATAAAAGTGTCGGTTTATTTTCATCGAAATATTTGTTGAAAGCCCACACATTATTGTTTTCTCTTTGGAAAGGAATTTCGTTTTGATTGAACCAATTTTCGATTAAAAGGGCTGTTTGGTCTTCTTCACTTGAAAAGGAAGGGGTCTCGATAAGACTTTTTAATAAACTAATTGCTTCCTGGGTAAGCGTTTCTATGTTTTTCATTTTTATTAGGTACTGAGGCACTAAGATTCTAAGGTTCTAAGACTGCAAAAGTCTTAGTTTCTTGGGAACTTAGCAACTTTTTCTTTTATAACGTAATCGTTGTATGCGGAATCTCTGAATTTTGAAGCATTTTGTGGTGTCCAATTTTAATTTGCTGTACTCCTCTTGACAAACTATTGAAGCAATTATCTAATTTTGGAATCATTCCGGAATGGATTACTTTTTCTTCTTTAAGTTTGTTGTATAAGGCTTCGTTGATTTTGGTTATCACTGATGTATCGTCTTCTGAATCCTGCAAAACTCCCTGCTTTTCAAAACAATAGGTCAATGTAACCTCAAAAACTTCAGACAAAGCAATGGATAACTCACTTGCAATGGTATCGGCATTGGTGTTTAACAATTGTCCGTTTTTGTCGTGTGTGATGGCACAGAAAACAGGAATAATTCCGTTTTCTAATAACGTAGCCAATAACTTAGTGTTAACTTGTTTTACATCTCCCACAAAGCCATAATCGATTGTAGGATGGTTTCGTTTTACAGACTGGATTAAATTTCCGTCGGCACCTGAAAAACCAATCGCATTATTGTCTTTTGCCTGTAATTGCGCTACAATATGTTTGTTGATTTGGCCTGCGTAAATCATGACCACAACATCAAGCATTGCGGCATCTGTAATTCGACGTCCCTCAATCATTTGTGGTACCAATCCAATACTCTGAGCCATTTTTGTAGCCGATTTTCCTCCACCGTGAACTAAAACTTTATGTCCTTCAATCTTAGAAAAATCAGTTAAGAATTGCTCTAATTCTGTTGGATTATCGATGATGTTTCCACCTATTTTTATTATTGTAACTTTCATTTTTTTTAGGTTCAGAGGTTCATAGTCACAAAGGTTCAAAGGTTTCTTTTAAGGTTTTTTTCTGACCTTTGTACCTCTGCAACTTTGTGCCTTTGTACCTCAAATTAAAGCTTCTTCAAAATCTTCTGTAAAACTAACTGTGCCGAATACGTTCTGTTATTCGCCTGTTGAATTACGATTGAATTCTTACCGTCGAGCACTTCATCACTTACAATAACGTTACGACGAACCGGAAGACAATGCATGAATTTCCCATTATTAGTTAAAGCCATTTTCTCGGCTGTAACGGTCCAGTTTGGGTCTGTATTGGTTACTTTTCCGTAGTCGTTAAAATTACTCCAGTTTTTTACGTACACAAAATCGGCATTTTCAAACGCTTTGTCCTGATCATATTCTATTTTACAGTCTTTCGTGATTTCGGGGCTAAGTTCGTAACCTTCGGGGTGTGTGATTACAAAATCCATATCTTTTTGCATTTGCATCATTTCTACGAATGAATTGGCAACGGCCTGTGGCAAAGCTTTCGGGTGAGGCGCCCAGGAAAGTACTACTTTTGGTTTATGCTTGGTTTTGTATTCTTCCATGGTAATAGCATCCGCTAAAGATTGCATCGGATGACGAACGGCGCTTTCCATATTTACGATGGGTACAGTTGCGTGTTTCAAGAATCCTGAAATTACTGTTTCAGCATAATCTTTTTCTTTGTCTGCCAAACCTGCGAAAGCACGAATGGCAATAATATCACAATATTGAGACACTACTTCTGCAGCTTCTTTAATGTGCTCTGACGCACCGGAATCCATAATGGCGCCATCTTCGAATTCTAACGTCCAGCCTTCGTTGGTAAAATTCATTACCATAACATTCATCCCTAAGTTCACAGCTGCCTTCTGAGTGCTCAGACGCGTTCTTAAACTTGGGTTAAAAAATAACATCCCTAAGGTTTTATTTTTTCCTAAACTTTGATTTTTAAGCGGGTTCTTTTTAATTTTTAACGCCCCTTTTACCCATTTTGATAATGAGTCGATATCTTGAATTGAAATGTAATTCATAATTTCTTGTTTAATCGGTTAATCGTTAATTTGTTTAATCGGTTTTCCAACTAAACAAGTTTAACTTATATGCTTTTTTTAAATCAGTTTATATTGTTCCTAACTTTAATCGATTAAACAATTAAACAGATAAACAATTCTAAATGATTTTTGTAAATGGTATTTCTTCTTTTAGTAATCTAAAATTAAACGCAGATTCTACTGATTCGCTATCGCGAAGACGCTGATCTGCGCAGATTTTTTTTATATTCTTACTTTTCTTTCGTTCTCAAAGATTTTCCGTTTAAATTCTGGTTTTTTTCCAAAGTTTAAAAGTAAACCTACTTCACAATCTGTTCCTTTCAGATAGTTTAAAATCTGATTTTCAAACACTTCCACAATACAATCTACTGCTTTTAATTCTAATATTATTAAATCTTCTACAATTAAGTCGGCATAATATTCGCCTACTTTAATTCCTTTATAATACACAATGATTTTCTTCTGCGCTTCAACTTTAAGCCCTTTATTCTTTAATTCCAAATACAGGGAATTTTGATAAACTCTTTCTAAAAACCCATATCCTAGCTCATTATACACTTCATAAAAGGTTTTAATAACGACATCAGTTAACTCTTAATGTAATAATTTCATTTTTTTTTGAATGAAATATACTACATAATATTTAAATATTAAAAAATAATCCGTTTAAATCAGCGTTTTCGCGATAGCGAATCCGTGTCATCTGCGTTTTACTTACACAATCTTGGTAAAGGGAATCTCATCCTTTAAAGCCTTCAAAATAAAATTATCATCTAGTCCATTTACGATCCAGGTTTCAATATTGGCAGCTTTTGCAATTGCGGCTGCTTCTATCTTCGACTGCATCCCTCCTGTTCCATGTGATGATTTTGATTCTCCAATTTCTTTTTCTAATACTTTTAAATCCTGTACCAGTTTGATCGTTTCAGGAATTTCATCGTGAATAGAATCTTTGGTATAAATTCCGTTTGTATTGGTGGCTATAATCAGAATATCAACATTTAAAAGAACGGCTGTCAGTGCTGCCAATTTATCGTTGTCTCCAAACCGAATCTCATCTGTGGCAACCGTATCATTTTCATTAATAATCGGAATGTAATTGTTCTCTACCAAAACGTTTATGGTATTGACAATATTGACTTTAGACTGCTCTTTCTCGAAATCAGAATAAGACAATAAACATTGTGATGTCAATAATCCCAAATCGCTGAAATTTTCATGGAAAATCCGCATCAAATGTGGCTGACCAATTGAAGCTAACGCTTGCTTCACAACAATTTCTTTTCCTTTACTTTCAAGCTTTACAAATTGCTTTGCCGCTGCGATTGCTCCGGAACTCACAATTACAAACTCGTACTCTTTGTTTAAAGCTGCAATCTGCATTCCGAGGTCTTCAATTTTTCCCCGTGAAATATGATTGGTTTCTTTGGTTAAAGTATTACTTCCAATTTTTAATAAAATCCGCTTTTTTGACATGCTGTATTTTTTTTACCGCAAAGGGCGCAAGGTTTTTTTATTCTGTTTGTCTTTACAAACGCTAAGTTCGCAAAGCTTTATCTTTAATAAAATCCAAATTCTAAAAATCAATAATTCATAGTTTAAAATCTAAAATTCTAAGAAGTCTAATTATCTAATTTGCCCTTCTCCGTACACGTACCATTTATTGGTTACGAGATGCTGAAGTCCGATAGGGCCTCGCTGATGCAATTTATCGGTACTTATCGCTAATTCTCCACCCAGACCAAACTGACCTCCATCTGTAAAACGTGTTGAAGCATTTTGATAAACGGCTGCAGTATCCACGGCATCCATAAACTCCTGTGCTGCCTTATTATCTCTTGTAATAATTACCGCCGAGTGTCCTCCGCAATATTTATTTATTTTTTCGATTGCATTATCTTCAGAATCGATGCTTCCGATTACTATTTTATAATCCAGGAATTCTTCGTACCAAATGTCTTCGTTTTGAAGTGTTGTTGTATCCTCAAAGCTTTTTAGAGATTCATCTACAATTACTTCTACTTTATACTGTTTTAATTCTTCAATTAAAATAGCTGTAAATCCTTCAAAATTGGGTAGCTTCGAATCTATTAAAACCTTATCAACTGCATTACACGCTGAGATTTTAGAGGTTTTGGCATTTATAATGATTTTTAAAGCCAAATCCGTATCTGCCTTTTCATGAACGTAAACAAAATTATTTCCTCGTCCGCTTACAATAACCGGGCAGCTGGCGTGTGCTTTTACAAACTCAATTAACTTTTCTCCTCCTCTGGGAACAATTAAATCTACTTTTTGAGTTGGTTTTTCTAAAAAAGCCTGAGTTTCTGTACGATTATAATTCAAATATTCTACCCAGTCCTTTGATACTCCGTTTTTTTCTAAAGCCTGATGCCATAGACTCACAATTTTCAAATTCGATTTTAAAGCTTCTTTTCCACCTTTCAATAAAATCTTATTTCCGGATTTAAAAGCTATTCCCCCAGCTTCAATTGTAACATCGGGGCGGGATTCGTAAATGATTAAGATCGTCCCGAAAGCGGCCGTTTTGTTAATCACTTTTATGCCATTATCATGAACAAAATGAAAACGCTCTACTCCAACCGGATCTTCTTGCGAAGCCAGTTGATTGAGAGATAAAATCATCTCGTCGACTTTTTTATCATCTACTTTCAGGCGTTCTTCCATCGCTAAATCTGAGCCGTCGTAATCAGCAAGATCTTCCTGATTGGTTAAGATAATCTGGTTCCGCTCCTGCTCGACCAGCTGCGCCATAGCATGCAAAACCAGATTACGTTTTTCAATTGATAATGGGTTCATTTTTTTGGTTTAATTGGTTAGCCGTTAATTCGTTTAATCGTTTAACCAATTAAACGAATCAACAGTATTATGTATATGGGTAACCTTTAATTTTTAAGTTCTTCCAGACTTTCTTTTAAAGCTGCAATGAAAGTATCAATATCTGATTTCTTCACTGTTAATGGAGGAAGAATTCTCAACAGATTTTTATTGTTGGCACTTCCGGTGAAAATATGTTTTTCGATGATTAGTTTTTTCCTTAAAGCTGCTACATCAAAATCAAACTCTACTCCAAGCATCAAACCTTTTCCTTTTACTTTTTTAATTCCTTCAACTTCTTTAATTTTTTCTAAAAAATAAGCCGAAACTTCGTTTACATTCTTCTGTAAATCCAATTTTTCAATTACATCCAGCACTGCAATTCCGGCAGCACATGATAAATGACTACCTCCAAAAGTAGTTCCCAACAATCCGAAACTTGCTTCAAATTTTGGAGAGATTAAAATAGCTCCAACCGGAAAACCATTCCCCATTCCTTTGGCAACCGAAATAATATCAGCGTTGATTCCGTGATGTTGGAAGGCAAAAAATTTTCCGCTTCTTCCATATCCTGACTGTACTTCGTCTAAAATCAAAACCACATCGTGCTTTTTACAGGCTTTTTCCAAGGCCTGAAAAAATTCACTTGTTCCCTCGTCTAAACCTCCTACTCCCTGAATTCCTTCAATAATTACTGCTGTAACATCACCTTTTGCAAGTTCTGCTTCAACTAATTCGATTTGATCTAAGGGTAAAAAAGTAACTTCCTGCTGCGCATTTATTGGTGCTACAATTTTTTTATTATCGGTAACCGCAACTGCCGCAGAGGTTCTTCCGTGAAAAGAATTATCAAAAGCTACAACTCTTGATTTTCCGTTATGAAAAGAGGCTAATTTCAAAGCATTTTCGTTAGCTTCAGCACCTGAACTGCATAAAAACAATTCATAATCTTCTAATCCTGATAACTTTCCTAATTTTTGAGCCAGTTCTACCTGTAATGGATTCTGAATTGCGTTAGAATAAAATCCTAAGTGATCTAATTGATCTTTTAATTTAGCTACATAATCCGGTTGTGTATGGCCAATCGAAATTACACCATGTCCGCTGTATAAATCTAAGTATTCTACTCCTTTGTCATCTACAATTGTACAATCTATAGCTTTAACTGGAGTGATGTCGTATAATGGGTAAACGTTGAATAAGTTCATGTTTTTTTGTTTATTTTGTTTCAGGTTTCAGGTTTCAGGTTGCTCGCTAAACGTTAAACCTGGAACTTAAACCTGAACTTGATTTGAGTTTCAAATCTCAAGTTACGTATAGAACGTGAAACCTGAAACTTGAAATAAATTTTTACTAAAATCCGCTTGGTTTCAATTTTAAACCGGTGGTTTCTTCTAATCCGAACATTAAATTCATGTTTTGAATGGCTTGTCCCGAAGCACCTTTGGTTAAATTATCAATAATTGAGGTGATCAGAATCCGGTTTCCTTTTTTCATTAAACTAATGATACATTTGTTAGTTTGAACGACTTGTTTCATATTGATGTTTGTCGTTGTCACCGTCACAAAAGGCTCATTTTTATAGAATTCTTCGTATCTGGATACCGTCTGCTCCAGACTTTCATCGGAAATAGTATAAAGTGTGGCAAAAATTCCTCTTGGAAAATCTCCTCTATTTGGAATAAAAAGTAATTCACTTTCAAAATCATCTTGTAACTGAACCAAACTTTCTCCAATTTCTCCCAAATGCTGGTGTTCGAAAGCTTTGTAATGTGACATATTGTTGTTTCTCCAGCTAAAATGAGACGTTTCTGAAAGTCCCACTCCGGCTCCGGTACTTCCGGTAGTTGCATTAATATGTACATCATTAAGCAACAGATCACTATTTGCCAAAGGCAGCAAAGCCAATTGGATCGCTGTAGCAAAACAACCAGGATTTGCAATATAATTTGCCTTTTTGATCGCTGATTTATTCAATTCCGGAAGACCATAAACAAAATCCTTTCCTTCAAAATGGGCATCTTTGTTCAATCTGAAATCATTTCCCAGATCTATGATTTTCGTGTGGCTTGCAAACTGATTCTCTTTCAAAAACGAAATAGATTTCCCGTGACCAAGACATAGAAACACCACATTTACATTCGGATTAACCACATCTGTAAAGTTCATTTCGATATCTCCCATCAAATCCTGATGTGCCACAGAAAGCGGTTTTCCCGAATTGGTTGTACTGTAAACAAAATCGATGTTTACTTTGGGATGATTCATTAAGATTCTGATGAGCTCTCCGGCTGTATAGCCTGAGCCACCAATTATTCCAATATTAATCATGATCTAAATGGTTTACAGATGAAAATATGTTTTGAGCATTACCTAAAATCTTAATAAATCCTTTTGCATCGTCAGATGTCCACGCATTATTCATTTCTCCATACTGACCAAAACCTGTATTCATTAAATCATTTTTTGATTCAATTCCGTCAAGCGAAAAATGATAGGGTTTTAATGAAACTGTTACGGTTCCGTTCACTGTTTTTTGAGTATCCTGCAAGAAGGTTTCGATATTACGCATTACCGGATCTAAAAACTGCCCTTCGTGAAATAACATTCCGTACCAGTTTCCTAATTGTTCTTTCCAGTATTGCTGCCATTTACCAAGTGTATGTTTCTCCAGTAAATGGTGAGCTTTGATGATAATTAACGGCGCGGCAGCTTCAAAACCAACTCTTCCTTTAATCCCGATAATGGTATCACCTACGTGAATATCTCTCCCGATAGCATAAGCATTTGCCAGCTTTTCAAGTTTGACAATATTTTTTTCAGGAACATCTTTTTTACCGTTTAAGGCTACTAATTCTCCCTGCTCAAAATGCAAAGTCACTTTTTCTTCTCCTTCTTTTTGCAATTGCGAAGGATAAGCTTCACTTGGCAAAGGCTCACTTGATGTTAAGGTTTCTTTACCTCCCACACTAGTTCCCCAAAGTCCTTTATTGATTGAATATTGTGCTTTCTCCCAAGAATAATGTACTCCATTTTTAGATAAATAATCTACTTCTTCTTGTCTTGAAAGTTTTAAATCTCTAATTGGAGTAATGATTTCAATTTCAGGAGCAATAGTCTGGAAAATCAAATCGAAACGGATTTGATCATTTCCTGCACCTGTACTTCCGTGTGCAATCGCACTTGCTCCAACTTTTTTAGCATATTTGATCGCTTCAATTGCCTGAAAAACACGTTCAGCACTCACTGATAACGGATAGGTGTTGTTTTTTAACACATTTCCGAAAATCAAATATTTTATAGCTTTGTCATAATATTTGTCTACAATTGTTAGGTTTGCGTGTTGTGCACTTCCTAACTCATACGCTCTCTTTTCGATAGCTGACAATTCTTCTTCATCAAATCCTCCTGTATCTACCAGAACCGTATGAACTTCGTATCCTTTTTCATTTTTTAAATATTTCAAACAATACGAGGTATCTAATCCTCCACTATAAGCTAATACAACTTTTTTCATTTTTTATAATTTAGGCCAATACTTTCGTATTTAGCAAGTTTGAGATTCTAATTTTTAGTTTAATTTTTAAGATAAGAACCCGAAAAACAATGTTTTATTCAGGAACAAAGCTTGTTTGATTTTTTTCAATCTGCTTAAAACGGCTACGTTAAATGGGTGTTTTGGCGGATCTTTTTGTTTGTCTTTCGGGTCATGCAACATCCCTGTACAAAGACACATTTTGTTTTCTTTGCTTTTTAAAATTTCGTAATTCGTGCAGGTTTTACAGCCAGCCCAAAAACTTGGATCGGTAGTCAGTTCAGAAAAAGGTACAGGTTTATATCCTAAGTCAGAATTTATTTTCATAACAGCCAAACCTGTTGTAATACCAAATATCTTGGCATCAGGATATCTTTCCAGAGAGTAATCGAAAACTTTTGACTTGATTTTTTTGGCTAAGCCTAAACTTCTGTAATCCGGATGCACAATTAAGCCGGAATGAGCAACAAACTTTCCGTGCTCCCAACTTTCGATGTAACAAAAACCTGCAAATTTTCCGTCTGCCAAAGCAATCATCGCATCACCATTTGACATTTTTTTCTGAATATATTCAGGAGTTCTTTTAGCAATCCCGGTGCCTCTTAATAAGGCTGATGATTCTATTGTATCGCAAATTTCCTGTGCGAATTTGAAGTGTTCTTCCTGAGTAACAACAATAGAGATTTTCATTTCAATAGTTGAAGTTAGAGTTAAAAATTAAAACGTATTGTTTAGTTTGAAATCCTGAATTCAATCCAATAAAAATAAGCAAAATAGAAGTAACATTCTCAAAATCAAAAACTTGATTAAGAAAATTTAAAAAATAATATATACTTTTAGGATATGTTTGTCCAATGGACAAATGATGTGATTTCAAAATGAAAAATGAATATAAATAAATACGCGGCGAAAAACTCTGTGGATACTATAGAGATAGTGTCCGTACTTCGGGAGAAGTTACAGCTGAGTTTGTCCGTGACAAAGAAGTTATATGTAAACTTATTTTATTCATCGACTGCAAAAGTACACTATTTTTTTATTTACAAAACAAAAAAATAAAATTCTAACATTTTTTTTTCAGAATGTTAATATTGGCCCATAAAAAACCCGATAGTTCAAAATAACTATCGGGTTCTTAAGTATTTACTTTTTTATCTTTTAATTTTTAGTAAACGGTATTGCATTACCATTGCTCAAAATAATCATATCAAAACCTGTTTTAGCCTCATTAAATTTGAACTTTAGTCCAGCTTCAGCTGATTGAAAGACATCTTTTTCATTTTCTACCGCCTTAACCGTAAACTTCGGATAATTTGTTATTAGAACATTCAATACATTATTCTTTTCTGTAAAATCAATTTTCAAAGGAGCTTTTGAAGTCGAATAGGTTCCTAAATAACCATCTAAAACTACATCTTTTTCTATTTTACCGTTACCGGCTGTCCAAACATTATTAGCTTGATTATTGTCTGGAAAAACATTATCCGGATCAAGCGTGATACTTTCTATTTCTTCAGTAGAATTGTGTTTAAACGTCCAAACATTGTTACGTTGCCATACTTCAACAGGCAATTTAACTCTTGTCACTTTCCCACTTTTTGTTTTCACATCTAAAATAACCGGCATAGGCATTTTATCAAAATTTTCAACTGTGATTGCAACTCCTTTTGACGGATCATTTTTTATGTACTTAATTGAATTGATCCCCTGATTAAAGCGCCAATTGTTTACAAACCAACTTCTCCAGAACCAGCTTAAATCTTCACCTGCAACATTTTCCATTGATCGGAAGAAATCATCCGGCTGAGGATGTTTATAAGCCCAACGCTCTATGTAAGTACGGAAAGCAAGATCAAAACGCTCTTTTCCTAAAATCTGCTCTCTTAAAATTACCAAACCAGAACTTGGCTTAAAATAACACAGCATCCCAATATTAGCCTCTTTCATATTATCAGGAGAACTCATTATCGTTTCCAGATCCGGTCTCGTGAATGGCTCTGCTAATTTATGCAAATTCGATGGCGCCTCTTTATATTCACCTTTATTAAATTCCTCAGTACTTAATGAATTAATAAAAGTATTAAATCCTTCATCCATCCAGGCGAATAATCTTTCGTTTGAACCTACAATCATAGGAAACCAAATATGCCCAAATTCATGATCAGTTACCCCCCATAAATCTTGTCCTTTTGACTCCCAGCTGCAAAAAACAATTCCCGGATATTCCATTCCACCTTCGTTTCCTGCAACGTTTGTGGCTACCGGATAAGGATATTCGAACCATTTTTTAGAATAGTGCTCAATCGATGCTTTTACATATTCAGTGGAACGTCCGTAAGCTTCATTTCCGCCACTTTCTACCGGATAAGCTGATAAAGCCAGTGCTTTTTTACCACTAGGCAGATTAATTTTGGCACCGTCTAAAACAAAAGCTGCCGAAGAAGCCCATGAAAAGTCACGAGCATTTTTTATTTGATAATGCCATGTTTTCTCTCCTGTTGTTTTTGAATTTGCCGTAGCAGCAACTTCTTCAGCAGAACGAATTGTTACGGTTTTATCGCTTTGACCTGCTTCTTTATAGCGTTTAAGCTGTTCTGCCGGTAATACTTCTGCGCCGTTTATCAATTCTCCTGATCCTACAACATAATGATTTGCAGGCACCGTTAACTTTACATCAAAATTTCCATATTCTAAATAAAACTCTGATGCACCCAAGTAAGGGGCAGTATTCCATCCTTTTACGTCATCGTACACACACATACGCGGATACCATTGCGCAATCGTAAAAATTTTACCGTTTTTAGTTTCCAAAACTCCCATTCTGTCCGATCCTTCAAAAGGTGCAACGAACGAAAACTCAATTTTAATTTTTACAGCTCCCCCTTTTGATGCTAATGTTTCGGGAAGAAATATCTGCATTCTGGTATCTGTAACTATATATTTTGCTTCAATTTCAGTCTTTTTCTTTCCACCTGAAATTACTTTAACCGATTTAATTTTGTTTCCTCCATCAAAAACCTGTCCCTGAGCACCATTACGGCTTCCTGAAAGTGGCACCACCGCGTTCCCTCTTGAATCATTTTTGAATAAATTCTGATCTAAATTCAACCATACAAAAGACATTTTTTCCGGACTATTATTGGTATAGGTAATTTCATCTGTACCAGTAATTTCATTCGTAGTTCCGTTTAATTTTGCCGTAATCTGATAATCGGCTCTGTTTTGCCAATATTCAACTCCCGGCTGACCGTTTGCAGAGCGCGTTGGTGTTCCATTTTTGGTATAGAAATTTGGTCCAAACGCATCGTGGTAATCGTAATTGTTAACAGGATTTACTACTGTTGCAGGAGGTGTTTGCTGTGCCCAGACAGAAGAAACTCCAACAAACAAAGCCATGGTTAATAAGGCTTTTGAGGATTGTTTTTTCATAATTTTTAGCTGTTTATGTAGCAAATTAATGAAAAAAAAAGCTATTTACAGAGAAATTATAAAACGTAAATTCAATTTTAGCAAAATTTTATGCAAAAAATATTTTAAGCCATTTTCCTAAAAAAACAAAATTTATAAAATATATTTACATCAGTATATCAGTAATCTTTTTCAATTTCAAACACTTTGAACACAACTATCAACAATTCAGCGATAAGCGTCTCAATAAAACATTCCGGAGCAGAATTATTTTCATTAAAAGACAATCAAAATAAAGAATACATCTGGGAGGGCAATCCTGACTTTTGGGGCAAACATTCTCCGGTACTTTTTCCGATTGTAGGAACCCTTAAAAACAATACTTATACAATCGACGAAAAAGCATACCAGCTACCAAGACACGGTTTTGCACGTGATATGAACTTTGAATTGATCGAAAAGACCGAAAATACAGCAATCTTCTCTTTAAAATCAAATGCCGAAACATTAGAAAAATATCCTTTTGAATTTGAACTACAGCTTATTTACAGTGTTGAAAACACAACTTTGAATATTGAATATAAAGTAATCAACACAGGAAAAAGCAAAATGCCATTTTCGATCGGAGCTCACCCTGCGATAGCATTACCGGGAGATTTTAAAAATTATGCTTTCCAATTCGAAAAACAAGAAGTTTTAAAATATTATCTCTTAGAGAATGATTTGATTTCTAATCAAACAGAAACCTTGAAAAATGAAAATGGATTAATTCCGTTTGACTATCAATTATTCGAAAACGATGCATTAATTTTTAAAACCCTGGAATCAAAATCGCTAACGCTTCTTCAAAACTCCAAGCCCTATGTCAAAGTTGATTTTGAAGATTTTCCGAGTTTAGGAATCTGGACAAAACCACAAGCTCCTTTTATTTGTATTGAACCCTGGCTTGGATACTCTGACACTGCTGAAAATTCGGGAAATTTATTCGAAAAAGAAGGAGTTTTAGTTCTCGAAGCTAATCAAAACTTTAATTCAAAATTTAGTATCTCAATATTATAATCTACAAAAAAATGCTGGAATTTAATTTTACTCCCTTCCCTGTAATCGAAACAGAACGTTTGCTTTTACGAAGAATCACAAATGACGACGTTAATGAAGTTTTCGAATTGCGTTCAAATCCCGAAACGATGAAATTCATCCCTCGTCCCTTAGTTAAAGATTCTGAAGATGCCCTAGCACATATTAAGATGATTGAAGACAAAATTGTCGCAAATGAAGGAATCAATTGGGGAATTACGCTAAAAGACAACCCTAAATTATTAGGAATCATTGGCTATTACAGAATGCAGCCAGAGCATCATCGTGCTGAAATTGGATATATTTTACTACCGGAATTTCACGGAAAAGGAATCATCCCGGAATCAGTAAACGGATTGATCACTTATGGTTTTGAAGAATTAAAATTACATTCGATTGAAGCAGTAATTGACCCTGAAAATTATGCCTCTGAGAAAGTATTACAAAAGTGTGGCTTTGTAAAAGAAGGCCATTTTAAAGAATGTGAATTTTATGACGGCAAATTCATCGATAGCGTAATCTACTCATTATTAAGTAATAAAAAGCAATAGCTTTTTTTGAAAAAAAATATTCCTGTTAAATTAATGGTTCTGGATAATAGTAACTATTGGTTTGCGTTATATTTGCAATCGAAATAAGAAAAAAGAGCTTATTTCGACATCACGAAAGCCCTTTTTATGAAAAAAATATTTATTGCCCTTGTTCTTTTCTTTTCGATTCAGTCTCAAAGTCAGACTTTTATCAAGTTTAATGCTGCAACCGCTTTATTGGCAGTGCCAAATGTTGGAGTTGAAACCAGTATTGGAAAAAATTTAACTTTTAGTGTTGACGTAATGGCGTCATTTTGGGACTCTTTTAACGGACATAGCCCAATGAAACTCTACACATTAACACCTGAACTTCGTTATCATTTTAAAGAAAACTATAAAGGTTTTTATGTGGGTGGCCATGCAGGACCAGATATTTATCAAATTCAAAAATGGAACTACTGGGGGTCTAACCATTACGAAGACGGTTTTGGTTATCGTTTAGGGGTTACTGTTGGGTATAACATTAAACTAAATGATAAATTTTTACTGGATATTTTTGCAGGAGGTGGCTGGCACCAAGGTTTTTACCACGGTTATTACAACGATGGAACTCCAGGAAGATATGAAAAAGCACCAAACTGGAACAAAAGCGGCGAATGGCTTCCATACCGTGGAGGTGTTATGATTTCTTATAAATTATAAATTACTTCACCAATTTAGGCAGTGATTTTACATACAAATCTTCCACTTTTTTACGTGCCCAGTCGGTTTTTCTTAAAAAAGTCAAGCTTGATTTTACACTTGGATTTGAAATAAAGCACTTTATCGGAATTAATTCCGCCAGAGTATCAAAACCATAGTATTCCACTAATGCTTCTACAATTTTTTGAAACGTTATACCGTGTAAAGGATCTTTCGATTGATTTTGCATTTTATACTTTTAAATAATCTTATTAAAAAGACCGTACTTTCAAAAAGCACGGTCTTCCTTTTTTTTACAAAACTAGTAAATTAATTTACATCAATTTCCGTCGTTTGTTTAGAAAAGAAATTTAAACCCAAAAGAAAGCGGAGAAGTCAAATTTGGTCTGCTTCCTGCCAAAGCTGTATTGTAAAAAGGATCAACATTTGCAACATGTGCCAGTCCAAAATTGGTTACTGTGGTTTTCTCACCATTTTTTGGATCTAATGTCGTAGACGTAAAGTTTGCCAGATCGTATGAAAACTCAACCGAGAAATTTTTACTAATAAAATAATCAAACCCTCCTGAAACTGATAAGCCATATTGGCTAATCTTCAAATCACTTTCTTTCTCTTTTCCTGTGATAATAGGAGCTGCTATCTGTCCGAAGAAATATAGCGAACCCGCTACATTCCAGTATTTTCTAGCCAACGGCTGAATAACAAGCAAATCTGTTTTTGCTACGGTTCCTGCTTTTGCATCAGCTTTTATGTTAATAATACCAAACCCTGCTCCTACTGCAACAGAAGGCGTTACAAATGTCCCCACAATTGGCAATACAGAAAGATTTGTATTTTTAACGTCGCCCGTTTTAGTTTGCTGATAACCAAATTGTGATGTTGCAAACCAGGTTCCTTTTAAACCCTGATTTGTTTCCTGAGCTTTTGCGGTCAAGCCAATAAATGCAATACTTACTAATGTTAAAATTTTTTTCATGTTTTAGTATGTTTAAAATTATTCAACAAACTTATATGTAAGCATTTTCTTTGGGTATGATCAAAATCATAGATTAAAAAAAAACTTTAATTCTTTCAGATTTTATTAAAGTTTTTCATTTTTGTTTTACATTTGTACACTATGTTAAAAACAGTCAATATACTTAATAAAAGAGCCCGTTTTGATTATGAAATAATCGACACTTACACAGCGGGAATTGTTTTGTCGGGAACCGAAATTAAATCCATACGTCTAGGTAAAGCTAATATTACTGAAAGCTTTTGTGAATTTAACAACATGGAACTCTTTGCCATTAATACCTATATCGAAGAGTATTCTTTTGGGAATCAATTCAATCATAAATCCAGAAGTGAAAGAAAATTACTTTTGAACAAAAAGGAGCTTAAAACGTTGCATAAAAATGTTCAGGCCAAAGGACTTACTATTGTCCCATTGAAATTATTTACCAACGAAAAAGGACTTGCCAAACTACAAATAGGTCTCTGTAAAGGAAAGAAAAACTACGACAAACGCGAATCTCTGAAAGAACAGGATACCAAACGCGATTTAGACCGAATCAAAAAAGCATACAACTAAATAGAATATCTTTCCAAATCACTACTAAACAAGTGTTTATTACTATTTTATTGTTATTTTTACTATAAACAATTTAACCTTAAGAAAAGTAGTAAACTAATCTGGACAGGTACTACCAAATCAGAATATGGTACCGACCTTGGTCAAACCGTTGATACAATTTATGGTAGCAGTGGTAAAAAAAATAAAAAAAGAACGGTTCAATTCCTCTTAAATAGTATTTTAAAAAGCAATATTTTGATATTGCTTTTTTTTTACTAAATTTATGACTAAATTTGTCAAGACAATTTAAATGAAGTAAAAATGAAATCGCTCCTTAAAAATGCAAGAGAACAAAAAGGTCTAAAAACCCGTGAAGTAGCACAACTGCTTGGCATCGATCAGGCTCTAATAAGCAAATTTGAAAGTGGGGCAAGGAAACCAACCAAAGATCAAATTGTTAAGCTATCTCAACTTCTAGAAATTGACTATGAGACTTTAATGATCGCATGGCTGAAAGAAAAAATTCTCTATGAAATTGGTGATGATGAATTTGCTTTAAAAGCGCTTGAAGTTGCAGAGAAAGAAATCAAATACAATAAAACAGTCTCTAAATTAAAATTATCAACCACTTTAGAAAAAATCCTTAGTGAAATAGATGTTTTAAAAGAAAAACTAGATACTTACAGACAGTTTGATAGTTATAAAATTAGTCAGGCACTTGAGCTCGAATATACTTTTGAAAGCAATCGTATTGAAGGAAATACCATGACGCTTCGTGAGACCGATATGGTCATTAACGAAGGTTTGACCATTTCAGGAAAAAGTATGAGAGAACATCTTGAAACCATTAATCATCAGGAAGCGATAGGTTTTATCAAAGATTTAATGCAAAAGAACAACAGCTTAAATGAACGCGATCTTTTATCTATCCACAATTTAATTTTAAGAGGTATAATTCCCGAAGATGCAGGCCGTTATCGAAAAGTACAGGTCATGATTCAGGGAAGCAGTCACATGCCTCCACAGCCTTTTTTAGTTGCAAAGGAAATGGAAGAATACTTTATTTGGTATGAAATCAACAAAAATAAACTACATCCAGTTATTCTTGCAGCTGAAATGCACGAAAGACTAGTTACAATTCACCCTTTTATTGATGGAAACGGCAGAACCTCCAGATTAGTCATGAATTTAATTTTAATGCAAAAAGGCTATCTGATCGCCAATATAAAAGGAGATTATGAAAACAGAATGCAATACTACCAATCTCTGGAAACCGCTCAAATAAAAAAAGACAAAGAAGATTTTTTATTCTTCATCGCCAAAATCGAAAAAGAAAGTCTGGAGCGTTATATTAGTATTATTGGCCAATAAAATAAAACCCACTATTGCTAGTGGGTTTTATTTTAATTTTTATCTTCTAATAAAGGAACGAATCTAAATTCTCCAAACTCATGTTTTTCAAATTGTGTTTCATTCTTTCGAATCAATAGGGTCATAATCTGAACATCTTCTCCTAACGGAATAACAAGTCTTCCTCCTATTTTAAGCTGTGCCATTAAAGGTTGCGGAATAAACGGAGCTCCGGCAGTAACAATAATACTATCAAAAGGCGCGTAACTTGGCAACCCCTTATAACCGTCTCCAAAAGACAAGTGTTTTGGGCGAATGTTTAATTTTGGAAACAAATTAGAAGTTGTTCTAAACAACTCACTCTGTCTTTCCACACTGTACACTTTTGCTCCCAACATAAACAAAACTGCTGTTTGATACCCCGATCCTGTACCAATTTCTAAAATCTTATGGTCTTTTTTAACCTCCAATAATTGCGATTGAAAAGCAACTGTATAAGGTTGCGAAATAGTTTGCCCTGCTCCTATAGGAAATGCCTTATCCTGATATGCATAATCTTCAAAACTTGAATTTAAAAAAAGGTGTCTCGGGATTTTTTTTATCGCATCTAAAACTGCTTTATCAGTAATTCCTTTTTGTTCTAAAGTGCTTACTAATTGATTGCGAAGTCCTTGATGTTTGGCAGTATCTTTCAAAATGGATTGGTTTTATTTTTGCAAAAATAGGAAAGTAAATCAATTTTAAATGCTTTCACGCAGAATGTTTTCAACTCAGAAACTTCTTTCAAATTAATATTATCCGAACCATTTACCATTCAAATGCTTGTATCAACCGTTCGTCATTTTTTTAAAAATTTTCAGCTGATGTGTTGCTACTTTTGAAACATCAATCAGGAAATAATAATTTAAAAACCAAAATTATGAACACATTAAATTTTAAAACTCCGACCGAAGCTCTAAAACCATTAGCTATTGGTTTTGCAATCGGACTTATTACCAATTTCATTAGTTTTTTAATTCACTTGTAAAAAATCAATCAATCAATCAATCAATCAATCAATCAATCAATCAATCAATCAATCAATCAGTAAAATTAACCAATAAGTAAAACCAAAAATTATGGAAACCCAAAAAGAAGTAAACGTTTACAAAATTGTTAAATCATTTATCGTCGGATTTATAATCGGATTTGCGCTTTATAAATTTATCACTGTAGTCGTACTAAATTAATCTAATCTTCAATCAAAAAATATCAATCATGAAAACCAATACACTTAAAAAGATCGCTTTTCTATCTCTAGGAGTTATTTCGACAGGAAATTTATTTGCACAAAACAAACCCGAAAAAGCACCCTCTGTCCCTGCTAAAGACACTTATTTTGGAATTACAGTAGAAGACAAATACAGAAACCTTGAGGATTTAAAAAATGAACAAACCTTAAGCTGGTTAAAGGCTCAGGCAGATTATACGAACAATATTTTAAACTCAATTCCGGGAAAACAAACTCTTATAGATGAGTTGACTTCTATAAATGACAGAGTTACCGAGGCGATCAGCGGAACGCAGATTATGGAAGATGGTACTTATTTTTATCAAAAAACAACTCCAAAAGATCAGGTTGCAAAACTGTATAAAAGAGCTGGTTTAAAAGGAAAAGAGACGTTAATCTTTGACCCACAAACGCTAAAAGGTGAAGCAAAAGACATCTTTACTATTAGTTCTTTCTCTCCCAATAAGAGCGGAAAACTAATTGCTGTAAATATTTCCAAAAATGGTGGTGAAATGAGCGAAATGTTTTTAATAAATACAGCCGACAATAAAATTTTGGCGGATAAAATCGATAAGTTAAGATTTGGAAATGCCAATTGGTTAGACGATGACAAATCATTTTTATACTCACAATCACCAACAGCCGATATTCATGATGCAAAAGCGCAATTGAATATCGTTACAAAACTGCACGTTATAGGAAATGACATTACAAAGGATAAAGTGATTTTTTCGAAGGCCATGTATCCTGAATTAAAAATTGCAGAGGAAGAAATCCCTATTATGGGTTATGACGTAGACAGTAAGATGCTTTTTCTGATGCCTTATTCTGTAAATCCAAACATGAAAGTGTTTATTGCCAAAGGTTCAGAGTTGAAAAGTGCTAAAATTAGCTGGAAATTATTAACGGACAGAAAAGATGAAATTAAAAATTTTGCTTTCAGCGATAAAGACATTTATTTTTTCACAAGTTTAAATGCTCCAAAATTTAAAGTAACAAAAACCAGTATGGCTAATCCAAATTTAGCAACTGCAACACTGGTGATCCCTGAAGACAAAGAAGCCAATTTGAACCCTATTACGATTACCAAAGACGGGATTTTTTATACCAAAACAAAAAACGGAATCGAAAGTAAACTATTCTTCACTGATTTTGAAGGAAAAAAACACAGTGAAATCAAAACACCAAAAAAATCTGCTACTATTGTTTTAACTTCAAGAGGAAGTAAATTTTCAGACTTATGGGTTCGAACAACAGGCTGGACCACCAAAGGAGAGCGTTATAAATACGATGTAAAGAAAAATAATTTTATCAGAGAAGAACTCTCTACTATTACTGAATACCCGGAATTTGAAAATTTTGAAATTGAAGAATTAATGGTAAAATCGTATGATGGTGTCGAAGTTCCACTATCCCTTATTTATAAAAAAGGAATCAAAAAAGATGCAAACAATCCTGTTTTATTCTATGGTTATGGTGCCTACGGAATGTCTATGTCTCCTACTTTTAATCCTAGTCTGCTTTTATGGGTAGAAAGAGGCGGAATACTTGCTGTTGCTCACGTAAGAGGCGGTGGAGAATTAGGTGAAAAATGGCATTTAGAAGGTCAAAAAAGCACAAAACCAAATACATGGAAAGACGTAATTGCCTGTACCGAATACATGATTAAAGAAGGGTATACAAATCCGACAAAAACGGCAATCTACAGCAGAAGCGCCGGCGGAATTCTGGTAGGAAGAGCCATTACTGAAAGACCCGATTTATATGCTGTAGCCATTCCGGGAGTAGGAAGTATGAATACCGTTAGAGGCGAAAATGCACCAAACGGACCTGCAAATACACCTGAATTTGGAACTATGAAAATCGAAGATGAAGCCAAAGCTCTTATAGAAATGGACTCTTATTTACAATTAAAAGACGATGTTAAATATCCTGCAACCTTAACAACTGCCGGATTCAATGACCCTAGAATAATTGTTTGGTCACCTGCTAAATTTGCCGCTCGATTGCTTGAGGTAAATGCGTCTAAAAAACCAACTTTATTAAAAGTAGATTATGAAGCAGGTCACTTTGGCGGAGCTTCAAAAGCAAAATCTTATGAAGAAGTTGCAGATGTTTTAAGCTTTGCGCTATGGCAAGTAGGACATCCTGATTTTCAACCAAAAAATTAATCATTTAAAATGTAACTTTGGCAATGTTGACATTGCCAAAGTTTTTAAAACTTAAAATTATGATCAAAATAATTATAGCTTTGACTATTGAAATAAGCCATTTGTTATTTAAAATTTTATCTTAATGAAATTAACCGCAAAAATTCTAATGACTATAGTTGTTGTAATCTGCCTGCTCCTTGTAGTCTCTTTTATCGCAGGAATGATTTATGGATACCATACACCGATGAAGGTAAAATAACTTATAAAAATGTTTCAAAAAAAGGATCATGTTTTCATTTTAGTTCAGATCATTATATGGACTATCTACTCAGGAATAATTTTTATTCCTCAAATTATCATTCCGGAATTAAACATATTGAAATACAAAAACTGGCAACTCCTGTTGGACTACTTTTTTAGTGTTTGCGTGCTTACTTTCCTTTCGATAGCTTTAAAATATTTTTATAACCGGTACATAAAACTGGACGATTTTAAACTTTGGGAAATTATTAAAATGCTTTTTTTAATTTTCTCAGCTGCTCTCTTTTTCTTTGGGATACTAACAGCATATAATTATCTTATGATCAATTATGTTTATGAAAACCCTGAAGTTTTTGATCATCCGTCTCAATCTGCCAAAAGACAGATTTTCTTTATTTTTGTGATGGGATTTCTTTTCTTTCTTTGGATAATTGTGTACACCATTTACAAAACAACTTCGCAAATCAAGAATAATAAAATGGACCGAATGGAAATTGAAAACACTTTAAAAGATTCTCAACTGAATGCTTTAAAAGGGCAAATCAATCCGCATTTTATGTTTAACAGCTTAAATAATATTCGCGGATTAATTCTGGAAAATCCTGAAAAATCGAGAGAAATGATCACTCGATTGTCCGAAATGCTTCGATATTCCCTCACCAAAAACGAGATTACAACAATTGCGCTGGAAGAAGAAATTGAAATGGTAGAAAACTTCATTGAAATTTCAAAAATTCAAATGGAAGATCGTTTGAACTTTACTTCTCAAATAGATCAGAATACTTTAAAACTGCAAATCCCTCCCATGATCATTCAAATGCTGATCGAAAATGCGGTTAAACATGGAATTGCAAAATTAAAAGAAGGAGGCCAAATTTCATTAGAAACCAATATGGAAAACAACAATTTGACCATTGTAGTTTCGAATACAGGAGTACTTACCATTGAAAAAGATTCTACACAATTAGGAATCAAAAATATCGAGAAAAGACTGCATTTAATTTATGGCGAGAAAGCTCGTTTTAAATTGCAGGAAATAGAAAATAAAGTAATTGCAAAAATAACAATTCCAATACTTTAAGTATGAAAAAAATAAAAGCTGTTATTGTTGAAGATTCCCGTCTGGCCAGAAATGAGCTTAAAGAATTAATTAAAAATCATCCGGAAATTGAAATTATTGGAGAAGCAGAAAATGTAGATTCAGGCTTTAAATTAATACAGGAAACGCAGCCGGATTTACTTTTTTTAGACATCAATATGCCAGAAAAAGATGGTTTTGAACTGTTAGAAATGCTCGACAAAGTTCCCATTACTATTTTCACAACGGCTTTTGACGAGTACGCCATTAAATCTTTTGAATACAATGCTTTAGATTATTTACTAAAACCTATAAATCCGAAAAGATTTGCACATTCAATCGAAAAAGTAAGTCAAAACCTAGTTGAAAAAGAAGAAAAAAACAATAAGAAACTGACGCTAAACAATCAGATTTTTATTCGCGATGGCGAGAAATGCTGGCTTGTAAAAATTGCCGATATCTTTCTGTTTGAAGTGGATGGCAACTACACCCGAATCTTTTTTCAGGATGAGAAAGCGGTACTTAATAAATCATTAAACCATATTGAAGAGAAACTTCCTGATGATTATTTCTTTAGGGCCAATCGAAACCAGATTATCAATATAGAATATATACTCAAAATAGACCCTTGGTTTAGTGGTAATCTGCTCGTACAGCTTCCAAAAGAAGTAAAAGTAGAAATATCACGAAGACAAACCAATAACTTTAAAGAGAAGTTAAGTCTGTAAATACATTTAAAATTGTTCAAATAATTTCGACTTTGTCCTAACTAAACTTTTACTTTCAACAAATAAATTATATTTTTGTTTAAAATACATTCTCATGTTAAAAGTAGGAGTTTTAGGTGCAGGTCATCTTGGTAAAATACATTTACGCTTATTACAACAATCTGACCAATACGAATTAGTTGGATTTTACGACGAAAATCAGGAAAATGCCGAAAAAATCTCAAAAGAGTTTGGCTATAAAAACTTCAACACAATTGCAAAATTAATTCACGCTGTGGATGTTATCGACATTGTGACCCCAACTCTTTCACACTACAAATGTGCTAAGGTAGCCATCAAATCAGGAAAACATATCTTTATAGAAAAACCAATTGCCAATACTGTTGAAGAAGCCGAAGAAATCATTGCTTTGGCGGCAGAACACCATGTAAAAGGTCAGGTAGGTCACGTTGAACGTTTTAACCCTGCGTTCATTGCTACAAAAAACATGATCGAAAATCCAATGTTTATAGAAACGCACCGTCTCGCCGAGTTCAATCCTCGTGGTACAGACGTTCCTGTTGTTTTGGATTTAATGATTCATGATATTGATGCCATTTTGAGCGTTGTAAACTCAAAAGTAAAAAACATCAATGCAAGTGGTGTTTCTGTAATTAGCGAAACACCGGATATTGCCAATGCCAGAATCGAATTTGAGAATGGATGTGTTGCTAATCTAACCGCAAGCAGAATTTCGATGAAAAACATGCGTAAAACACGATTTTTTCAAAAGGATGCCTACATTTCTGTAGATTTTCTGGAGAAAAAATGTGAAGTGGTTCGAATGAAAGACGCTCCGGAAATTCCTGGTGATTTTGATATGATTTTACAAAATGCAGAAGGTGTAAAAAAGCAAATCTATTTTACAAATCCTGATGTAGAACAAAATAACGCAATTTTAGATGAGCTGGAATCATTTGCCAATGCTATAAAAACAGACACAACTCCGGTTGTAACTCTGGAACAGGCAACAGATGCATTACGAGTGGCTTATCAGATAATTGATTGTTTCGATAAATAATTTGGAAGTTTTAAAAAATAAATTAGCCACGAGTTCATAAATTAATTTGTGAACTCGTGGCTAAAATCATAAATATAATATCAAATTTAAATGAAAACTATAGCTGTAATTGGTGCAGGAACAATGGGTAACGGAATTGCTCATACATTTGCACAAAGTGGTTTTGTCGTAAAACTAATTGACGTTTCTGAAAAATCATTAGACAAAGGAATGGCAACTATTGCTGCCAATTTAGACCGAATGCTTTCTAAAGGAACCATCACTCAAGAAGAAGTTACCAAAACGATCACTAATATTATTACGTATACTGATATTAAAGACGGCGTTGTTGGTGTGGATTTAGTAGTTGAAGCTGCTACTGAAAATGTAGAGTTAAAACTTAATATTTTCAAACAATTAAACGAAGCTTGTTCTCATAACACCATTCTGGCAACGAATACTTCTTCGATATCTATTACTCAAATCGGAGCAGTTGTAGCACATCCTGAAAGAGTTATCGGAATGCACTTTATGAATCCGGTGCCGATTATGAAATTGGTCGAAATTATCCGCGGATACAACACCAGCGATGAAGTTACCAAAACCATCATGGACTTATCTGTAAAATTAGGTAAAGTTCCTGTTGAAGTAAACGATTACCCTGGTTTTGTGGCCAATCGAATTTTAATGCCAATGTTAAACGAAGCTATCGAAACCTTATACAACAAAGTTGCCGGAGTTTACGAAATTGACACGGTAATGAAATTAGGAATGGGACACCCAATGGGACCTCTTCAATTAGCTGATTTTATTGGTCTTGATGTTTGTCTTGCTATTTTAAATGTAATGTACGACGGTTTCAAAAATCCAAAATACGCCCCTTGCCCACTATTAGTGAATATGGTTAGAGCCGGAAAGTTAGGAGTAAAATCAGGTGAAGGTTTTTATGATTATAGCGAAAGTAAAAAAGCAGAGAAAATCTCCAAGCAATTTATCCTTTCCTAAAAAAGAAATACCATGTCGATAGCATCGAATTTAAATACAATCAAGGCAGGTTTACCTGAAAATGTAACTTTAGTTGCCGTTTCTAAAACAAAACCGGTTCCCGATTTAATGCAGGCATATGATGCCGGTCAGCGCATTTTTGGAGAAAATAAAATTCAGGAAATGACTGAAAAATGGGAACAAATGCCAAAAGACATTCAATGGCACATGATTGGTCATGTACAGTCGAATAAAGTCAAATTTATGGCGCCTTTTGTAAGTTTGATTCATGGTGTTGACAGCTTAAAACTGTTGCAGGAAATCAATAAACAAGCATTGAAAAACGATCGAATTATTGATTGCCTGCTTCAAATATATATTGCCGAAGAAGAATCTAAATTTGGGTTAGACGAAAACGAATTAAATGAATTACTATCTTCACCAGAATTCAAAGAACTGAAAAACATTCGTATCTTGGGATTAATGGGAATGGCAACTTTTACAGAAGATCAAAGCCAAATTAAAAAGGAATTTACACATTTAAAATCTATTTTTGATTCCATAAAAGAACTGAAAACTGAAAACTGCAACCTGACTACTGTCTCTATGGGAATGTCCGGAGATTATCAACTCGCAATTGAATGCGGCAGTACAATGGTCCGCATTGGAAGTAGTATTTTTGGAGGAAGATAAGTTCTCAATATCAATGACAGTTTCAAAAATCAATTCATATAAATGGAAAAAATATTCAATTTTGAGGATCGATTAGTTCGTTTTGCCGGAGAATGTATTTTCTTTACAAGACAATTAGAGAAGTTATTCGAAAATGAATATTACAAAAATCAATTGATTAGATCATCCGGAAGTGCTTCACTGAATTTTGGAGAAGCACAAGGTTCAATTACAGATAAAGATTTTATTTTAAACTTTCTTTAGTTGTAAAAGAACTGAAGGAATCCAGAAATTCGCTAAAAATTTTAGATTATATAAAAGAAGGTGATAATAACAAAAGGGACAAACTTCTAATTGAAGTTGAACAACTTATCGCAATTTCATCAAAAATGATAATAAATAAAAGATAATTTTTCAATGACAATTACAATAGCAATTGCAAATTTCAATTTTTAATATTGATTTTTAGCATTGACATTGATTTTTGAAATTGATATTGACATTGAAAATGTACGCAATACTAGACATAGAAACCACTGGAGGCCAGTTTAATGAAGAAGGAATTACCGAAATAGCCATTTACAAATTTGATGGCCACGAGGTAATTGACCAGTTCATTAGCCTTGTCAATCCTGAAATTCCGATTCAGCCCTTCGTGGTGAAATTAACCGGAATCAATAATGCTATGTTGCGGTCTGCTCCTAAGTTTTTTGAAGTTGCTAAACGAATTATAGAAATCACTACAGATTGTATAATTGTAGCACACAACGCTTCTTTTGATTACCGAATTTTACGCACAGAATTCAGACGTTTAGGTTACAATTTTGAAGCCAGAACCCTCTGTACAGTCGAACTTGCCAAAAAATTAATTCCGGATCAGCCTTCCTATAGTTTAGGAAAACTGGTGCGAGCACTTGGAATTCCAATGGCAGACAGACATCGTGCCAGCGGAGATGCAATGGCAACAACCAAGCTCTTTAAAATGCTTCTGGAAAAAGACCTGGAAAAAACCATTGTAAAAGATTTTATCAAACTGGAAGTAGAAAAAGGAATTGCTCCAAAATTTCTGGATATTCTGGCACAAATGCCTGCTAAAACCGGTGTTTATTACATATATAATGAAGGTGGAACCCTAATCTACATTGGAAAAAGCCAAAACATCAAAAAAAGAGTCAATCAACATTTTACAGGAATTACCACCAAAAGCAAAAAAATTCAGGCAGAAGTTTTTACCATCACGTATGATGAAACGGGAAGCGAGTTAATTGCACTCCTAAAAGAAAGTGAAGAAATAAAAATAAATCGTCCAAAATATAATCGTTCACAACGAAAAACGATCTTTCAGTATGCTTTATATGCAGAAAAAGACACTAATGGTTACATCAATTTAAAGCTTGAAAAAGCAGACGGTCGTAAAAAAGAAATCACCTCATTTGGTACTTTGCAGGAAGGTAAAAATGCTCTGTTCAGATTTACGTCAAAATATCATTTATGCCAAAAGCTAACGGGACTTTATCAAACCAAAAAAGAGTGTTTTCAATATAAAATCAAAGAATGTGACGGTGCCTGTATTGAAGAAGTAACACCTGAAGTTTACAATGCTCGTGTACAACAATTTATCGCAGAAAACAGTTTCGAAAATAAAAGCATGATTTTGCTGGACAGAGGCCGAAATGTCAACGAAAGAAGCGCCATTTTAATTGAAAATGGCCTCTATAAAGGATATGCCTTTTACGATCTAAATTATCAAATTACAAACATCGAGATTCTAAAAAATATTTTAATTCCGATGCAGCATAATCGCGATGTGAAAAACATTATTCAGAGTTACCTCCGAAAGAGTAAATCAATAAAGGTTCTTCATTTTTAACACTGCAAAACTTTCCTTATCTTCGTGAGGATGAAAAAAATAAAATCAAAATACGAAATCTTCCGGGAAAAAGTCAAAATCATCCTCTACGGGACAGATACGTTTTTTGGAAAAATGTTTGATTTGGTTCTGCTTGGATTGATCTTACTAAGCGTTATTTTGATTATGATGGAAACCGTTCAGGGAATCAATCAAAAATACCATACTCAGCTTATTATCTGCGAATGGATTATCACCGTATTTTTCACCATTGAATATGTACTTCGAATAATTTCGATTCAAAAACCAATCCGATATGTTTTTAGTTTTTACGGAATTATTGATTTAATGGCAGTTCTGCCAATGTATTTATCAATATTTTTCCCTGGAGCAAGTGTCCTTTCCATAATAAGAGCCTTACGTTTCTTTAGATTGTTTAAAATCCTGCATATTCCGCAAATTTCACATCAGTCTATTCAACTTCGGGAAGCCATCGAAGCCAGTAAAGAGAAAATCCTTGTTTTTATTTACTTCGTATTGATCAGCACCATCATAATCGGTTCGATTATGTATCTGGTCGAAGGTAAAGAATCCGGCTTTACAAGTATTCCCATGAGTATTTATTGGACTATTGTTACTTTAACCACAGTAGGTTACGGCGATATTTCTCCACAGACTCCTCTCGGTCAGTTTATTGCTGCCTTTGTCATGATTTTAGGTTACGGAATTATAGCTGTTCCAACTGGAATTGTAACTGCTGAATTTGCAAAAAGCAGTCTAAAAAACAGTGTCGTAAGCAGCAAAAAAACATGCAAAAATTGCAATGCACAGGTACATTTTGATCATGCACAATATTGCTTTGAATGTGGAACGAAATTGCCGAACAATTAATTCAACGAAAATTTCTCCACCTCATTTTTATTAAAAGTTTAACCCTGCAAGTCTAAGGTTTTACCACCATTAAGACTAAAAAAATATGAAATATCTAATTACCATCGTCGGACCAACAGCAATAGGCAAAACAGCTTTAAGCATTGCTCTGGCACAACATTTTAATTGTGAGATAATCTCCTGCGACAGTCGCCAGTTTTTTAAAGAAATGACAATTGGTACCGCAGTTCCTACTCCCGAAGAGTTACAATCAGCGACACATCATTTTATACAGAATAAATCTATTTTCGAAAATTATACTGTTGGTGACTACGAAAAAGAAGCGCTTTTAAAACTAGAGGAGTTATTCTCAACAAATGATTTCGCTATATTGATTGGCGGTTCAGGATTGTATGTTGATGCCATTTTAAAAGGATTCGATGAATTTCCGGAAATTGATCCTGAGATACGTTCTGACATAAACGCAAACTACGAAAAACTAGGAATCAATTATCTGCAGGAGCAATTACAAAAACTGGATCCTGATTATTATCAAAAACTCACCGTAGAAAACCCGCAAACACTCCAGAATCCACAAAGAATGATGCGTTTTACAGAGGTCTGTATTGGAACACAAAAGCCTTACTCTTCTTTCTTAAATCAGAAGAAAAACAATCGAAACTTTATTCCGATTTTAATAGGTTTAGAAGCCGACAGAGCTGTAATTTACAACCGCATCAATCAGCGTGTAGATCTGATGATGAATGAAGGATTATTGGAAGAAGCCAAAGCTTTGCATCCCAACAAAACGTTAAATGCGCTTCAAACAGTCGGGTATCGCGAATTATTTAGTTATTTTGACGGAGAATTCCCGTTGCCATTTGCCATCGAAGAAATCAAGAAAAATACCAGACGTTTCTCAAAAAGACAACTTACCTGGTTCAAACGAAATGAAGCTACCAAATGGTTTGATTACGCGACAGACAGAAAAGAAATTATAGATTATATAGAGAATTCTTTCAAGTAAAAATCATTCTCTGTATTCTTTACTCTATTTTCTAAATCAATCTAAAATCAACAATCTAAAATCTAAAATTCAGCAATGCCAATATCTCCTAATTTTACTTCCATTCTAAGCAAAGACTGGGAAATCAATTTTACACAATGTACACCAAATGGTTTTCTAAAGTACACTGATTTATGCAACATTCTGCAATTGACAGCTGCTGCACATTCTGAAATTGGAGGCATCAGCTTTACGGATATGCAGGAATTTGATCAGGCCTGGGTCTTAAGCCGTATGCGTGTAGAAATTACTGCTTTACCAAAATGGCGAGATATTGTTACGGTAACCACATGGATCAACAGTTTAGAAAATTCTCGTTCCGTTCGTGCTTTAGAGATACACGCAAACGGAAAAAAAATAGTAGGATGTGAAACGTACTGGGCTGTTTTTAATACACAATTACGACGTCCGGAAGCTTTAGCCCTGCCTTACGAACATTTTGAATTGTATCCGGAGAAACGCGCTACTACAGAAGGGTTTTCGAAAATAAATATCACTCACGAAAAAGAAGCTATTTTTGAAAAAACAGTTTACCTCTCTGATCTGGATATCGTAAATCACGTCAATAATGTCAAGTATCTGGAATGGTGTCTCGATCACGTCGACCCGAAAAGAATCCTGAAACAAGAAGTAAAAAGTTTTGAAATGAACTTCATGAAAGAACTTTCGCTTCAGGATAATGTAATCATTCACGAGGGCGAAAACGACAATCAAACTATTTCAACATTCAGTATTACCAAAGGCGAGAAAACATCTTTTGCTTTAAAATTACACTGGAAATAAAAGAAGATTAAAAAAGCGATTTTTTATTACTCAACCATTATCAGGTGTATTTAAAATTTCATTCCGTATCATGAAAATAAAAAACGATGCAGTGTTGCATCGTTTTTTATTCAATCAAGTTACTTTGATTTTTTCTTCTTCTTTAACAAATCCATCTTACCTTCAATTCTTTTCTCTACTTCCCTAATGTTGCATTCAAAAGCAAATTGCAACGTACATAGTTTGGCTTTTTTAATTTCTTTTAATGCTAATCCAAACTGTTGCTGCGCTTCATAAAGAATTGCTTTTTTGACAAAAATTTCAGATTTGTTTATTCCTTTTACTGTTAAAGCAAAATCAATTAATTTTTCTGCCTCTTCAAAATCTTCATTCAAAATTAAAGTTTGTACATAATGCGGATATATCTCAAGTGCATGAATATTTATTGCTAAAGCTTCCTGAAAATACCATTTGGCTTCTTCATAATTCCATAATTGTTCCGCCTGAATCCGTCCATACAAACAGAAAACCATCGTATTCTTAGCATCATATGAAAATGCATAATCTAAAGATTCAATCGTCTCTTCTAATGAATAAGGATAACTGTCCAGCGCCTGAAAGAGATATTTATCTATTGTTTTCATTTTACGTATCGATATTTATTGTTTTTTTGGTCACATATAATTCGCATATCATCATTGTTTTTTGTGACCAACTTTTTAATTATGCTCATTTCGCAAATCTGTTTTTAACTTCTGACGCGTTCCTTTATAACTCTTCTCTGTTTTACTCTTTTTAAAATCAGTTCCGGTAAAAACTCTGATCGGATTCCCCCGCTGAATGTTCAGCTGATTTTCCCATTGTTTTCCAACATGGTTTTTAAGTTGCTGTAAAGTTTCGTCTTCCAGTTTTTTTAATAATCGTTCTGTTGCCAGTTTTTTATTCTGATGCTGTGAACGGCTGTCCATTGCAACAACAGCAATTCCGGTTGGAACGTGAGTTGCTCTGATTGCCGAACTCACCTTGTTTACATGCTGTCCGCCAGCCCCCGAACTTCGCATGGCCTGATACTGAATGTCACTTTCTAAAAATGATGCATTCTGTTGTGGTTCAATCTCAAAAATGCCAATAAACCAATTTTTACGTTTGTGCATTTTCCTAAACTGACTTTGGCCAATCCATTGAATAGTTCCAGTCCAGGAAGCTACAAATTGAGTGGCTTTTTTACCTTTTACTGCAATTGTTGCCGTTTCAATTGTTCCATTCTCCTGGCCCACTTCTCGCTGAAGCAAAGTCGTTTCTAATTGCTCTTCCTGTGCTTCTTCCAAAACTTTTTTAAGTACCTGAGCCACTACCCAGGTACATTCTGCTGGTCCCCGACCCGCTGTTATCTGAATTATTTTTTCCATTTTTCTATTATCTTAAGAAGCTTTTCTCTGTTTTTAGCTTCCTTTATAAATTTTGGAAGTCTTGAAACCATTGTACTGTTACCGCTTCCATTATTATTTCTTTCTCTTAATTCCGCTTCAATGTATCTTCCTAAATAATCAATGTGCTGCTGGTTATAAGCCCAAAAAACAGCTGTTCCCGCTTCTTTTTGAAACCAAAGCGGCAAATTGTAATAATGCTCTTTAACTAAGCCGTCATCCCTTTTTGAATTCTTCAAAACCTTTTCCACTTTTGGTTTCCATTCTTCCTGAAAATTACAATGCGGACATCTTGTTTTATATACTTTCGGTTTGTCTTTTAAGGGCTGTGATTTAAATTCATATCTCTCATAGCATTGATTACAATGTGCTTTGCCATAAGCAATGTATTGATAAACGGGGCTGTCAAGTTTCAGAAAGCAATCTTTACATTCAAAAACTTTAGTGCAACAATGCCCACACTCACATCCTTCTGAAAGTTTACTCTTTACCTTAGCTTTAGAATCACATTTCGGACACCTTACTAAAATCTCGTTTATAAAACTTTCTAAAAACTTATTCTCATCCTGAAATCTTTTCATAATCTTTGTTTTTTATCGGTCCATTCTAACAATCTTTGGTGTGAAAGTTCCCAGAACTTCAACCAAATCACTTTGATTTGACATCACTTTAGTAATGTCCTTGTACGCCATAGGTGCTTCATCAATATTCCCTCCAATCAAGGTAACCTCATTCGCTTTTAATACCTTTTTAATTTCACTTTGCGTAAAAGTGCTTTTACACTTCGCTCTCGAAAATAAACGTCCGGCACCGTGAGACGCAGAGTTTAAACTCTCAGCATTACCTTTACCCTTCACAATGTAACCAGGGGCGGTCATCGATCCGGGAATAATTCCTAATTGCCCTTCTCCCGCGGGCGTTGCACCTTTTCTATGTACAATACACTCCTGACTGTTTACCATTTCTTTCCAGGCAAAATTGTGATGGTTTTCAATCGTGACCACTACCCTTTTCCCAATAGCTTTAGCAATTCGTCTGTGAATATCATCGTGACAGGCTTTTGCATATTCACCGGCTAAATTCATAGCAAGCCAATATTCCTGTCCGTCATGCGTATTCAAATCTAACCAGGCCAAATGCTGCACATTTTTTGGTAACGGACATTGTTTTGTCGCCAAATAGGTATAATGTTTCGCAATATTTGCTCCTAACCCTCGAGATCCGCTATGCGATAAAACTGCGAAATACTCCCCTTTTTCAAGCTTCCACTCGTTTTCAGGATTTTCAATTTTAGCAATTCCGAATTCGACAAAATGATTTCCTCCTCCAGAACTTCCCAACTGCTTATACGCCTTAGGTAAAAGATTTTTCAATAATGGAATATCCTGAAATTCACTTTTGTAAAAAACATCATGATCTACTCTTGAAGCATGAGTTTCATACATTCCAAATTTGGTATTGTCCTTCAAAATAGTTTCTAATTGATGTTCTTTACCTTTAAAATGAGAAGCTGGCAAGTCAAAAATCGAAAGACTCATTCGACATCCAATATCCACTCCAACTCCATAAGGAATTACCGCATTATCTGTTGCCAAAACTCCTCCAATGGGCAATCCATAGCCCGAATGCGCGTCCGGCATTAAAGCACCTGCAACCGAAATTGGCAATTTTAATGAATCATACAATTGATATTTCGCCTGTTCATCAATCTCATTTTCGCCAAAAATTTTGAAGGGAGCTCTTGTTGTTTTCAACTGATGCATTCTTACCTGCACCGGCTTTAATAAACCTTCAGCCACCTTGCCCCAGGTACCATTTCCTTCGTACTTTTCGGGATTCAGCAGAACATCTTTTGCTTCGGTTAGAATAGATTCTTTTTTCTCTCTTTTTCTATATCTGTTTATTTGCCCTAAGGCAATATTTATTGAATTGTTTTTTGGAAACCCCAATTTAATCAGGTCTTTTCCGGATAATTTATTTCCCATGATTTAGATCATTTCGTCTACATATTGCTGATACAATGCCTGTAGACTTTTATTTTTAATTGGACTTATCTCTTTTGGATTCTCTTTTTCGTAGTAACTCCATTTATGAGAAGTGCCATTTATTAATCTGTTTATTTTATATCTCAGATGATTGTTTACAATATAATTGTCTATAAACTGAATTTGACTTTCCAAATCAGAATCAACCATTTTGGTATGTGTTATCATATAAGGATTAACACGCAGCACGTATCGCCAGGGCTCATTGAAAACATAGTGAATTTTGTATCGTTTACAATTGCTGCACCAGCGTTCTCTTTTATAAAAATGTACTTTTTCTTTTTCGGTCAATTCGAGTTTTGAACTTTTCCATTCCCATTCTGAAAATTCTTTTACAGTTTGGACATTTTCAGTGTATACATGTTTTCGTTTTCTCTTTTTCTTTCTTTTAAAAGATTATTCAGGAGAAAACTGCCATGTATTTATTTTTTCCAATAATTCTGTGTAAAATGAAGCTTCACTTGATCTGGCGACATCATCTCTTAATTTAAAATTACGCTGCCATCCTTTCTGATAAGGAACTTCTAAAGCTACCAATGGTAAATTTCTACGCTTTTTCCAAAGGTCAACTTCAAGTTTTCTTAACTCAATTAATTGTTTTTCAAAATCTTCTTTAATTAATCGTCTTTTCTTTCTTTTACTTTTAAAACGAGCACATAAAGCATACTCGTCTACCGTATAATTTTCCATAAAAAAATTATAGTGCATTAAATTAACAGCCCAATAGGCTTAGCATTTTATCCTTGAAGGATAAATAAAATCGATTTTTCGGGAAAATTTGAAGTGTCTAGAATAAAAAAAAGCCCGAAACTAAATGTCTTCGGGCTTTTATATATCTAAAAATATATTTCTAAGATTGAAATAAGCCACGAAGAAGCACTGCACCAAAATTGTTTGATGCGAAGCTCTGAGATGTAGATGTAAATACAAACATTTTTTCTTCGTTTTTAAAGGGTTATTATTTTTTTCGTCTGCAAATATTCAGAATACTTTTTCGATTTTCCAAATTTATTTTAAGAAAAATCAGTACAAAAAATTTATCCATATTATTCTTAAAGCCAAAAAAAAGACTACAGAACTCAAAATCAAAAAGATAGAAATCGTATTTTAAGAATATTTTTCTTGATATTTTTTTACTTAACCGCAAAGAATGCAAAGGAAAAAACGCAAAGTTCGCGAAGCTTTGAGGTGAACTCTTTGCGAACTTTGCGAAAATCGTTGCGTGCCTCGCGGTTAAAATTCTGCATAAAAAAAGTCCTGATTTCTCAGGACTCTAATATTTTTTTGTTTGGTTATGTTTTTTGTTATTCTGTAACTTTGCTTTTAACAACAAGTCTGAAACCTTCACCGTGAATGTTTAGAATTTCAACATCTTCGTCAGCTTTTAAGTATTTTCTAAGTTTAGCAATGTAAACGTCCATACTTCTGGATGTAAAATAGTTATCGTCTCTCCAGATTTTAGTTAAAGCTAATTCTCTTGGCATTAAATCATTTTCATGAAGAATCAACATTTTAAGCAATTCGTTCTCTTTTGGAGACAATTTAATTGGCTCTTCGTCCTGGAAAGTCAGGAATCTTAGTTTTGAATTTAAATGGAATTTACCAATATTGAATTCGAACTGTACCTGCTCTGCTTTTGTATCAGCAGATTTTCTTTGAATAATTGCTTTTATTTTCATCAATAAAACCTCAGAATCAAAAGGCTTATTCAAATAATCATCAGCACCAGCTTTGTATCCTTTTAATACATCTTCTTTCATAGACTTAGCTGTTAAGAAGATAATTGGCACTTCGCTGTTCTTTTCTCTAATCTCCTTGGCTAAAGTATAACCATCTTTATAAGGCATCATCACATCAAGAATACATAAATCATATACATCTTTCTTGAATTTTTCGAAACCTTCCATACCGTTTTTAGCTAAAGTAACTTCAAAGTCATTTAACATTAGATAATCTTTAAGAACTGCCCCAAAATTAAGGTCATCTTCTACTAAAAGTATTCTTTTGTTATTATTTTCCATATTTTAATTTATTAATGGTATTTTTATTATAAAGGTGCTACCTTTTCCTTTCTCGCTTTCAACATATACTTGACCATTATGGTCCTCTACTATTCTTTTCACATAAGCCAGACCTAGCCCGTGTCCTTTTACATTATGTAAATCTCCTGTATGTTCTCTGTAAAATTTCTCAAAAACTCGTTTTTGAGCTACCTTACTCATACCAAGACCATTATCTTTTACTTTTATCAGAATCATGTCTTTGACATTTTCTGTAAAAATTTCTATTTCAGGCGTACCCGGAGAATATTTTATGGCATTCTCCAAAATATTAACCAACACATTTGTAAAATGCACTTCGTTGATCAGACAGGTTGTTCTCGCTGCATTAAAATGTTTGGCTACACTTCCTCCTCTGTCTTCTAAAATTAAATTTACATGTTCAATTGCATCATCAATGATATCATGAATAGCAGTTGGTTCTTTTGTAATATCCAGTTCTCTCTTTTCCAGTTTAGAAATACGAAGCACGTTTTCTACCTGAGCATGCATTCTTTTATTTTCATCCCGGATCATTTGAAGATAGCGATACACTTTTTCTTTATCTTCAATTATCTTAGGATTTTTAATAGCATCTAATGCCAGATTAATTGTCGCTATCGGCGTTTTAAACTCGTGCGTCATGTTATTTATAAAATCGGTCTTGATTTCAGAAATATGTTTTTGACGTAACAATTGATTTAGTGCACTGGTATAAGCAACTATAATAATTAATGTAAAAATTATTGACAGTATGGTAATACTTAATAATTCTGACAATAAGAATTTCTTTTTATGCGGAAATGTAATAAACAATTCATATTTACTATTTCCTTCATTATCTGTATAAATTGGCACGTGGTAACTTGCGTCTTTATCGTAATGAAATCCATCCGATCTTACTTTCGTCGCAAGACCATTGTTGAGAACTCCGTATTCAAATTTGGTTTTCACACCATATTCTTCCAGTTCTTTCTTTAAGAGTTTTTGAAGTTTATCCTTTGTAATTCTACCTTCTATAGGTGTCAAAGAAGCAACGTCTTTGTACTGAATTTGCTGTTGAACTTTATTTAAAATATCAAGACTTCCAGATTTTTCGATTTTTAAATCAGGTATAATACTTTGTCCTAAAGCATTATTGTCAATATTATTGTTATTGTTGTATACTTCTGTAACTCTTTTTGAACTAAAGTTTTTAAATCTTTCGCTGCTAAATTTTTTATTAAAAATCGAGCCGCTAATATCATAATCTTCAGATGTAAGCGTATTAGAATAAACTATTGTTTTGTTTGTTTTTGCGTTTCTTTGAATGTAAAAAACCTGAAGTAAGTCTTCTTTTTTAGGTGTTTTACCGGTACTGTCTTTAATGCGGTTGTATTTATCGTAAAAACTGTATTCTTCCTGCTGCTCCAATTTATCAGCAACATTCCCAATTACCTGAGTAACATGATATTTAAACTGCTCATCGTTGTTTTTGAACGAAGAATTAAACCAGTATACCTGCACCAAAATTATCCCTATTAAGGACAAGCTCATCAATAAAACAAGTAATCTAAAAAATAATTTATTCATCGAAACAAAATTAATATTTTAACAATATACTAAATAATACATTAACCAAATATTAACATTTAAGACTGATTTTGTTTTATATTTAAAATTTTAAGAATTTTAACAACTTCTTCTCTAGCAATTTTAAGATTACTGTTATTAATAACAAAATTGCTTAAAGAAATTCGTTTTTCATCATCCCACTGCATTTTCATTCGACTTAAAACTTGCTCTCGTGTGGTTTTATCACGCTTAATAACTCTTTCAATTCTCATCTCTTCGGGAGCTATAACGGTTACTACAACATCACAATCTTTATAACGGCCGCTTTCAAACAAAATTGCAGCTTCGTAAATTACATAGTGGTATTTTTTGTTTTTTAACAACCAAAGCTCGAAGTCTTCTTTAACTGCCGGATGTACAATTGCATTTAATGCTGCCAGTTTATCAGCGTCATTAAAAACAATCTCGGCTAATTTAGCTCTGTTTAAAACATCATTTTCAAAGAGCGAGTCTCCAAAAGCAAGTTTAATTTGTTTCACAATCTTTTCAGACTGCATTACTTTTTTGGCTTCATCATCGGCGATATATAAGGGTACTCCCATTTCTGCAAAGTAGTTTGCAATAGTGGTTTTTCCACTTCCTATTCCGCCTGTCAGGCCAATAATTTTAGCCATACCTATATTTTAAAAAACATATTAGGAAAAGCCTCCTGGGGTTTTTTCTTTAAAATAATAACTTTCAGGAACGATTTTAGAAATCCTGTCCCGTAACCATAAAATTGCTTCCATACTGCAATTACAGATAAATATCCAATTTTAATGCTTTTATTCTGAATAGTGGCTGTCAGAAAAATTACCACGAAATATACAAAATATAATTGTAATAGGATATCAATATTGAAAATTAATAGTAAAAAAGCTAATAATAATCCTACGATAAAAACGGTAGGAAAAAAGAATGTTAGTTTATTATGTTCCGGATACCAGCTGTTTAATATTGGTCTGGCGATTCCAAATTTATTCACCTGAATTGAAAACTTTTCCCAATCAATTCTTCGCTTATGATATACATACGCTTCCGGGAACAATCTGGTTTCAAATCCCAGGTTCCACAAACGAATAGAAAGATCAGGATCTTCTCCCGGGTGAATGTTTCCAAACCCTTTTGAAGCAATAAAAGCTTTCTTTGAAATTCCCATGTTAAAACTTCTCGGCTGAAATTTATTGATTTTTTCAGAGCCTCCGCGAATTCCTCCTGTAGTCAAAAATGAAGTCATCGCAAAGTTAATGGCTTTCTGAATATCCGAAAAACTATCTAATGCCTTATCCGGCCCTCCAAAACAATCCACATAACCCGCATTAAGCGCTTTTCGAACCTCGGTCAGATAGTTAGAAGGAATGATACAATCAGAATCAAAAATGATAAAATAATCCCCTCTGGCCTTCTGCATTCCAAAGTTTCTGGAATCTCCCGGCCCTGAATTTTCTTTAAAATAGTACGATATATTCAATTTCCCCTGATAGTTCATCACGACATCTTTACAAGGTATTGATGATCCGTCTTCGACAAGAACAATTTCAAAGGCTTCATTATAATCGGATTTAGACAAACTTTCTAAAAGTTCATCTACTTCATCCGGACGATTATACACGGGTATAATTAAAGAAAAAATCATAGCGATCACGCGGTATTAAAGTGGCAATATTTTAAATTTCAAAATTTTAACAAAGATATGTTATATTCATAAAAAAACCATTCGTCGCAACGAATGGTTTTCATATCTAGTAGTATTTTTTTCTTTTTTATTTGATACTTTCAATTTCTACAACTTCATTCGCTTCGGCAGCATAGTCTACACCTGCAAATTCAAATCCAAATAGATTCAGGAAGTCATTTCTATATCCGGCTAAATCTCCAATTTCAGGTAATGTTTCGGTTGTAGCTTCTAACCAAAGTTTAGCCACTTTAGCCTGCACATCTTCACGCATTTCCCAATCGTCAATTCTGATTCTTCCTTTTTCATCTACAGGAACTTCTCCTCCGTTGTACAATCTGTCCTGAAACAAACGTTGGATTTGCTCGATACAACCTTCGTGAATTCCCTCCTCTTTCATTGTTTTGTACAAAAGAGAAATATACAATGGAATAACCGGAATTGCAGAACTTGCCTGAGTTACCAAAGCTTTGTTTACAGAAACGTAAGCTTTTCCACCAATAGATTTTAAACTATCTGTAATTGAAAATGCTGTAGCTTCTAAATCATCTTTTGCACGACCAATTGTACCTTTACGGTAAACTGCTTCTGTTAATGATGGTCCAATATAAGAATAAGCCACTGTTGTAGCGCCTTCAGCTAATAAATTCTCTGCTTTTAGGGCATCCATCCACATTGTCCAGTCCTCACCTCCCATTACAGCAACTGTATTGGCAATATCTTCTTCATTTGCCGGAGCAATAGAAACTTCTGAAACGTTTCCAGTATGAAAATCAACTGTTTTATTGGTAAAAGTTTGTCCGATTGGTTTTAAAACCGAACGGTGTAAAACTCCTGTAACCGGGTGCTGACGCACCGGAGAAGCTAAACTGTAGATTACCAAATCAACCTGACCTAAGTCAGCTTTGATTAAATCTAAAGTTTGTCTTTTTATTTCGTTTGAAAAAGCATCTCCGTTGATACTTTTAGCATATAAACCTGCTTTGTGAGCTTCTGTTTCAAATGCTGCAGAATTATACCATCCTGGTGAAGCTGTTTTTCCTTCAACCGGTGGTTTTTCAAAAAATACTCCAATTGTTGCAGCATCAGATCCAAAAGCACTTGTAATTCTTGAAGCCAATCCGAAACCTGTTGAAGCACCAATAACTAAGACTTTTTTTGCACCAGCAATTGGTCCTTTTGATTTGATATATTCTATTTGATTTTTAACATTTTGCTCGCTGCCTTTTGGGTGGGCTGTCAAGCAAATAAATCCTCTCATTCTAGGTTCTATAATCATATTTTTGTTTTTTTCGTATTTTAAACAATCTTTAAAAATATAAAAATTGTATTTTATTTACGTTTGTTTAATTCGCTTTTAAGATGACAAATATAAATTATTTCTTTAGTTCAACAAGGCCTTAGCATGATTTAAAGCCGAATCAGAGACAACTGCTCCGGATAACATTTGAGCAATTTCTATAACTCTTTCTTCCTGAGACAATAGCTTAAGTTCTGACTGTGTATCCTCATCAACTGTTGATTTAGAGACTTTAAAGTGCGAATCTCCTTTGGCTGCAATTTGAGGCAAATGGGTGATGGCAAAAATTTGCATTGTACCACTCATTTCTTTCATAATTTCTCCCATTCTAATGGCAATTTCTCCTGAAACCCCGGTATCAATCTCATCAAAGATTAAGGTTGGAAGTTTTGAATATTGCGCTAAAATCGCTTTGACTGCCAGCATAATACGTGACATTTCCCCTCCTGAAGCTACTTTTTTCAGCAAGCCGAAATCAGTTCCTTTATTTGCTGAGAATAAAAACTGCAGCTCATCTTTTCCGTTTTGGAAATAGGTCTCAGAGGACAAAAGCTCCATATTGAAACGCACATTTGGCATTCCCAATGTCTCTAATATTGACACTAACTTTTGTGACAAAACCGGAATTGCATTGATTCTATTCTGATGAATAGCTTCCGCAAAAGCGTCTAATTCTGTAACTTTTTGCGCTATTGATTCTGACAAAGCAGTAATTTCTTCTCCAATATTATCCAATTCCACCAGGGAATTTTCTAATGTCGTTTGTATTCCAAGCAATTCATCAACAGAAGTTACCTGATGCTTTTTTTGCAAATTATAAATTAGCTGTAGTTTTTGACTCACTAATTCTAATTGTGCAGGATCGTTCAAAAGTTTTTCAGAGGCATTTTGCAATTCTTTTGAAACATCGTCAAATTCAATAGCTAAACTGGTAATCCTCTCAAAAACATTTTGGTATTCCGGCGAAAAAAGCGCTATTTTCTGTAGTGCCGTTTTTATTTCATTCAGACTGTGGAAAACACCAAATTGCTCTTCATTGGCAATTGCCAATGATTTATCCATAGCCTCTTTAATAATTTCAACATTGTTCAGTTTTTCAAAATCAGCCTCCAATTCTTCCTGCTCTCCTGATTTTAATTTTGCAGTAACCAATTCATTTAACAAATAGGTATTGTATTCCTGCTCTTTTCCTGAATCACTTTGTTTTTTCAGCAAAGCATTTAGTTTGGACTTATCTGATTTATATCCTTTTAAAACATCCTGGTACGATTGAATCACTTCTCCATTATTGGCAATAGCGTCAATAATTTTAAACTGAACTCCCTCGTCTGATAATTCCTGAGTCTGCTGTTGTGAATGAATATCAATCAAAAACAAACTTAGATCCTGCAATTCCTGCAAATTTACCGGACTATCATTAATAAAAGCACGCGATTTTCCTGAAGGCAAAATTTCTCTTCTAATAATAGTCTCCTCTTCATAATCGAGATCATTTGCTGTAAAAAAATCTTTCAGGTTGTATTTAGAAATTTCAAACTGTGCTTCGATAACACATTTTTCTTCTTTATTTTTTAGTGAAGTTAAATCGGCTCTTTTTCCTAAAACCAATCCTATCGCTCCTAATATAATAGATTTACCTGCACCTGTTTCACCTGTAATAATAGAAAAACCTTTTGAAAAATCTATAGTTAATTTTTCAATCAGTGCATAGTTTTTAATCGACAAGGACGTTATCATAGAAAATTTGGGAAATATAAAAATTAATAAAGAGAGTAATTAAAATGGCCTAAAATTTAATCTGCGACCATTTGGCGGTATTCAACGGAGATACTTTATTTAAGACATCGGTCAGATCTGTAATCGGAATACTTGGTCCTCCAGAAAATATGGAGACAATTTCGTCTGATTTGGCATCGAAAAACACTCTGGTCAAAAAAGCATTGGGTTTTACCGAATTCAATTTTCCGATAAGTATCAAGGCTGATTTGATTTTTTCTTTTGAGGCTTTCAAATCCTGACTCATACCATCTAAGCCGTTATGGTACATGAACATGGTTTGACGTAAATCGCTGTACATTGGTGAAATCATATCGGTAATCAAATAATAACGGTTTTGAACTCCGTCTGACTGGCTCCAGCCTTTTGACCCTCCTTGTTGTGCTACACTTGCAATATTCTGAGCGGTTTCAAGATATTGACTTCCTGCTCCCATTTGAAAGCTATCTGCGTCCATCGCTAAAATTAAATAACTGTAAAAAGAAACCACAGATACTAGATTAGACTCAAACGTGGTCGGATTAAACAACAAAGGCTCGTATTCAATATATCTGAAGTTGAAATCTTTATCGTTGTAATTTAATATTGGTGAAGAATACGTAGAATTATAAATCAATCGTGAGGATTGCACCTGAATGGTACCCGAAAACTGATCAGAACTGTTTGACGACAGTGTAATGTACATCGAGCAATTGATTCGCTCGTTTTGTTTTAAGACTGTTCCCGTCCAATCTGTTTTATTTACAAACTCCGACAACGAAGTCTGAAGTGTTTTAAACACCTGCTGATTGGGATTGGGTAATCTTTCTGTATTAATAGTTACAGTGCAATTTAGCTGCTGTGCTTGTGTAAAGCCAAAGATTAAAAATGCTAAAAAAGTAACTAGTTTATTCATACGAAAGATATTATTTTGATTACAGCATATAACAGACTTACTATCCTTGTTATTGCTTTGTTTACTCTAAATCTTTATGATTTCGCAAAATGCAAAACCACTTTATTTAAAATATCAACAGCAACAGATTCTTTTGATTTTAATTCCATCGGTTCAATTTTAAAATCCTGATCAATAAAGGTCACTTTATTGGTTTCTTTTTTAAAACCGGCTCCTTCATCCTGTAAGGAATTTAGAACAATCAAATCTAAGTTTTTTTTCTGAATTTTCAGCTTCGCATTTTCAATTTCATTCTCAGTTTCCAATGCAAATCCAATTAAAAACTGATTTTTCTTTATCGCTCCTAATGAAGCCAGAATATCTTTTGTTTTTTCAAGTTCAATCGAAAATTCATCTGCCGCTTTCTTAATCTTTTGTAAAGCGACTACTTTTGGCCTGTAATCGGCTACTGCGGCCGCAGCGATTGCTACATCAACATCATTAAAATACTCATGACAGGCATCATACATGTCTTGCGCCGAAACTACATTGATCACTTCCACTAAACCATTTTTAGCTTTATAATGTGTTGGTCCTGCAATCAGAATCACCTGAGCACCTAAGTTTGCTGCTTCATTTGCCAGATCAAAACCCATTTTTCCCGAAGAATGATTTCCTATAAAACGCACAGGATCGATTGCTTCGTATGTTGGACCGGCAGTAATTAGTATTTTTTTCCCTTTTAAAGGCAGTTTACTTTCTAAATCGGCTTCCAGAAAGGCTATAATATTTTCGGGTTCAGCCATTCGTCCTTCTCCGGACAGACCGCTGGCTAACTCACCGCTTTCAGCCGGAATCATAATGTTTCCGAAACTTTTTAAAGCCGTAAAACTAGACAGAACTGAAGGGTGTTTGTACATATCTAAATCCATTGCCGGCGCAAAATAAACCGGACATTTGGCTGATAAATAAGTAGCTACTAAAAGATTATCACTGTTCCCTGTTGTCATTTTAGACAAGGTATTGGATGTTGCAGGTGCAATCAGCATCAAATCGGCCCAAAGAGCCAAATCAACGTGATTGTTCCAAACAGCATCTTCATCATCCTGATTAAAGAAACTGGAATGTACCGGATTTTTTGATAGTGTAGATAAGGTAAGTGGAGTTACAAAATCCTTAGAAGCAGGTGTCATTATCACTTGGACATGTGCACCTGCTTTTATAAAGAGTCGTACTAATGAGGCTGTTTTATAGGCTGCAATTCCACCAGAAACCCCTAGTAAAATTTTCTTCCCGTTTAAAACTGACATTATACTATATTATTTGTTTGAACCTCTGTGGTATGTTTTACCGTCTAACCACTCCTGAACTGCTAAAGCGTGAGGTTTTGGTAATTTTTCGTAAAATTTAGAAACTTCGATTTGTTCTTTATTTTCAAAAACTTCTTCAAGACTGTCATTATAAGTAGCAAACTCTTCCAATTTCTCTGTCAATTCTTTTTTAATTTCAGAGTTAATTTGATTTGCTCTTTTAGCCATAATGGTAATTGCTTCATACACATTTCCTGTTGGCTCTTCAATAACTGTTTTATTGTAAGTTATTGTATTTACAGGAGCATTCGTCTTTTTTAAATCCATGACTTTATTTTATTTAGTAAATTTTTGTAAATCTGTTTCCACTCTGGCATTCATTTCATCTGCCTCTTTTTTATACTTCGTAGCACCATTAAACTTAATCAAGTTTCCATAGGCTACTTTAGCCACATTTAAACGCTCTTCCATTTTTGAAGGAATACTGTTTATTGCTAATTTATATGCTGAATCGTATTTATAAAACAATGCATCTTCTTTTAACGGTGTTCCCGGAAAATCAGCAATAAAATTATCAAAAGCGATTAATGCTGATTTATAATCAGAAATTGTATTGTATCCTTTCGCGTTTTCGTATGCTTTTTTCTCCAGTTTACCATTTAAAACTTTTACAGCTTCGTTTGCCTGAGCGATATACTCAGAATTTGGGTAACTTTCGATAAAAGTTTGTAATTTTTCTAAGGCTTTTACAGTGTCTGTCTGATCTAAGCTATAAACAGGCGCTAATTTAGAATAGCTGTACGCTCCTAAAAAAGCAGCTTCCTGAACTTTTTCACTTCTAGGGTAACCTGAAACGAAACTCTCAAACTGGTAACCTGCTAAGTAATATTGCTTTGTTTTGTAATACGATTGTGAGAACATGTAAAATAATTTCTCTGCCTGAGGTTTCCCTCTGTAAGAAGATGCCAATTGTTCAAAAAGACGTATGGCTTTTGAATATTTACCTGCATCATACATTTTCGTTGCAACTTCGAATTTTGCAGCAACATCATCGTTCTTTAATGCCTTTTGGTATTCGCTACAAGAACAAAAAAGGACAACAATAATTAACAGAGATACTATTTTTTTCATTTTCTTACTTTTATTATGATTTCTTAGACAATTGTGCCAAAGCAAAATCACACCGAAGTTTCGGTGGCAAATTTAGTTATTAATTTAGCTACTACAAAATATTTTTTGGTATATGATAGAATACCGACAATCTCATGCTTATTTTATGCTGTTTTTCACAAATTCATTCAATCTGCCTGCTAATGAATCATCAACAGCTACTAATGGCAAACGTACTGTATTCTCAGCAATACCAAGGGCTTGAAAAACTTGTTTGATTCCGGCAGGATTTCCCTGCTCAAAAATCATATCAATACAATCAGATAAAAGATACTGTGTTTTAAACGCTTCAGTTACCTTTTTATTGAGTCCTAAACGAATCATTTCTGTAAATTCTTTTGGAAAACCTTGTCCGATAACCGAAATCACCCCTGCTCCACCTGCCAAAACAATTGGTAAAGCAATCATATCATCTCCTGAAATAATCAGAAAACCTTCTGGTGCATTTTTAATCAATTGTAAAGCCTGAGCCATATCTCCGGCAGCTTCTTTAATCGCTACCACATTACTAAAGTCATTCGCCAAACGAATTACTGTTGACGGCAACATGTTACTGGATGTTCTTCCCGGAACGTTATATAAAATCACAGGAATTGGAGAAGCTTCTGCAATAGCTTTAAAATGCTGATAGATTCCTTCTTGTGTTGGTTTGTTATAATAAGGAGAAACAGAGAGTATGGCTTCAAAAGCAGAAAAATCTCCTGTTTTTAATTCCTCTACAATTTGCATGGTATTATTTCCACCAACTCCAAGTACCAATGGCAGTCTTCCTTTATTAGTATCGATAACCGTTTTAATCACCAGTTCTTTTTCGGCTTGTGTCAGAGTAGCATTTTCTGCCGTTGTTCCCATAACTACAAGATACTCAACACCACCGTCTATCGAAAAATTAACGATGCGCTGTAAAGCTTCGATATCTACTGAAAAGTCTTTTTTAAATGGGGTTACAAGCGCAACACCAGTTCCTATTAATGATTGCATATTCTACTTTATAATTTTATTTTATACTCTTTAAATATCTAAACAATTCGTGCACGAAAAGTTTGTAATTCTTTATAGCAGTATCAATCATCCATCGATTTAATTTTTCATCTACTGATGCGAATCCTACTTTAAACTTCGCTTTTGACTTGGCAGTTATCAGCATCAAAATGGCCGTTTCAATATCATAATAACTAATCAAAAGATCAAATTCTGTTTTTATAAATTCATTTAAGAAACCTTCTGTAATTTCCCCCTTCCAATTGACGCTTTTTCGTCCAAAAGTTGGTCTTGAATACGTTTGTTTCTCGCTAAATTTACTTCTGTACACTGCAATTTTGATATTCTCAGGAGTAATTCCTTTCGAGACCAATTCCTTTATCAGGTCTTCTGAATGATCAAATCTACTTTCATCAATCAGTAAACCAATTGTTTGCACATTACTTGTAAATACTTCGTTTTTGACATTATTCAAGTTATTTTTTAATGATTTTTTTACAAAAAATTCCTTTATATAATTTAAAAACATAGTACTTTTACCAGATTACAAAATTAATTATTTAAGTCGCATTTAAGATGGTAAAACTAAAAAAGTATAACGGAGTTTTGAAACTTTTTGTTATATTCTTAACACTTTTTTTTATATTTTCCTGTAGCCAGAAAAATTATAATCTAACAAAAATTGAAGGAAAGCAACTTCCGATAACTGAAAAAGGAACTGAAACTCCTGCAATTGAGAACTTTATTAAACCTTATCGTGATCATATTAATAAGGATTTAGATAATGTTCTGGCTTATTGCCCTGAAACTCTTGATAAAAGTACAGGGAAATGGCAAACCAGTATTGGTAACCTTATGGCTGATGTTTGCGTTAAAAGAGGAAACCTGGTTTTTGAGGCACGCGAGAAGAAAAAAATTGACTTGTGCTTACTAAATCATGGTGGTATACGAGCTATATTGCCTAAAGGAAATGTAACTAACAGAACAGCATTTGAAATCATGCCTTTTGAAAACAGTATGGTGGTTATGGCTTTAAAAGGAGATCAGATTTTAGAAATGACTTCTTATATTATTAAGGCACAAAAAGCACAACCTTTATCGGGTATGACTTTTACTATTGCAAAAGACAAGACTGCAAAGAATATTATGATTCAGGGAAAGCCACTTGATCTTAATAAAATTTACTATGTAGCAACAAATGATTATTTGGCAAATGGCGGAGACAGTATGTCTTTTTTCGCAAAAAGTGTTCAAAAATATGATCTGAACTACAAACTGAGAGATGTATTAATTGATTACTTTAAAGAAGTTGATACGATTCCGGTAGCAAAAGACATCCGAATTACAGAAGAATAAAAATCCCATTTCGCAAAAACATACAAAATGAAAAGAAGAGAATTTATCGAAAAAACAGCTGCAAGTACTGCCTTATTAAGTCTAGGTTTGTCGTTGAGCAGTTTTGAAAATAACGATATCAAACACTTAACCATTCTACATACTAACGATGTTCACAGTCATATTGATCCATTTCCGGCTGATGATCCTCGTAATCCAAACAAAGGCGGTGTCTCACGCAGAGCTGCACTTATAGAAACGATTCGTAAAGAAAATCCAAATGTACTTTTATTGGATGCCGGCGATATTTTTCAGGGAACTCCTTATTTTAATTATTATGGAGGGGAATTGGAATTTAAACTGATGAGTATGATGAAGTACGACGCATCGACTATTGGAAACCACGATTTCGACAATGGTCTTGACGGATTACATGCACAAATGCCTCACGCTAGTTTTGATTTTATCTGCTCGAACTACGATTTTAAAAATACGGTGATGAACGGTCTTGTAAAACCGTATAAAATTTTCAATAAAAACGGAATTAAAGTAGGTGTATTTGGTTTAGGAATCGAGCTTGCCGGCCTAGTTGACAAACAAATGTACAAAGAAACAGTTTACAACAATCCTGTAGAAATTGCGCAGGACATGACGCAATTGCTAAAGAAAGAAGAAAAATGCGATTTGGTTGTTTGTCTGTCACATCTTGGATACAAATACAAAGACGATGAATCTAAAATTTGTGATTTAAAACTGGCTGCTCAAACTCAGGATATCGATTTGATTATTGGAGGCCACACACATACTTTCTTAGACAAACCAACTGTTGTAAAAAACAAAGCCAATCAGGATGTTTTGGTGAATCAGGTAGGCTGCTACGGAATCAATTTAGGAAGAATAGACTTTTACTTCGATAAGAACAAAGCTCACACGAACGAAGGGAAATCAATTATTGTTTAGCGTTTTTCTTTTTTTTGGTTTTCGTTTTTTCCAGGAAATACTCGACCATAAAAAAGTATGCTAAAATTTGAGTGACATCCCGGATCAATACCAGAACTACGGAATAGGAAAAGTATTCATTAAAAATATAGAATATATCTGAAAAGATATAGGAAATTGCCATTAATGACATGAGTAACGCTAAGTAGGTTCCTTTTGTAATATAACTAATGAAGGACAAACAACTTAACACACTTAAGACAATTCCGTAGATCATATAGATCAAACTAAATCGTTTCATATTATCAAATTGCATCCCTAGTGCTGATACTAAGAGATATACAATAAAAATAACTACTATAGAAACTGGAAGAAAATCTTTTTTTTCCAGTTTTATTTTTTCATGCCCTCCCAGATAAAGTCGGATAATTAAAAGGTAAACGACTAAAAAACACAGGACTCCCCCTAATTCAGAACTTTCGATATCCATTAGATTAAACACCTGGCCAATAAAGCTGAATAAAAAGATAACCCCTTCGATTTTCCCGATATTGAATTCGGTGCTAATCAAAAAATAAATAAAAATCGAAGGAATTACAATGGCTTTGGCATAAGTCGCAAATAAAAACAGCTCGGTCCAGTCAAAAATGGCCGTGCATAATAATGCTAAAAAAAATAAAATCAACGACGGTTTATTCGCTTTCATTTAGTTTGTTTATAAAATCTTCTTCAGACAGAATAGGGATATTTAATTTACTGGCTTTTTCTAATTTTGCCGGTCCCATATTATCTCCTGCGACAACAAAATCTGTTTTTGCCGAAATAGAGCTTCCTACCTTACCACCATTGTCTTCAATAGTTTTCTTCAATTCGTCTCTGGAGAATTGAGTAAAAACTCCCGAAACCACAAATGTTTTTCCGATAAATTTTTCGGTAGCATTCGGGTTTATCTTCTCTACAATTTCAAACTGAATGCCGTAACTTTTGAGACGGTCTATAATTTCCTGATTCTCTTTATTCTCAAAAAACTCAATTACACTTTTGGCAATTCTTTCTCCAATTTCATCTACCAAAATCAAATCCATCAGGGTGGCCTGACGTAATGCATCAATATTTTTATAATGTTTCGCCAGTTTTTTGGCTACCGTTTCCCCTACAAAACGAATTCCTAAGGCAAAAAGAACGCTCTCAAATGGGATTTCTTTTGATTTCTCTACTCCTTTTACCAGATTCTCGGCAGATTTTTGTGCCATTCTCTCTAAAGGTAAAATATCTTCTACTTTTAATTCATACAAATCGGCATAATTGTGCACCAATCCATTGTTGAAAAGCAAAGCAACTGTTTCACCACCAAGCCCTTCAATATCCATTGCTTTTCTTGAAATATAATGTTGAACCCTTCCAATAATCTGCGGTGGGCACCCATAAAAGTTAGGGCAATAATGATTGGCTTCTCCTTCATTTCGAATCAATTCGGTTTGGCATTCCGGACAATGTGTGATGTATGCAGTAACTTCTGAATCTTCTGGGCGTTTGGACAGGTCGACGGCAATTATTTTTGGAATGATCTCTCCTCCTTTTTCTACAAAAACGGTGTCATTGATTCTGATATCCAATTTTTCAATCTGATCTGCATTGTGCAAAGAGGCTCTTTTTACAATGGTTCCGGCCAGTTGTACCGGTTCTAAATTGGCTACAGGAGTTATTGCTCCCGTACGGCCTACCTGATATGAAATAGACTGAAGTGTGGTCGAAACCTGTTCTGATTTGAATTTATAAGCTATGGCCCAACGTGGAGATTTTGCAGTGTATCCTAATTCTTCCTGATGCTGAATACTGTTTACTTTTACGACTACACCATCGGTTTCGTAAGGTAAATTATGACGATGTACGTCCCAATAATCAATGAAATCGAAAACTTCCTGCATATTTTGCACCAGTTTTGCTTCGTTAGGCACTTTGAATCCCCAATTTCTGGCTGATTCCAATCCTTCAAACTGGGAAGTAAACGGGAGATTGTTTCCTGTAACAAAATACAGTAAACATTCTAACGGACGTTTGGCAACCTCAGCACTATCCTGTAATTTCAAACTTCCTGAAGCTGTATTTCTGGGATTTGAATACGGTGTTTCGCCTATTTCAATTAGATCCTGATTCATTTTTTCGAAACCGGCAAAAGGCAGAATTATTTCTCCTCTAATATCAAATTTATCCGGATAGTTCCCTTTTAATTGTAAAGGAATCGATTTTATGGTTTTGATGTTGTTGGTTACCTCATCTCCCTGAAAACCGTCTCCTCGTGTTAAAGCCTGAACCAGTTTTCCGTTTTCATAAGTAATACTGATCGAAGCTCCGTCGTATTTTAATTCGCAGGTATATTGCAGATCTACATTTCCTAAAACTTTCTGAATTCTGGCTTCCCAATCCAGTAAATCTTCTTTAGAATAGGAGTTATCCAAAGAATACATCCTGTACTGGTGTGCAATTGTTTTAAAATTCTTGGTCACGGCACCTCCTACTCTTTGAGTTGGGGAATTTTCATCAAAAAACTCAGGATGTTTATTTTCTAAATCCTGAAGTTCCTTTAACTTAATATCAAAATCATAATCAGAAATTGTAGCGTTGTCTAACACGTAATAATTGTAATTGTGCTGATTAAGTTCGTTTCGTAAAGTCTGAATTGTTTCTTGAATACTCATAAGATTTTAAAATACCGGAGGTTTTGATTTTGAATAATTGAATACCAAAATTAGGATTATTTTTGTTCAAAAACAGTAAAATCCAAAAGTTTTATAAACTCAAAAATCAAGTTGCAAAAAGATGCAACTTGATTTTCTTCCTGCCCATTCTTCTTAAAAAAGAATTAATAAAAACCAACTTCCAAATGGTTTCTTCATTTTAAAATTCAAACTAACAATTCAATCATTAGTGTGAAAATGTAACTCTATTTTTGAATTATAATAAAGTCTGAGCGTCTGTTTAACAAATGTTCCGCCTCGGTACATTTTACACCATTTTTGCATTTATTGATCGGACGGCTTTCACCGTAACCAATAGCACTTTCGATTCTTGCAGTGTCAATACCTTGTGAAAGGATATAATCACGTGTTGATTTAGCTCTATTATCTGAAAGTTTCAGGTTATAAGCATCTTTACCTCTAGAATCGGTATGGGACTCAATTTTGATACGGATTTTAGGAAATTTTCGCATCACAAATACTACTTTATCCAGCTCAGTGGCTGCCAAAGGTGTAATATTGTATTTATCGTAATCAAAATAGATCGGATTAACGTCTACTTTTTCGACTCCTTGTTTTTTCACTACCAGGTCATCATAATTACTAAGCTCAAAATCGACATCGGTAATTTCGGCTTCATTGATTTTGGTTGTGGCAACAGTTTTTTCATCGTCACTATAATTAAATTTTGACGCTACCAAACGAACTGCTTTGTTGCAAGGAACTGTTACCGCATATTTGCCGTCAAAATTGGTTTTAGTTTCTGCCAAAACTTCATTATACGGATCATAAGCTATTATAGTAACATCGGCTAAAAGTGCTTTTGATTTATGATCGATTGCTTTACCTGAAATATTCTGATTGCAAACGGGTTGTCCTTTAGTAAAGGAATAAATATCATCATCGCCTTTTCCTCCTGCTCTGTTGGAAGATACATATCCATAACTTCCGGTTTTATCAATCACAAAAGTAAAATCGTCTTTATTACTGTTTATTGGAGCTCCCAAATTTTTCGGTGCCGAAAAGCTCCCATCCGATAACATTTTACTTTCGTACACATCTAAATCTCCTAAACCATAATGTCCGTCTGAAGAAAAATAAAGTATTCCGTTACGAAAGAATGGAAAAAGATCATTTCCTAATGTGTTAATTTTTGGCCCTAAATTTTGAGGGGAACTCATGGTTCCGTCGTTTGCGATTTTCACAACATACAAATCGGTTTCTCCATAGCCGCCCGGCATATCGGAAGCGAAGAAGAGCAATTTACCGTCGTCGCTTAAACTAGGATGCCCAACAGAATAATCATCACTATCAAAGAAAATCTTTTGCGGGTTTTCTACCTTTCCGTCTACCAAAGATCCTTTTAGAATTTGAAAGTTGTTGATTCTGTCCTGGTCGACTACTAATTTGTTTTTCTTGACAATATTAGACGTATAGTAAATTGTTTTTCCGCTGGCATCAAAAGAGGCGGTTGCTTCGTGATATTTAGTCATCACGTTAGGGATAAACAGTTTTTCGTTAAATAAACCTCCATCAGCGGGATTTCGTTCGGCTACATACAAATTAAGAAAAGGCTGATTGTTCCAGTTGTAAAGTTTATCGGCAAACTTCGTAGTATCTCTGGCCGATGAAAATACGATTCGGTCCTGAAAAAATGTAGCTCCAAAATCAGATTTACCGGTATTAATGTCTAAGTTTCTAATGTCGTACAAAGACTTTGTTTTGGCCAGACTGTCTAATTGTTTTTTCTGAGCAACATACCGATTGATCTCTTTCTGATCTCCTTTTTTATTGAGATACTCTTTGGTAATTTTATCGGCTTCATCATAATCCATAACAGATTTCAAACACTGAATATAGCGCAGGTAATAAATGTCGGTCAGATTATTCCCTTGTATCTGATAGAGTCTTTTATACCATCGAAGCGCATTTCTTCCATCGGAAATAAAATAATAAGAATCTGCCGCATTTTTTATGGTTTGTGCTGTTGGATTCTCTATATTCTGCAAACACTCTTCATAAGCTTTAGAAGCATCGAGATAAGAGAAATTTCGAAACAATGCATCGGCTTTTTTTAAATTAGTCTTTTGAGCAAAACCAAAAGTAATGCTCAAGACTAAACTGAGGATATATAGTTTTTTCATAGGATTTATGTTTTAGAAGAATCGAGGTGATTTGATTTTACTTTGTTTTCTAGTAAACTGATAACGCAAGATGATCTCATGTGATCCATCATTGTATTTATTCAAATCACTAACGGTATAATCAAAAGCATACCCTGCATAAAAACTTCTGGATATCTGAAAACCTGCCAGAATACTTATCGAGTCGTCTGTTCGGTAAGATCCACCTATTACAAACTTTTCTGCTATCATAAAATTTGCCGAGATATCAGCAGTAAGTGGTGCTCCACTCACTGCTTTTACCAAAAATGCCGGCTTAAATTTTAAGTTTGGATTCAAATCAAAAACATAACCTCCCATAAGGTAGTAATGCAATCGATCGTAAGATATAGATTCCTGAATATCATCGTAATAATCACTTTTAATAAAACTTGGAACTGAAAGACCAACATACCATTTGTTAGTGTAATAGTACACCCCTGCTCCTACAGCCAGTTTCAATTGATTATTAATATTCTGATTCAGTAGTACATCATTATTGTTATAGAATCGTCCTTTTGACCAATCTACGTTTAACATTCGCATACCTGCTTTTAATCCAAACGCAAGTCTTTTTTCATATCCTAAAGGAATTGAATAAGCGAAGTTCCCGTCGATATACAACTCGTTTGACGGACCAATTTTGTCATTTACAACACTTAATCCTAAACCAATCATCTCGTTTCGAAGAGGTGAATGAACAGAAAATGATTGTGTTTCGGGTGCTCCATCGATTCCAACCCATTGCGAACGATGTAGAAGTGTCGCCTCGATGGTTCCGGTAGATCCAGCATAAGCTGGATTCACCGACATCGTATTGTACATGTATTGCGTGTACTCCGGATCCTGTTGTGCACTGGCACAAAATGTGATAAAAGAACATATTAAAATAAAATACGTTTCTATTGATTTTATATATAGTTTCATAACGATACTTATTAAGTTTAATTAATTAGATGATTAATACGGCTGCTTATCTCATTATAGACAACCATCCTTTTTTAACCGTTCCGTCTCCTATTGCTATCACATAGAAATAAGTACCTGTTGGCAGCATATCTCCTCTGTTGATAACTCCGGATACATTAGCGGTTCCGTCCCAATCATTTTCATAATGTTGTTTACTATATACTAATGAACCGTATCTGTTATACACTTTCAACTCATTATTTGGATAAGTTTCGATACAATCAATTCTGAACAAATCATTTGCCCCGTCATTGTTTGGAGTAAATTCATTGTAAACGGTCAAACAAATTGGTTCAACAGAAACTGAAGCCGAGTTATTTGATGAATCCACATCTAACGGAGTGGAAGTCTCGACAGTTGCAACGCTTAAGTATTTACCACCCGGCAATACTTCTGCTACAATTGTAAGGACCACACTTTGTCCTGCATTCAACGTTGGAATCGTCCAAATTTGGGATAACAAACTGTATGTTCCTGCTGTTGCAGATGCACTTATCAAATTATATCCGCTAGGTAATAAATCGCTTACTATTGTATTGATAAAATTACCCTGACCAATATTATTTACTGTTATGGTAAATGTTATCTGATCACCAAAATTAGGCTTAGGATTGCTAACTGTATTGGTTATCGTCAGATCAGAACAAGTTGCTACAATTACATTTAATGATTTTGTAGTTCTCTCGTTACAAGTATTAATATACTCAACCTCAACTTTACCCGGTCCAATATCTGACCAGGAAATGGTTACAGAACCGTCGTTAAGTCCTCCGCCTGAAGTAATTGTTCCGTTAGAAACTGACCATACATAATTTGATTTTCCATTGGCAATCGAATAAGTAACTCCCTGGAATACACATGGCGTATCATCTGTTGTTGTAATAGGAACCAATGCATCATTGTTAAAGGTAACAATCACCGCTAATCTCGGAACTGCTCCACAGCCATTAGTAATGTTCCCTTGTGCCGCAGCATAATAAGTTGCCGCAACAAGAGGTGTATTCACTGCCAGTGGAGTTCCTCCAGATGCAGTGGTATACCAAACAATGTTAGCCTCATTTACTACAATATCCTGAACTGTTGGCGCTGCTGATAAACAAAATACCTGTGTCGTTCTTGGAGTAGTAACACTAAGCGGTACGTTTACCGTTACTGCAACGGCCAATCTAATTGGATTTTCACAACCAGAACTGCTTGCGATTACTCCATAATAAGTACCAGTAGCTAAAGCTGTAGTTGCCGGAATAGCAGTTCCGCCTGTTGGAGTACTGTACCAGATTACACCGGATTCATTCACTTGAATGTTAGACACTTTTGGTGCATCTACCGAACAGAAGTTTTGAGTTGCTGCATTAGTTGTAGGTGTCGCCATTGGGGTTACAATGGTAATGACAACCTGCAAACGATTAGCACTTTTACATCCTGTTACCGGATCTGTAAGCTCTCCGTAATAGGTACCGGAAGTTAAAGCGGTTGTCAATGGAATTGCTGTTCCGCCTGTTGCGCTACTAAACCATGCTACATTACTCTCGTTAACCTGAATATTTGCAAAGGTAGGAGCACTTGTAGAACAGAAATTCTGAGTCGCCGCAGTTGTAGTTGGATCTTTAGAAATTCCAATAGTTACAGTAACTTTCAGTCTCACGCTGCTTTCACAACCGGATACCGGATCTTTTATCGCTGCATAATAATCACCATTTACTAATGGTGTAGTTCCCGCAACGACAGTTCCGCCAGTTGCAGTTGTATACCACACGATGTTGCTTCCGTTTACTTGAATGTTAGCAACTGTTGGATTATTTCCTGAGCAGAATACCTGAGTGGCTGCTGTTGTTGTTGGCGTACCCGGATCGATTACATTAACATTTACTGTTAATCTCACAGCACTTTCACATCCTGATACAGGATCTTTTATCACTGCATAATAAGTACCACTGGTTAAAGCTGTAGTGGAAGGAATCACTGTTCCTCCAGTTAGCGCAGTATACCAAACTATGTTTGCCTGATTGAATTGAACACTCGCAAACGTTGGTGCATTTACCGTACAGAAGGTTTGTGTTCCTGCTGTTACTAAAGTTGGTGTTCCCGGATTGGCAACATTGATCGTTACCGCTAATCTTACGGCGCTTTCACAGTTTGTAACCGGGTCTTTAATTACGGCATAATAAGTACCGCTGGTTAAAGCTGTGGTCGGTGCAATCACCGTTCCTCCTGTTAGCGCAGTATACCAAACAATATTGGCTTGATTAAACTGAACACTGGCAAACGTTGGAGCATTTACCAAACAGAAGTTTTGTACTCCCGCTGTAACCAATGTTGGTGTTCCAGGATCAGTAACGCTAATCGTTACGGCTAATCTTTCAGCACTTTCACATCCTGATACAGGATCTTTTATTACTGCATAATAAGTACCGCTGATTAAAGCTGTTGTAGAAGGAATCAATGCTCCTCCTGTTAGCGCGGTATACCAAACTATGTTTGCCTGATTAAATTGAACACTGGCAAACGTTGGAGCATTTACCAAACAGAAGTTTTGTACTCCCGCTGTAACCAATGTTGGTGTTCCAGGATCAGAAACATTAATGGTTACCGCTAATCTTACGGCGCTTTCACATCCTGATACAGGATCTTTTATCACTGCATAATAAGTACCACTGGTTAAAGCTGTAGTAGAAGGAATCACTGTTCCTCCTGTTAGCGCAGTATACCAAACTATGTTTGCCTGATTAAACTGAACACTGGCAAAGGTTGGCGTATTTGCCAAACAGAAGTTTTGTGTTCCCGCTGTTACTAAAGTTGGTGTTCCCGGATTAGCAACATTGATCGTTACCGCTAATCTTACGGCGCTTTCGCAATTAGTAACTGGGTCTTTAATTACTGCATAATAAGTACCGCTGGTTAAAGCTGTGGTCGGTGCAATCACCGTTCCTCCTGTTATTGCAGTATACCAAACAATATTGGCCTGATTAAACTGAACACTTGCAAACGTTGGTGCATTTGCCAAACAGAAGTTTTGCGTTCCCGCTGTTACCAGAGTTGGTGTACCAGGATCAGTAACATTGATTGTAATTGGTAATCTTTCGGTACTTTCACATCCTGATACCGGATCTATAACCGCAGCATAATAAATTCCCGTAGTTAAAGCTGTTGTAGAAGGAATTACTGTTCCTCCAGTCAACGCTGTGTACCAAACAATATTTGCTGCAACGGCAGGACTTACGTCGATTGTTGCAAAAGTTGGCGCATTTACCAAACAGAAATCCTGAGTAGTTTTGGTAATAATTGGTGCTTCAGGATCGGTTACAATAATGACAATCGCCAATCTCACATTACTCTCACAAAGAGTTACCGGATCTTTGATTGCAGCATAATATGTACCACTTGTCAATGCTGTAGTCGATGGAATTAAAATTCCTCCGGTTAAGGCAGTGTACCAAACTATATTGGCCGCAACAGCTGGACTTACATCAATCGATGCAAAAGTTGGTGCATTGAACAAACAGAAATTCTGAGTAGTTTTTGTAATCACAGGAGTTCCCGGATCGGTTACATTGATCGTAATCGCTAATCTGACAGCACTTTCACAAAGAGTTGTCGGATCTTTGATTGCAGCGTAGTAAACTCCAGTGGTCAAAGCTGTTGTGGATGGAATTAAGACCCCTCCGGTCAACGTCGTGTACCAAACAATATTGGCGGCAACAGCAGGACTTACATCAATCGATGCAAAAGTTGGTGCATTCACTAAACAGAAATTCTGAGTAGTGTTAGTGATAACCGGTGTTCCAGGATCAGTAACATTAATCGTTACCGCTAATCTCACGGCACTTTCGCAATTTGTGATTGGATCTTTGATTACCGCATAATAAGTACCGCTGGTTAAGGCTGTAGTCGAAGGAATAACTGTTCCTCCGGTCAATGCTGTGTACCAAACGATATTGGCTTCATTAAATTGAACGCTTGCAAAAGTTGGAGCATTTACCAAACAGAAGTTTTGTGTTCCTGCTGTAACTAAAGTTGGTGTTCCCGGATCGGTAACACTGATCACTACAGCTAATATAACTGCACTTTCACAATTGGTGATTGGATCTTTGATAACAGCATAATAGGTACCGCTAGTTAAAGCTGTAGTGGAAGG
>NZ_AMYW01000018.1:0-103759 GCF_000335775.1 Flavobacterium sp. WG21
GGTAACCAATGAAACAGGAGTTACGTGGTACGATGCCGCAACAGCTGGTAATGTAGTAATACCAACGACGGCTTTGGTAAACGGAAGAACCTATTACGGTTCGCTAAAAGTAGGTACTTGTGAAAGTCCAACGCGATTGGCAGTAATGGTAACGATCAGCGATCCAAAAACACCAACAGGAACTGCAGCACAGGAATTTTGTAAAAACAGTAATGCTACCGTGGCAAGTTTGGTAACCAATGAAACAGGAGTTAATTGGTACGATGCGGCTACTTTAGGTAATGTAGTGAGCTTAACAACCGCTTTGGTAAACGGAACAACATATTATGGTTCACTAAAAGTAGGTACTTGCGAGAGCCCAACAAGATTGGCAGTAACAGTAACGATCAGCGATCCTCAGACACCAACCACAGCTAACAGTTCACAGGAATTCTGTAAATCTTCGAATGCTACAATTGCGAGTCTGGCAACCAATGAAACAGGAGTGATTTGGTACGATGCCGCTACTGCGGGAAATGTAGTGAGTTCAACAACAGCTTTGGTAAACGGAAGGACATATTACGGTTCGCTAAAAGTAGGTACTTGTGAGAGCCCGAAACGTTTGGCTGTAACAGTAAAGATTAGTGATCCTCAGACACCAACCACGGCTAACAGTACACAAGAATTTTTGAAATCGAGTAGTCCGACAGTGGCAAGTTTGGTAACCAATGAAACAGGTATTAGTTGGTACGATGCGCCTACAGGTGGAAATATAGTGAGTTTAACAACTGCTTTAGAAAATGATAAAACTTATTATGGTTCATTAAAAGCAGGTACTTGTGAGAGTCCGACCCGTCTGGAAGTGAACGTTAAACTAAAAGATCCAAAAACACCAACGACAAATGATCCGACACAGGAATTTTTGAAATCAAGCAATCCGACCATTTCGAATTTGGTTACTAATGAAACAGGAGTAATTTGGTACGATGCCCCAACCGGAGGCAACGTAATTGATCCAAAAACAGCGTTAACAGATGGAAAGACCTATTATGGCGCAATAAAAGACGGCAGTATTGAGAGTCCGACACGATTAGAAGTTAAAGTTATTCTGAAAGATTCATTGGATATTGGTTTAGAAATGACAGTTGATAATCCTACACCGGATATTGGACAGCAGGTCGTTTTTACCATTACAGTAGAGAATCGGGGAGCAATTGATGTTAAAGATATAATTATCAGCAATAAACTTCCATCAGGATATGATTATGTAACATCGCAGGTTTCTTCCGGAAATTATGGTGTTATTGATGGAGTTTGGACATTGCCAATAGTACGAACTCAGGAAAGTTATACACTTTTGGTTACTGCAATAGTAAAAGGATCGGGTGATTATCTGAATGTAGCCTATTTAAAATCTTCGGATCCTGAAGATTCTAACGCAACTAATGTGAAAGCAGAAGCATCAATTCAAATTAAAGAAGTTGTTGTCTACAATGCGCTTTCATTGGGAGGAGATGGTACAAACGATTATTTAAGAATTGATGGTTTACAACAGTATCCAAACAATACACTTGAGATTTTTAACTCAACAGGGATTCCGGTTTTCAAAACCAGTAATTATGGAAATAACAATAATGTTTTCCGAGGTATATCTGAAGGAAAATATACGATTAGTAAAGGCAGTGGGTTACCAACAGGAACGTATTTTTATATTCTGCGTTATGAAACTAATGGTATAATGAAAGAAAAAACAGGTTATCTCTATATAAAAAATAACTAAAACAAGAGGAGCAATTAATTGATTTAGATAGTTTATTACTCTTTATTATTGATATAAGTAAAGATAAAACACAACAATATGGTTGAGATCGCAAGTCAGTCAAGTTTATGGTTAAACTTGACTGACCTTGTTTTGGCATAATACAGTTTACTGCTAAAAAAGTATAGGGAAAGGATAAGAATAAGAAAATAATTATTAAAGAGAAACCTTTTCTCCATTTAATTGACCATTTATTTCAAGATTACTACTCATTATTACAATTGACCTTTATACAGTTTCTATGATTATAAATTTGTACTGTAGAAATGCAATTTAGAATTTCAGAAGTGAAGTTAATTTAAAGAAAGTTTTATTGTTAATAGAAGTTAAATTGAAAGGGCATCAGTTATGGAAAAGAAAAAAGGTTTAGTGTTTGACAGTCAAAGGTATTTTGGCAAATTTTTAAAGTACGAGTTCAAGAACAATTTTGAATTCGATTCATATAAAAATACTAGAAATTTTGATGACTCAGTAGAAGGCTATAATGTAGTAGTCTTTATGATATACAGTGATAATGAGTTAGTGGATATGATGCAACTCTATAGGAGAGGAGTTCCTCTTATTTTATGTTGTCTGGATGGTAGAATGAAACTGAAACTGAAGAAAGTTAAAGATGTTTTTCTTCTTGATTGTGATAAAGTTAAAGCAGAAATGAGATTAGAATTGGGGCTTTGCATCAATTCAGTTGCATAGGTGTAACATTTAGTATCGCAATATATTTTATCAAGATTCGTCTAACGGCTTATATTTATTGTTTATGAAAAAGATTGTCTGTCAATACGATTCCAGTCTGAATTGGGTTGAGCCATTGGCCAAACAGCTCAAAGGCAAGGCAGAAGGTAACTTTATTAAAGCCTCACCCCATATACAGACAGGAAACCGCTATTTTTTTAAATGTAGAGAGGGTATATCCGCACTGTATCTTGATATTGAATACAATACGGATTTGCTAATAGTTCAGAAAAGTAAGGAGGATAATTTCATTGGGATTTATTATGATCTGACTGATGTGGGGGAAATTAAGGTCTCCTCAAAAAATAATTCAGACGCTCTGAGAAGATCGGGATTTGATTTATCAGTTATTGATGGAACATTACAATTGGAAAGTTTAGTAAAAAAAGGAAGCCGAACATTTGCTTTGTGCCTGTTTGTTCGAAAAGATTTATTTTATTCTTTTACTAATGGAGAGAAAAGGATTCACAATTTCTTTCAGACTGAAAATAATATTCTGGCAAAATTTGGAAGAATGAGCCCTGATAGTTATGCTCATCTAACAGAACTGCGTCGAAAAAAAGTAGGAAGTCCCAGTTTCGATTTAGATTTAGCTGCAACGGTTTATTTGTTAATCTCGGATCTTTTGGAAACTGTTTTGGTAGATAAAAGCAAGAATTTAGAAATTAAAGAAAATGACTTATTAAAAATTATAGATTCGGAAAGAATTTTAAATGAGAACCTTGAAGGAAGTTTTCCGGGTATTGAGGTGCTTTCTGATCAGGTGAATATGTCTCCTTCAAAATTTAAATATGTCTTTAAAAAAGTACTTAAAACGAGCCCGCAATTGTATCACATGAACAATAAATTGTACAAAGCAAAAGAACTTCTCGAACAAAAAGAGTTATCGGTAACTCAAATTTCGGAACAGTTTGGTTTTTGCAATGCCGCTTACTTTGGAATGGCTTTTAAAAAAAGGTACCATATGTCCCCGAAAGTATTTGCTCAACAAGTAATATGAACAAATTCGAATATCGTTATGGATTATCTTCGCTCTGGTTTAAAGAACTGGCAGCGAAGACGGGAGTTCATTTAATTGATGACAAGATTATGATGATTCCCGATAATGTCGGAAAAGGGTATGCGTGTTTTCTTGAAGTCATTCCGGGGATGTCATTACTTTTATTAGATTTAGTACTAACAGCACCTTTAAGAATTAAACAGCAGGCAAGTCATGATGATTTGTATATCATAAACTTTGATCTTAGCGAAGAGATCAACTGGATTCAGATTCGCGATATTAGTTATAAAGTAGGCTCTTTAGCGAATTTGGGACTCTTTGTATGGAAGAATAGCATAGAAAATATTTATGAACATACAGCCGGAAAGAGGATATTTACAATGCGTTTAATCGTGGATCAGAAATTACTTCGTCCAATGTATGTTCACAAACTAAAAGATAAATTTGAAAGCAAAGAACTTTGTTTTCACGATCTTATTGACAGCAATAGTAGAATACTGATCGATTCGATAAAGAATAAGGATGTTTTAAATCAATTTTCCAGTTTCTATCTCAAAGGAGTAGCTTTAAAATTATTAGGAAACTTTATTCAGCGGTATTCAGATGCTGTTTTGCCTTCGTGCAGGATAAAAAAAACAGACCTGACCGGCATGGAGATTTCTAAAAAGTATTTACTGCATAATTTAAAAAATAAATTCCCCGGAATTGGAGAGTTGTCAAAAGTTGCCAATATGTCGACTAGTAAATACAAAAGACTCTTTAAAGAAATTGAAGGTGTTACACCAAATGATTTTTTTAAAAAAGAAAAAATTATTCTGGCACATCAATTATTGTGTAGCGGATCTTATGATTCTATTGTTCGGTTGGCCTATGATCTTAATTTCACCAGAGTAGATTATTTTTCAAAAAAATATTTTAAAGTTTTTGGAAGAAACCCTTCCGAGGATTTGATTGAAAAATGTAAATAAGTATTTTTAGAACAGATGCTGTTTTCTCAAATTAAGTTTTAGAAAACAGCTTTTCTAATGTAAACCCGGATAACTTTAAACCTTTTACTGCTGGCATAAATGGTTATACCGGCAGGTTTTTCTCAAATGCCGATCCAAAAGAGAAAAACGAATCGGTGCTTCCTACACCTTCAATTTGATGAATTTGCTCGTATAAAATTTTGCGAAGCTCTTCATTATTAACTGCCACAATTTTAATAAATAAGGCATACTTTCCCGAAACCCAATGGCATTCTACAACTTCTGGAATTTCTTTTAATTTTTCGGCAATAGAATAGGAAAATCGTGCTTCTTTAGTCACAATTCCTGTATAAGTAGTGGTTTCAAAACCAATTTCTTTAGGATTTAATTTTACCGAAAAACCGGTAATAATTCCCGATTCCTGTAATTTTCTAACTCTTAAATGTACCAATGAATTGGATATGTTTAGTTCCTTGGCAAGATCTGAAAAAGAGATTCTTCCATTTTCACTTAGTTTATGTATGATTTCGCGGTCTAAATAGTCAGTATTTTCATTCTTCTTGATACTTGGCATGGTTTGGCGTAGTTTAGAGATTTCTATTATTTTGACAATTCTTAAGTTAAAAATGATTTTATAAGTGTCAAAATTACAAAAAAAATGATGTGAAATGTCGAATTTTAAATAAACGTAAAAGTAAGGTGTTATAATAACACTTTTATATATAAATTTGTGTGATAATCACACTATTTTAACAAAACGGAAATGGATAAAAATCAATTACTTATGAAATTATGGGAGCAATATGCCAATATTACCCCATCTGCAAGAAGAATACATGAATTACTGGAAGAAAGAGGAGAAGAGATAAAAAATGACCATATAGCGATTCGTACTTTTAATGATAAACGTGTAAATATTGAGGTTTTAGAAAAACCTTTCCTGAATGTTGGTTATGAAGCAAAAGGAGAGTATAATTTTGAAAGCAAAAAACTTTTTGCCAGACATTATGAGCACGCTACCGATAAAGATGCACCAAGAATTTTTATTTCGGAGCTGGAATTAGAAAAATGTTCTTCTGAGTTACAGGAAACAGTACAGAATATCCTGAACAGTTGTGATCAGAACTTATTTAACGATGCTGAATTAGTTTTAAGCGGATCGGTATGGAAAGGGAATTCACAGGCTATCTATAAATCTTTATTAGAAGAATCGGAGTATGCGGCCTGGATGTATGTTTACGGTTTCAGAGCCAATCACTTTACAATTAGTACTAATGCTTTAAAAGGATTTAACACCTTAGAAGAACTTAATACTTTTTTGGAAAACAGCGGATGGAAACTGAATGCTTCCGGTGGAAAAATCAAAGGAACTCCGGAGCAATTATTAGAGCAATCGAGCACGCTTGCTGATCTGTATGCAGTAGATTTTGATGAGGGTGCTTTAGAAATTCCATCTTGTTATTATGAGTTTGCCCTCCGTTATCCAATGGCGAATGGCGAATTGTATCAGGGATTTGTTGCATCGTCTGCCGATAAAATATTTGAAAGTACAGATGTAAAGCTGCAGGAGGCTAAATAATTACAGGAAATAAGTATAGTTATCGTTATCATAATCAGTTTTTTATAGTTTAAAACTGGACAACCTATTTTAAAAAAGTCATAATGGCAGTAACAGAATTACAATTCGGAATAAAGGAAGCTTTAAGCCAATTGGGAATAAAAGAAGTTAATGAGGGAACTTCAACTGGAGTGAATCATTTTTCAGGAGGAGAAATTTTGGAGAGTTATTCTCCGGTAGACGGACAATTGATTGCAAAAGTTAAAACATCAACTGCTGCAGATTATGAAAAAGTGATGGAGGCTGCAACAGCTGCTTTCAAACAGTTCAGATTGATGCCAGCACCGCAGCGTGGGGAAATTGTTCGCCAGTTTGGGGAAAAGTTACGTGTGCACAAAGAGGCATTAGGAAAATTAGTTTCTTATGAGATGGGGAAATCTTTGCAGGAAGGTTATGGTGAAGTACAGGAAATGATTGATATCTGCGATTTTGCAGTTGGACTTTCTCGTCAGCTTCACGGATTAACAATGCATTCAGAACGTCCGGGACATCGTATGTACGAACAGTATCATTCGTTGGGAGTAGTTGGAATTATTTCGGCTTTTAACTTTCCGGTGGCTGTTTGGGCATGGAATACAGCTCTGGCCTGGATTTGTGGAGATGTTTGCGTTTGGAAACCATCAGAGAAAACGCCTATTTGTGCCATAGCTTGTCAAAATATTATAAGTGAGGTTATCAAAGAGAATAATTTACCGGAAGGTATTTCAGGTTTGATCAATGGTGATTATACCATTGGAGAGTTATTGACAAAAGACACACGTGTTCCTTTGATCTCGGCTACTGGTTCGACCCGCATGGGAAAAATTGTAGCGCAGGTAGTTGCAGGACGTTTAGGAAAATCATTATTGGAGTTGGGAGGAAACAATGCCATCATTGTAACTCCGGATGCTGATATTAAAATGACGGTTATCGGTGCTGTTTTTGGTGCCGTTGGAACGGCGGGACAAAGATGTACGTCGACACGTCGTTTAATCATTCACGAAAGTATATTCGACAAAGTAAAAGATGCAATAGTAGCTGCTTACAAGCAACTGCGCATCGGAAATCCGTTGGACGAAAAGAATCATGTTGGTCCGTTGATCGATACTCAGGCAGTTGAAATGTATCAGCAGGCGCTACGAAAAGTAGTAGCCGAAGGAGGAAAAATTCTGGTTGAAGGTGGTGTACTTTCAGGTTCGGGATACGAAAGCGGCTGTTATGTAAAACCTGCTATCGCAGAGGCTGATAACTCATTTGAAATCGTACAGCACGAAACTTTTGCTCCGGTTTTATATTTATTAAAATACTCAGGAACTGTCGAGAATGCGATCGCTATTCAAAATGGTGTAGCACAAGGCTTATCCTCAGCAATCATGACTAATAATTTAAGAGAAGCCGAATTATTTTTATCGGTTACAGGCTCTGACTGTGGTATTGCGAATGTCAACATCGGTACTTCCGGTGCTGAAATTGGCGGTGCTTTTGGCGGAGAAAAAGAAACAGGCGGTGGGAGAGAATCCGGCTCCGATGCCTGGAAGGTGTACATGCGCAGACAAACCAATACCATTAATTATACTACTAGTCTGCCATTAGCACAAGGAATAAAGTTTGACTTATAAAATAAACGAATACCAACCGTTTTTCTAAAAGTCAAATCAAAGAGAATACCGCACTTTATAAGGCAGTTCTGTAATCGAATGTCTCATAAAGTGCTTGCCTACAAATAAAAAAAACTAAAAAAAGCGAAATTTTAATTAACCAAAACCATTACCAAAATGAAAAAACTACTCATTAGGAAGTTCTATTTTCTTCCTTTATTGTTATGCTTGTGGTTGCCAAACATCAATTTTGCGCAAGCAAATCAAGCACAAAAGACCATTTCCGGAAAAGTTACTGATGACAAGAACAATACGCTGCCGGGTGTGAGTATTTCTATTAAAGACTCTAAATACAATGCTGCAACAGATATTGACGGAAATTATACTTTGGTATATTCATCAAGTCTTGTGAATCCGGTTATTGTTTTCTCTTATATGGGATTTATAGAGAAAAGTGAGGCCGTAAACAATCGTGGTGAACTTAATATTACCATGCAGGAAGAAACCAATAAACTGAATGAAGTAGTCGTTATTGGTTATGGTTCTCAGAAGAAAAGCAACGTTACGGGAGCTATTTCTACTGTTAAAAAAGAAAGTTTAGAAACCAGAGCGACAACAAGCCCTTCTGAAGCACTTCAGGGTTTAGTAGCGGGGGTAAACGTGCAGAAAAGCGGTGGTGTGGCAGGTGCCTCTGTGAGCGTAAAAATCCGTGGGGTAAATACCTTTGGAGCTACAGAACCACTTTATATTATTGACGGATTCCAGGGAGATATTAATACGATAAATCCAACCAATATTGAATCGATGGAGGTATTGAAAGATGGTGCTGCGGCTGCTATTTACGGATCTGTTGCTGCAAATGGTGTGATTATCGTAACCACTAAAAATGGACAAAAAGAAGGTGTAAAAATAGATTTCAGCTCTTTTTTAAGTATCACCAATCCATCGAAAACATTAGATTTATTGGATGCTGACGGATATCGCACAGTTCATAAAAGAATGTATGATGAGTATAACAAGTATGCAACTTCACCAAAAGCGCTTCCGGCTTATATAACGGCTCCGTCTGATGTTAATACAGACTGGCAGGATGAAGTTTTTCGTTCCGGATTTACACAAAACTACGGTTTGGGAGTTCAGGGAAGACAAGGTGATTTTAAATTTGCTTTATACGGAAACTTTGTAAAGCAAAAAGGAATTATTATCGACAATCAATTTGGTTCTCAAACAGGAAGTGCAAGGGTAAGTTTCAAAAAATCTATTTTTGATATTGATGGAAAAATGGCTTATATCGGAACACAAAATGCATTGCCTAACTTTCAGTTGAAAGAAGTTTATACAATGTCTCCGTTAGTTCCGGTTTATGATGATAATGAACAATACGGTTATGGATTGACTAACAAAAATGGTTTGCCGGCCGGAACGAACCCGGTTGCCGAAGAGCATTTTAGAAAAAGTAATAATGTAGGGCAGGATATTACAGCTAATATTGCTGCAACGGCCAATATTGCACCTTGGTTCAAATATAAATTGGCCTATTCTTATCGTGTGAAAAATAACCAGCAAACCGCTCATTTTCCTCCATTTATTGCTAATCCAAAAGAGGTACATCTTTATCCCTTGCAATCGGAGTTGAGAACAACTTGGAATGAGCAGATATTAGATAACATTATTACTATCGATAAAACTTTCGGAAAACATGTTTTTGGTTTAATGCTGGGTAATACTTTTAACAGTCAGGCATCCAACTGGAATCAGGTAAGTGTTGAAGGAAAAACAACTGATTATACTGTAGAAAATGGACAGTTGGTTTCTATCGACCGTCCGTCAGGATTTCTTGATCCGGGTTTTGAAACTATCGGAGCCGGAAGAGGAGGGACTTATACTGCAGACGGTTCAAAGTTTCAATACAATCGTGTTTCTTTCTTCGGAAGGTTAAACTATTCTTATAATGATCGTTATTTATTGCAAATGACCGTTAGAAGAGACGGTTCTTCTAAGTTTGGTGCAGACAGCCGTTGGGGAACTTTCCCATCTATCGCCTTAGGATGGAAAATCGAGCAGGAAGATTTTTTCCCGAAAGATATTTTTATCTCTACTTTAAAACTACGTGCCAGCTGGGGACAATTGGGTAACGAAGCTGCTTTAGGATACTATTCTGCTAATACCTTAATTAATACAGGTAACAAGCTAGGTTCAGGCTATGTACAGGGAGTTGGAAGTAATCCCTGGCCGGGAAGTATTGCGGTTGCATTAGAAAACAGAAACTTACAGTGGGAAACTACAGATTCTAAAAATATTGGTATTGATTATACTCTTTTGAAAGGAAAAATCAGCGGTTCGATGAACTACTATCACAATGTGACGGATAATTTGTTGATTACGAAAAAAATGGCTCCATCTGCCGGAGTGGATGATCCGATTCTTAACGTAGGGAAGATTAGCAACAGCGGTTTTGAATTTGAAGTAAATTATCGCGATCAGGTTAATGAATTCAAATACAATGCAGGGTTGAATTTTACAACTCTTAAAAACAAAGTAATATCATTAGCAAATGAAGGTCAGACCATTTATGGTGAAGGATTAAAGTTTGGTGACGAACATTTTCCAACTCAGGCACGTGTAGGAAGTCCAATTAGTGGATTCTATTTGTACAAAACAGATGGTATTTTTCAATCGGTTGAGGAGGTAAATGCTCATAATAAAAACGGTGTTTTATTACAGCCAAATGCAAAGCCGGGTGATATTCGTTTTAAAGATATAAACGGAGACGGAGTTATTGACGATAATGACAAAGCTTACTCCGGAACAGGATTACCAAAAGTTGAGGTTAACCTTACTTTGGGAGCCAGCTACAAAGGATTTGATTTTTCAGCATTGATTGGAAGCGGCTGGGGGAATAAATTGTACAACGGAAACCGTTATTTTTACGAGTCTATGAGTTCAGGAACTAATATGCTAACTTCTACATTAAACTCATGGACACCGGATAACCGTAGTGATATTCCAAGAGCAGTATTACAGGATCCTAACGGAAACAGTCGTGAGTCAGATCGTTTTCTGGAAAGTGGAAATTTTATAAGAATGCGTCAATTGCAGTTTGGATATACGATACCAAGCAAAATGTTAGGCAAAGCAAAAATAGACAAGCTTAGAATTTATATCAGTGCAGAGAATTTATTTACGATCACCAATTATTCAGGTATTGATCCTGAGTTTTCACGTGCTTCGGTACTTAATACCGGTATTGATCGTTTTGTGTATCCATTTACAAGATCGTTTGTATCGGGTATTCAGTATATATTTTAATTCTATTTTATAAAAGACATCATCATGAAAAAGATATTTTTATTATTTTCCACTATAGGTTTGCTGACTATAACAAGCTGTAGTGATTATCTGGAGCAGCAATCTCCAGACCAATTGACCTCAGAGAATTTTTGGAGAAATAAGGCCGATGCCGAATCTGCTTTAGCGGCCACTTACGGACAGCTTGAATGCGCTACCAACGAATGGTCTTTTGCCGAAATAAAATGGCCGGTAGAAGCCTATCGTGAAGACATCAACGAACTGGGAAGCGATGCTTTGAACTACCAAAACTGGGTGGAACTTTCAACTTTTACTTATACGAACGGGAATAGTCAGTTTACCAGTTATTGGAAAATTAATTACAGAGGGATCAGTAATGCCAATCAGGTGATTGATAAATTACCAAAGGTTCCGGCTTCTGCCATAACAGATGCTGACCGTAAACAAATTGAGGCGGAAGCTCGTTTCTTACGTGCTTATTACCACATGAAATTGCTTTTGAACTGGGATAAAATTTATGTTAGAGATAAATACGTAACCAAAGAAAGCGATTTAAATGTTCCGTTATCGACAAGATCGGAGGCCTGGGATTTTATCACAAAAGAATTTAAAGCGGTGGCAGACATACTTCCTGCGAAGCAAACTTCTGATAAAACAGGACGTGCAACAAGCGGAGCAGCCAACAGCTACCTTGGATTTGCATATTTAACCAGAGCTTATGAAGAAACAGCTCAAAAGCAAGCTTTTTTAAACGAAGCGCTTACTGCATTGAATAAAGTTCAGGGGTATGAGTTAGTTAAAGATTATGTATCGATGTTTGACGGTACCGTAAAAAACAGTAAAGAGTCTATTTTTGAATTGCAATTTTCTGAAACTACTGCTAACGGTGCTTTCTACCGTAATGCTCTTCATTATTGGATGGCAGCGGGAGAACTTGGCGGATGGGACGAAATTTTGCCAAGCCCTATGTTGGTAAACGAATTCAAAAAAGAAGGAAAAATTGCGACGACAGGAAATTATGATACGCGTTTTTACAGTACTATTTTCTTTAAAGATCCTTATTTTAATGATGCCAATAATCCTTTGGTATTAGGCACTACTTATGATGAAAAGTTTGAAGGAAAGGACAAACCGGTATACCGCAGATACATTCCAAGTACTCAGGACAAAATGAATCAGGAGTTTACGGCAATCAACATTCCTTTGATGCGATATGCGAATGTACTGTTGATGCAGGCTGAGGCACTGAATGAGTTAGGGCGTACCGGAGAAGCTATTCCGTATATCAATAAAGTTCGTGAAAGAGCTGATATGCCAGCCATGACCGGAACAACTGCAGCAGCTGTTAAAGCTCAGATTGAACACGAAAGAATCATAGAATTTCCATTAGAAAACTACCGTTTTTATGATTTACGTCGTTGGGGAAAAACGAAAGCAGCACTTGATGCAGTAGGACGTAGCGGTTTTGATGCAGCAAAAAACAATTTTTACCCAATTCCATTAACGGAATTACAAACAAATTAATTCAATGAATTGATTTTAATACCGATATAATATGAAAATATTGGATTAAAATAGAAATGAAATTGATATAACTTTAAAAAGAATAGCCTAATTTTCGGGCTATTCTTTTTATCTGATAAGTAAGGCAGCGATTGTTTGTGCTGACTTCATTTTATCAATTCTAACACATCATAAAAACAAAATAACATGAGAAAAAAGGAAATACTTTTTATTCTTGCGTCCTTTTTTATAGTTCAATCAGGCTGGTCTCAGAAGAAATATCCAAATTTAGAAGCGGCCCAAAATAGCATAAACTATAAAGGGAACCCCCTAAATGCGACAGATCGAAAATCACTGGCGTTTTCAGATAAAGGGGCTTGGTTTGGATTTGGATTTTTAGAACCATCTGTAATACAGGCCGGATTTTCCGGGCCTTTTTTAATGACAGAACAAAATGGTGTCTGGTTAAGTCCTTCGTTTGTTTCTTTAGAGCTTACGGATGAAAACAAAAAAGAGGCCATTCAATGGAAAAATACACTGGTGAACCAGAACAGCTACAACAGTCATTTGGAACAGTCATTTAAAAACGAAAAGTTAACGGTAAAACAGCAGTTGGTTTATTTGTCCGGTCATTCGGCTTTACAAAAAACAAGCATTACCAACACATCAGGAAAAACAGTAACCCTTTTTCCGTCCTACCACTCAACACTTTTTTTAAATGATTTAAAACTTTCAAAAGAAGATAAAACTTTAAAAATTGTTTCAGCTAAAAGCACAGCAACAGGGTACATTCAGTTTTTGAATAGCACTCCTGAAATTGAAATTACGAATCAGGGGTACAAAGCTCAGACAGAGAAACTGGTTCTAAAACCAAATGAAACTAAGGAAATAGTGGTTTCTCAAACCTTCATTTTTTCTCAGTATTCCTGGAAAACCGAAAATGAAAACATTGCTAAAACAGCATTCAATACCTTACTAAACAACACACAAAAAGAAAAAGAAAATCAACTGGTGCAGTTAATTGCCAGGAAGAAAAATATTTACAAAGAGGCAGTTTACTCTAATTTGATTGCTAAACTGCTATTGACTTTACAAAACAATACCCGAATTGCTGCCGAAGGTTTGAAACACGGTGGACTTTTTCCGAGCTACAATTACGAATGGTTTCATGGTTTCTGGGCGTGGGACAGTTGGAAACACGCCGTTGCAGTTGCTAATTACAATTCAGAACTGGCAAAAGATCAGATGCGTGCTTTGTTTGATTATCAGGAGCCAAACGGGTTTATTCCGGACTGTATTTACAGAAACAATCTTCTCGAAGAAAACAATTACCGAAATACTAAAGCACCGCTTGCAGCCTGGGCCATCTGGAAAATTTATGAAAAATCAAAAGACATTAATTTCATAAAAGAGTTTTATCCGAAGTTGAAATTATATCACAATTGGTGGTACAAAGACCGCGATCACGATCAGGATGGTTTGTGTGAATTTGGTTCTACAGACGGAACTGTGATTGCAGCAAAATGGGAAAGCGGAATGGATAATGCCGTTCGTTTTGACGACAGTAAAATTCTGAAAAATGGAGAAAAAGCCTTTTCGTTAGATCAGGAAAGTGTAGATTTAAATTCCTTTTTATATGCCGAGAAAAATTATTTGCAGAAGATGGCAGAAGTTTTAAAACTAACTGAAGAATCGAAAAAATGGAAGGGAGAAAGTACTGCTTTGAAAGTTAAAATTCAAAATCAGTTTTGGGATGCTGCTACAGGTTGGTTTTACGATACAACTATCGATGGTAAAACCTTGATAAAAGCAATGGGGTGTGAAGGATATTTGCCTGTTTGGGCAGAAGTTGCTACCGCTGAGCAAGCACAGTTAGCCAAACAAAACATGCTTGATACGGCCAGTCTGAACACTTTTGTTCCTTTACCTACACTGGCAGCCAATCATCCAAAGTTCAAACCGGACAATGGGTATTGGAGAGGACCGGTCTGGCTTGATCAAAGTTATTTTGGTATAAACGGATTGGAAAAGTACGGCTATGTGAAAGAAGCAAACGAACTGGCTCATAAATTAATTTACAATGCCGAAGGAGTTTTAGACAAAGGAACTTCTATCAGAGAAAACTACCAGCCCATTACCGGAAGAGGACTAGAAGCTTACAATTTTAGCTGGTCGGCTTCCCATTATTTAATGCTGCTTTTAGAAGATAAGTAGTATATAAGTTGTTATAATATTTTAATACATAGGAGCATAGATTATAAATGTTATAAAAAGACGTTTCACTTATTTTTAATGCACATAAGCTATGTGAGAGAAACGTGTTTCTTTTTTAAGAATATGACCTATGTTTCTATGTGTTTCATAAAAATTTACAATTTGCATCCGACAGCTTAAAATAACTATCTAAATTTGATTAACACCAATAGTACAAATTATGTTCAACCACAACAGATCACTTACCAAAATAGTTGCAACGGCTTTGCTTATTGCGGGCTGTAGTACAACAACCATTTTTTCTCAAAGTAAAAAAACGACAGCGACAGAAAAAAAAGATCCACAGCGTTTTTTCTCAAAACCAGATTTGATGCAGATCGGTGTTTACTATTATCCGGAACAATGGCCAAGAGAGCAATGGGAACGCGATTTAAAAAACATCAAAAAACTGGGATTTGAGTTTACACATTTTGCCGAATTTGCCTGGACGTATATGGAACCGGAAGAAGGCAAGTATGATTTTAAATGGCTGGATGACGCTTTGGCAATCGCCGAAAAAGAAGGTTTAAAAGTGATTCTTTGCACCCCAACACCAACTCCGCCGGCATGGATGGGGGAAAAGTACCCTGAAATTTATCTGGTAGATGCAAGCGGACGTCGCAGAGAGCATGGAAACAGAGCCAATCAATCGGTTTCAAATGAAAAGTACAGAGCATTTGTCGAAAAGATAGTGACTGAACTTGGGAAAAGATACGGAAAGAATAAAAACATTATGGGCTGGCAAGTGGATAACGAGCCGGGAGCTCCGGATGATTTTAGTCCATCTGCGCAAAAAGGATTTCAAAGATGGTTAAAGGCAAAATACGGTACAATCGAAAAATTGAATGCCGAGTGGCTGGGAAGTTTTTGGAGTATTCGCTATAACAACTTCGAACAGATTGCTATTCCAAATGCTGAGATTTATTTTGAAGACAAATTGAGTCCGCATGCCATATTAGATTTCAAAAGATTCACGGCAGATTCACAAGCCGAATATTTGAATTTACAGGCAGAAACACTTCGAAAATATGTTGATCCAAAGCAATGGATTACGACCAATTATACGAATGTAGTTTATGGTGCAGACCCAAGAAGAACCGATAAGATGGATTTTGCCACCTACACTATGTATCCGGTGAGTGGGAGAAATCAGTTAGGAGGTCAGAACTTTAGAATGGGGCACCCGAATAAAATATCCGAAGCCAATGATTATTACAGATCGATTAATGGGGTTACGGGAGTTATGGAAATGCAGCCGGGACAAGTGAACTGGGCGAGTATTAATCCGCAATTGCTTCCGGGAACCGTTCATATGTGGATTTCACAAGCTTTTGGAGGAGGCTGCTCTTTCACCTGCACTTATCGATACAGACATCCACTGGGAAGCAGTGAAATGTATCACGACGGAATCGTAGGTACGGATGGCGTAACCTTGACTACGGGAGGAAAAGAGTTTGTACAGTCAATCGAAGATATGAAACTGCTTCGAAAAGAGTACAATCCGAAAGCGGTACTTCCTGCTGATCTTGCCAAAAGAAAAACAGGATTTTTATGGAGTCATGAGAATCTGTGGGATTTGGAGAACCAAAAACAAACGGAGTTCTGGAGTACGTGGAGACATCGAAATACCTATACTTCAGCAGTAAAATCGACTGGGGCGCCAATGGATTTTATTACAGAAGAAGATGATTTTTCGGCTTATCCGTTTATTGTAGCACCGGCTTATCAGCTGATCGATCAGAAATTGGTAGAAAAATGGACGAAATATGTAGAAAATGGTGGTAACCTGATTTTGTCCTGCCGTACCGGTCAGAAAGATAAAAACGGACATTTCTTTGAGGCTAAATGGAGTGCGCCAATCGTTCCGTTAATTGGTGCTGATGTAGACTTTTTTGATATGCTTGTAGCGGATGTAAATGGAACCATAAGTTCCGGAAACAATACTTATAAATGGAATACCTGGGCAGATGTTTTAAGTCCGAAACCAGGAACAGAAGTTTTAGCAACGTATGCTGATCAGTTTTATAAGGGAAAAGCAGCAGCAATTACGAGAAAACTGGGGAAAGGAACGGTTACGTATGTAGGAGCAGAGAGTAAAGATGGTGATCTGGAAAGACGAGTAGTGAGATCGGTTTACGAACGTTCCAAAGTTGCTATCGAAGATTTGCCAAAAGGAGTTTTTGTAGAATGGAGAGACGGGTTTTATACGGGAGTAAATTATACCAATGAGCCGATACAGTTAGCAATTCCTCAGGGGAGTAAAATATTGGTCGGACAAAATCCTTTACAACCGGCTCAGGCGATTATTTGGAAATAAAGTAAAAGTCTGCCACTAATTCACGAATTTTTTAAGTGGCTTGCGTACAGTAGTTCGTGAATTACTTCGTCCGTTCGTTATCGCTCGGGGTCGCGACTAAAAAATAAAATAAAAACAATTTAATATAGTATCAATGATTTTTTCAGAAGCAGCTATTCAGGATTTAGTAAAAGAACATTACGGATTAACCGTTACCGTAAAAGCATTAAATGGATATGACGAACTGAACTTTCTTTTATCAAATGAGAAGAATGAAAAGTACATTCTAAAAGTTTCAAACGAAAGTCACCCTTTTCCTTTTTTAGAAGCGCAGATTAATATCATTCAGCATCTAAAAAAGAGCCCTGTTTCAAGTTGTTTTCAGCATTTCAGTATCAATAAATATGGAGAAGAACTGACTAAAATTGTCGGTAATTCTCAAACGTACTATATCAGAATACTGAACTTTTTGGAAGGTGTTTTTTGGGTGGATGAAAAAGCTAAAACAAAAGAATTACAATATGACCTGGGGAGCTTTTTAGGAAAGATGGATCATGCTTTACAGGATTTCTCACATCCTGCCATGCATCGCAATTATACTTGGGACATCAGTCGTGCGAGTGAAGCAGCGGACAATTTAAAATATATTCTAAATCACGAAAAAAGGCGTATTGCTGGCTATTTCCTATTGCAGTTTGATACAGAAGTCTTGCCTCAATTGCATCGCTTGCGTCATGCTTATGTACATAACGATGCCAATGATTATAATGTATTGGTACAGGACAATCGTGTTAGTGGTTTAATCGATTTTGGCGATATGGTTTATACCGCTTTAATCAACAATTTAGCGATAGCCTGTACGTATGCGATGCTGGATGAAGAAGATCCGCTGGCGGTTGCAGCATTGATCGTTGAAGGGTACCATAAATCGTATGCTTTAACCGAGCAGGAATTGGATGTATTGTATTATCTGATTGCCGGAAGACTTTGTATCAGTGTAACACAATCCGCTTATAATGCCTCATTAGACAGCAACAACGAACACCATTTTATAACCGAAAAACCGGCGTGGAATTTATTGTTTAAACTGATTCAGATTAATCCAATCAAAGCGCAGGATGCTTTTAGAAAAGCCTGTGGTTTTGAAGGAGTAATTACTACTGACGATTACAGTGATTTATTGGAAGTTCGAAAAAAGAAAATAGGACGTAATTTAAGCATTGGTTATCAGGATAAGTTAAAAATTGTAAAAGGTGCTTTGCAATATTTATACGATGATAAGGGAAGAACCTTTGTAGATTGTGTCAATAACCCTTCGCATGTGGGACATTGTCATCCGGTCGTGGTTCGAAAAATGCAGAAACAGATTGCCACTTTAAATACCAATACCCGATATTTAAATGACGCTATAACAGCTTATGCCGAAAAACTTACTGCAACCTTACCTTCAAAGCTGAGTGTTTGTTACTTTGTTAACTCGGGGAGTGAGGCCAATGATCTGGCGATTCGAATGAGCCGTCATTTTACCAAACAAAAAGATATTATTGTATTAGATCATGCCTACCACGGAACTTCTACCGTTGCAATGGAAATGAGTCCGTATAAATTTGACAGTAAAGGTGGATTTGGTCAAATGCCGTGGATACACAAAGCGATTAATCCTGATTTGTATCGCGGCCCGTATAAATATGGTGATACCAATGCGGGAGAAAAATATGCTGCCGATGTGCAAAGAATAATAGAGGACTTGAAAGAAGAGAGCAAAGCTCCTGCGGTATTCATCTGTGAAACCTTATTGGGAGTAGGAGGTCAGATTCCGTTACCGGAAAATTATTTAAAAACAGCGTATGATTATGTCAGAGCTGCCGGAGGAGTTTGTATTGCTGATGAAGTTCAGGTTGGATTTGGACGAATCGGAGACCACTTTTGGGGCTTCGAATTACAAAATGTAGTTCCGGATATCGTGGTATTAGGAAAACCAATTGGTAACGGACATCCTCTGGCTGCGGTGATTGTAACGGAAGAAATTGCGGATGCCTTCAACAACGGAATGGAGTATTTTAACACCTTTGGCGGTAATCCCGTATCGATGACTACAGGATTGGCCGTATTGGATGTGATTCAGGAAGAAGAAATGCAACAGCATGCTCTGGAAACCGGAAATCATTTAATGGATGGTCTTAGGAAATTAATGGCGAAATATCCAATTATTAGTGATGTTCGCGGACATGGTCTGTTTATTGGTGCCGAAATGGTAAAAGACAGATCAACCATGGAACCTGCTGTTCCCGAAATAGATATTGTAGTAGAAAAAATGAAAGCCCATGGCTACTTATTAAGCACAGATGGTCCATTGCACAATGTTTTGAAAATAAAACCTCCTATGACATTCAACAAACAAAATGCTGATGAAATGGTGCGATTATTAGATATTGCTTTAAGCGAATTGTAGATAACGATTACACACAATATTGTCATTTCGAGGAACGAGAAATCACACTAGAAACCCGACAAAGAAGTTTCCATTCTGAACGGGATCCCGCTTGTGATTTCTCGTTCCTCGAAATGACACTTTACTTAATATAAAGTATTAAAATGAATAACCATACTATTCTTTCTGAGGCTACCATTCCTCTTGAAAGTCTCGAAAAACAATTAGAAGGTAAATTATTCTACGATCATACCATGCGCTTGCTTTATGCAACTGATGCGAGTGCCTATAAAGAAATGCCGCTCGCAGTTGCTATTCCAAAAACAAAGGAAGATATTCAGAAGATCATTGCTTTTGCGAGAGAGTATAAAAGCAGTGTAATTCCGCGTGCTGCCGGAACATCGTTGGCGGGACAGGTTGTGGGGAACGGAATCATAGTAGATATTTCGCAGGAGTTTACCAAAATTATATCGGTCGATGAGATCGCTAAAACGGCATGGGTCGAGCCCGGAGTTATACGTGATGAACTGAACCTTCATTTGAAACCTTATAAGTTGTTTTTCGGACCTGAAACTTCGACGAGCAATCGCTGTATGATTGGCGGAATGGTGGGTAACAATGCCTGCGGTGCAAGATCCGTTATTTATGGATCGACCCGCGAACACGTGCTTGAAATCAAAGGCTTTTTGGCCGATGGTCACGAAGTCACATTTGGCGCGTTAACCAATGCTGAATTTGAAGATAAATGTAACGGAATTAACGTCGTAAGTCCATTGGAACAGGCCATTTATGTTCAGGTCAAAGAAATACTATCGTCAGCATCAAACCAAATTTTGTTTGAAGATCACTTTCCTAAAAAATCAATTCCAAGAAGAAACACCGGTTACGCTTTAGATTTACTGGCCGATACAATGCCTTTTAAAGATTCAGAAGAGCAATTCAACTTCTGTAAATTAATAGCAGGATCAGAAGGAACTTTGTTCTTTTCGACTGCTATAAAATTGAATTTGGTCGACGCATTAAAACCTTATTCTGCATTGGTGTGCATTCATTTTGAAAGCATTAATGAATCACTTAAAGCCAATATTGAGGCTTTAAAATTTCAACCGGATAGCGTGGAGTTAATCGATCATTATATTCTGGAATGTACAAAAGAAAATATTGAGCAAAGCAAGAATCGTTTTTTTGTAAAGGGAGATCCTCAGGCAATTTTAGCCGTTGAATTTTTAAGAGATTCTCCTGAAGAAATTGACGCCATTGCCAAAGAAATGGAAGCTTTGCTTCGTTCTAAAAATTTAGGGTATCATTTCCCAGTTGTTTATGGTGAGGATACCAATAAAGTGTGGGCTTTGCGTAAAGCAGGACTGGGTTTGCTGTCTAATATTCCCGGTGATGCCAAAGCGGTTGCCGTAATTGAAGATACAGCAGTAGATGTAAACGATTTACCGGATTTTATCGAAGATTTTAATGCGATCTTAAAAAAGCGAAATCTAAATTGTGTGCACTATGCGCATGCGGCAACAGGAGAATTGCATCTTCGTCCGATTATTGATTTAAAAACGGAAGAAGGGACGGCGCTTTTCAGAACTATTGCGACAGACATTGCACATTTGGTTAAAAAATACAAAGGCTCTTTAAGCGGTGAACATGGAGATGGAAGGCTTAGAGGGGAATTTATTCCGCTGATGTTAGGCGAGGAAATCTATCAATTGTTTGTTCAGATTAAGGAAACCTGGGACCCATGGGGTATTTTCAATCCCGGTAAAATCGTGAATACACCACCGATGGATACAAATTTAAGGTATACTGCCGGACAGGATACCCCGATGCCGGAAACTTATTTTGATTTTTCGGAACACAATGGAATTTTACGTGCTGCTGAGATGTGTAACGGATCCGGAGATTGCCGAAAAACCGAAAAAAGCGGTGGTACCATGTGTCCGAGTTATATGGCCACACGGGACGAAAAACATACCACGCGCGCCAGAGCAAACATGCTGAGAGAGACGATAACCAACTCTACCCAGGCTAACAAGTTTGATGATGACAATCTTGTTGCCGTTTTGGATTTGTGTTTGAGCTGTAAAGGCTGTAAATCAGAATGTCCTTCGAATGTGGATATGGCCAAATTAAAGGCTGAAACGTTACAACAATATCACGATAAAAATGGAGTGAAATTTCGTTCCAGACTTATCGGGAATACTCCCAAAATAAACAAATGGTTTGCCGCGATTCCGTGGATGTATAATTTATCCACAAAAGGAGCTTTGGGGAATGTGGTTAAAAAAACAACAGGATTTGCTACAGAAAGAAAATTGCCCTTGATGCATAAAATTACTTTCGCCAAGTGGATGAAAACGTATCGTCAAAAAGGGGATTTTAGTAACGGAAAAGTATATCTGTACAATGATGAATTTTTAAATTATTATGATGTCGAAATAGGGCAGACCGCGGTACAATTACTGAATCGTTTGGGGTATCAGGTCGAAATTCCAAAAATTGGGATTAGCGGCAGAACCTATCTTTCGAAAGGAATGCTGAAAGAGGCCCGTGAAATTGCCGAACAAAACATTAGAGATTTTGAGCAGGCGATTCCACAGGATGGTATTCTGATCGGAATTGAACCCTCAGCGATCTTGACTTTTCGAGATGAATACCCCGATTTATGCCGAGGAGAATTAAAAGCGAAAGCAAAAAACTATGCTGCAAAAGCTTTCCTGATCGAGGAATTTTTGGCAAAAGAACTGGAGGAGGGCAGAATTTCTTCAAGTAATTTTACCGATAGGCAGGAACGTGTACGCATGCACGGACATTGTTTTCAAAAAGCCTTATCGTCATTGGTGCCTCTTAAAAAAATACTGGCTTTGCCCGAAAATTATACGGTTCTAAACATTCCGAGTGGTTGCTGTGGTATGGCTGGGTCTTTTGGCTATGAAAAAGAACATTATGAGTTGTCGATGAAAATTGGCGAGTTGGTTTTGTTTCCAACCATTCGTTCTGAAGAAGAAGCCACTCTAATCTCTGCCTCAGGTACCAGCTGCAGGCATCAGATTACTGATGGTACGGGTAGAAAAGCACAACATCCGGTTGAGATCTTGTATAAAGCATTAAAATAGGTTGTAATGGACCTTTTTTGAATTTTTAAATAATTCTAAAATGTAGAAAAACAGATTTTATTACTGAAATTAAGGCGTTTAACTTTCAAAAAAACAAAAAGTGTAGTAGAAATAGTTTTCGACGAACGATTTTTTTATCTCCAGTAATCAGGACTGTGGCAACTTGTTAATCAATTGTTTATAGTTTGTTGATAAATAATAGCTTATGTTTATTTTTTTAACAAGCATTCAAAAGAATAATATTTAAATTTGAGTAGAGGTTAAAGGTTTGTCATTTTAAAACATCTATTATGGAAAAAGCTATAAAACTAAAAGTTCGCAAGGAATTAGATGGTCGCCAACAGTTGAACATTATAAAACTTAAAGGAAGTTTAATTTCTAAAGGGTATACAGAAATCATACATATTCTGGATCAGGATGATGAATTTCATATTAACTCTTTTGAAACACGATCTGAAAGTACTAACGAAGTCCAGGAGTTTATTACAGCTTTTATACACAGAGAAAACCTAACAGATACAATCTCGTTTTACAAATAATACTTTTACAGTAAACGATAAATAATGCATAAAAAACAAGAACCCCGTTTCGGTACAGAAACGGGGTTCTTTGTTTTAAAAAAGCTTGTCCAAAGTCTAAGTTCTAAGTTTCAGGTTTCAGGTTTCAAGTTTCAAGTTTCAAGTTGAAACCTGAAACAGAATGTTTATCACATCCCACCTCCTAAAGCTTTGTAAAGTAAGATCTGTGCATTTGCATTTTTCAACTGAATCTCTACAAAATCAAGTTCGGCCTGCAATTTGTTTTTTTGCGCATTGATGATTTCAAGGTAATTGGCATAACCACTCAGATACAAATCATTGGAAACATTTACAGCAATTTCAAGATGTTCAATCTCTTTAGATTTGTATTTCAGCACATTTTCAAAAGCTTCAGTTCGGTGCAGTAAAGCACTTAGTTCGTTATAAGCGGTTGTAATAGTGTTTTGATATTGTAGAAAAGAAATTTCCTGTCTTCGGTTGGCAGTAAAAAATTCCTGTTTGATTTGTCCTTTATTGAATATCGGAGCAGTGATTCCGCCTAATAATTGCCAGGCAAACGAACCGCTGTCAAAAAAAGTAGTAAAAGAAAAAGAGTTCATTCCTACATATCCGCCTAAATTTAGAGTTGGAAAGAAGGCTGCACGAGCCGCTTTGGCATCTGCATTTGTAGCCCTCAATTCAAAGTAAGCTTCCGATACATCGGGTCTTTTGTGTATGATAGAGTCTACACTTATTTTTTGATTTAAGACTTTAAGATAACCCGATGAAAAATCAGTGTTTCTTTCGATTTTTCCGCCGTATTCTCCAAGCAGCGTAAGTAGCGCCTTTTCTGCCTGATCGATTTTAAGATTTAATTGTTCTGCCTCTGCCAATATATTGTTGTTTTGCGCATTGAATTGTTGTACAGCAAGTTCTGTGGCTTTTCCAACAGATCGCTGTGCCGAAACGATATGCAGTGCATGCTGTTGGGTATCAAGGTTTCGCTTGTAAATTAGTGCTTGTTTGTCTAAGGCTACCAGTTCGTAGTACAGCTCTGCAATATCGCCTAACAATTTAGTCTTCAGCAATCGCATTCCTTGTTGAGAGGCAAAATATCGGTCACGTGCCGCTTTCTTCCTATTGCTTAGTTTTCCCCATATATCAGCCTCCCAGGATACTTTTCCTCCCAGAAAAAAGTTAGGAGTAGTACCCGTTGCAATTCGTTGTCTGTCGGATATATTTTGAGACAAATTAGTATCAAAGTTACCAACGCCCTCCATGGTATATTTTCCATAACGAGTTCCCGAAGCATCGGCCTGAAAATCCAATGAAGGCAATAAAGCCAGTTTAGCTGCTTTCAGATGCGAGTTGGCTATTAGAATACGCTGTTCCATGATTAAATAATCCGGATTCTGAGCCATGGCTTTGTCTAATAATTGTTCTAATTTTTCATCCTTAAAATAAGTGGCTGTTTGCAGCGGAACAAAAGTAGTTCCGCTGTCAGCAGCTTTTTTTGAAGTAACATCGAAATTTTTGGGCAGTGTTTTAGCAGTCAGATTATCATTAACTTTTGGAGCAGAACAAGCTGTCAATAACAGAATTCCGGCTACCAGTAAGAGTGAAAATGACTTAAACTTATAGTTTTGATCAGTAGCTGCTTTATATTGATTTATTGATTTTTTCATTATTGTATTTATTTTTTCAGTGCTTTTTCAAATTTGGCAAACAGTATATAAAGACCCGGTATGATAACAAGTCCAAACACCGTTCCGATGAACATTCCTCCGGCGGCTGCGGTACCAATCGATCGGTTACCAACGGCTCCCGCACCCGAGGCGATACATAAAGGAATCAGTCCTGAAATAAAAGCAAAAGAAGTCATTAAAATAGGTCGGAAACGCAGTCGCGCTCCTTCGATGGCAGCCTCGGTAATATCTCGTCCGATTTTGTTTTGCGCCATTGCAAACTCTACAATCAGAATGGCATTTTTGGCGAGTAATCCGATCAGCATGACGAGTGCTACCTGAGCATAAATGTTATTGTCGAGTCCAACCATTAAAAGCGCTAGATACGATCCGAACACCCCTACAGGTAAACTTAAAAGTACCGGAAACGGAAGCAGTAAACTTTCGTATTGGGCAGCAAGAAGTAAATAGACAAACAGTATACATAAAGCAAAAATGTAAATCGTCTGATTGCCGGACAGAATTTCTTCACGCGTCATACCCGACCATTCCAGTTCAAACCTGCTCGGAAGTTTTTCGGCAGCGATTTTCTCTACAGCGGCAATTGCCTCACCGGAGCTATATCCGTCAGCAGGTTCTCCGTTGATCATAGCCGACATGTACATGTTGTATCGGGTTAAAACTTCGGGACCGTACACACGTTCCAGTTTGATGAAAGTAGAGAACGGAACCATTTCGCCGGCATCATTCTTAAGGTACATATCCAGAATACTTTCGGGATTCTTCCTAAATTGAGGACTGGCCTGAACCATTACTTTATACATTTGTGAGAAACGAATAAAATTGGTGGCATAAAAAGAACCCAGCATCGTTTGCAGAGTCGACATGGCATTGTCTACCGAAACTCCTTTTTTGGCAGCCTGATCGTAATCAATATGAATTAAATATTGGGGGAAAGTAGCATCAAAACTGGTAAAAGAGTTTTGTATTTCAGGCGAAGCATTTAGTTCCTTGATGAAATTTTTAGTTACGGCATCGGTATTAGTAATCGTTCCCCCGGATTTGTCCAGTAAGCGAAGTTCAAAACCACTCGTATTTCCAAAACCGGGTACCGTTGGCGGTGCAAAAATCTCAATCTGAGCATCAGAAATGTTCTTTGTTTTCTCTCCCAGTTTGGTGATAAATTCGTTTACCGAGATATCGCGATCGTTCCAGTCTTTCAAATTGATCATTCCCATTCCGTAAGAAGCTCCTGCAATTTCGGTTACAATACTGTATCCGGCAAGAGTGGTCACGTTGTCGACACCTTTAATTTCTTTGGCTAATCGGGTAACCTCATCCAGTACTTTTTCAGTACGTTCTACAGTGGCGCCCTGAGGTGTAGTCACACTTACATAAACCATCCCTTGATCTTCAGAAGGAATAAAACCACCCGGAACAAATTTGCTGGTTCCCCAGGTAAGCAGACAGAATAAAACCAATAATCCGGCTGTAACGGTAGTACGGTCTGCAAATTTGGCCAGTATTCTGATATAACCTGCGGTTACATTATCAAACCATTTATTAAAACCGTCGAAGAAACGATTCAGTAAAGAAGTCTTCTTCTCGTCCGGATTATGAGGTTTAAGCAAAATAGCACAGAGCGCAGGAGTTAAAGTAAGTGCATTGATTCCTGAGATTACAATACTAATCGCCATGGTTAAAGAGAACTGTCTGTAGAAAACTCCAACTGGACCGCTAAGAAAGGCAACAGGAATAAACACAGCACTCATTACTATGGTTATGGCAATAACAGCTCCCGTAATTTCTTTCATGGCACTTATTGTTGCCGGAAGTGGAGCCATATGTTCTTCGGAAATTTTAACATGGACGGCTTCGACTACTACAATGGCGTTGTCGACCACAATTCCGATCGATAGAACTAAAGCAAATAAGGTTAGCAGGTTGATCGAAAAGCCCATCATCGACATGAAAGCAAACGAACCAATAAGCGCTACTGGTACGGCTAAAACCGGTATTAAAGTAGAGCGCCAGTCTTGCAGGAAAATGAAAACTACAAAGGCTACCAGAATAAAGGCTTCGACGAGTGTTTTTAAAACCTCATCGATCGATGCGTCCAGAAAGCGCGATACATCGTAAGCAATATTGTAATCCATTCCGGGAGGGAACGAAGTCTTTTGAAGTTCGGCCATCTTTTCTTTTACGCTGGCAATTACTTCAGAAGCATTTGAACCCGGACGTTGTTTTAGCATAATAGAAGCCGAAGGTTTACCATCGGTTTTAGAAACCATTCCGTAACTCATCGATCCAAATTCGATCTTAGAGATATCCTTTAATTTTAGGATGGTTCCATCTGAATTAGCACGAATCGGAATTTCTTCATACTGTTTGGGTTCGTAGAATTTTCCTCCGTATTTGATCACATATTGAAGCTGATTGTCCAATTGTCCGGAACCTTCACCTACTTTACCGGGTGCAGCAGAGATGTTTTGTTTTTGAAGAGAAGCAATTACCTCATTTGCTGATATAGCATAAGAGAGCATTTTTTGAGGATCAAGCCATACCCGCATTGAGTATTCTTTTTGTCCCATAATTTCAGCCCTTCCAACACCATCAATACGTTTTAGTTCTTGTAGAATGTTGATATCGGTGAAGTTAAAGATAAATTGCTCGTCCTGAGTTTTATCCGTACTCGTAATGTTCAGATACATTAGCATACTGTTCACCTCTTTCTCGGTCGTTACTCCGGCACGAATTACCTCTTCCGGCAACTCATCGAGTATAGTAGTCACACGGTTTTGAACGTTTACGGCTGCGAGATCCGGATCGGTTCCGACTTCAAAAAAGACTTGTATCAGCGTCAGACCGTCGTTTGAAGTGACCGTTGACATGTAGGTCATACCGGGAACACCATTAATAGCGCGCTCCAAGGGCAGTGCGACGGCATTGGCCGAAACTTCGGCATTGGCTCCTGTATATTTAGCCGTTACCGTTACAGATGGCGGAACAATATCAGGAAATTGTGTAATAGGCAACTGAAACAAGGCCAGTATACCAAGGAGCACTATCATAACCGAAATGATTAGCGATAGTATTTTTCGTTTGATAAATAACTCTATCATTTTATATTTTTTTGATACTAATTAATAAGGAACTATAAGCTTGCGTTTTGGATGTTAATTTTGTCACCGTCCCGCAGTGATTGAGTTCCTTCTTGTACAATTAGGTCATCACTTTTTAATCCTTTGTTGAGGATAAACACATCGTCAAGCGTACTTCCAATACTAATGTTGGTCATTTTTACAATTCCTTCTTTGTTCACGAGAAATACAAACTGTTTGTCCTGAATCGAAAAAACAGCTTTCTGTGGAATTAGAATCACATTCTTTTTAGGTTCTGATATAATTAGTTTTCCCGATGTTCCGTGTTTGATAAAACCTTGCGGATTATGAAATTTTGCTTTATACTGAATAGAACCTGTTTGTCGGTCAATTTCACCGTCGGCAGTTCTTAATTCGCCTTTTTGGTTGTAAACGACCCCATTTGGTAATTCTAATGTAATATCGCCTCCAGGTTTGTTCAGGCTTTTGTCGGTCATCATTTGGAAATAGATATTTTCAGGGATTGAGAAGTAAGCGTAGATATCATCCAGTTGAGAAACGGTTGTCAGTAGAGAGCCATTCTCTACAAGACTGCCTTCTTTGAACGGGATACGATCGATCGTTCCGTCAAAAGGAGCTCTGATAGTGGTGAAACTAATCTGCTGATTAATTGCTTTACGTTCGGCAACTGCATGGGCAACTTTGGCAGAAGCGGCTTCATATTTGGCTTTAGAAAGTTCCAGTTCTTTATCGGCGATTACTTTCTTGTTAAACAGGGTTTGTGCCTGCTCAAGCTCGACTGTGGCAATTCTAAGGTCTGCCATGGTACTTTTGTAGACGGCCTGAGCTTTTAGTAATTGTATTTGTAGCTCGACATCACTAATTTTAAAGAGCAGTTGTCCTTTATGTACCTTTTGTCCTTCGCTCACATAAACCTTATCCAGTAATCCGGGAATGCGAACGTGTATTTCTACATTGTTTTTGGCGTGCACATCAGCCACAAAACGGTTAGAAACGATCGTGTCCTGCAAGGTGACTTTGTAGACAGGCAGTGTCTTGATTTTCGAAGTCTCTTTTTTGGTTTTATCTCCACAAGAGCTCAGAAATAAAACAGATAAAACAATTAACAAGAATTGATTTTTTGTAGTGTTCATAATGAATTTTTAAATAGGGGTATATAAATGAAGGTGCTCCCCAACATTGATTTGCAGGGAGTCGTGAATAATTTAAATATTAAATAAGGGATATTGTAACGACTACTGCTTTTAGAGAGCAGTAACGTTTGGATAAAATATTTTTATATCACAAGCTGTCTTTTACAATAAAACACAGAAAGTGCATTGCATAAGAGGAATATAAAAATGAAACGGATTATGACCTAGAATAACTGGTACAGGTGCAGATGGGTATGACGCTGAATCTGGTAGACAGTGGCCATACCATAAATTAAGCGATTTTTGAAAATTCTGAATGGTACTAATTTGGTATAGTACGGTGTTTTTAAAGTACTGCTGTCTGAAGTTGTAGCACGGTGTTTGATTTTCTTTTTGACAATGAAATGAATGTCAAGATCTTTGGGACTAACCAAAGCGGAAGACGAAAATTGAGGTACTTCTGAAGCAGTGAAGTTTTCCTGAAGCTGACAAATCGTAAGTTCAGCAGTATGTTTACCAGATTCTCCTCCACTTAAAAAAGGGAGTAAGAACAGCAAAATAATACCTATGAACTTTAATGGTTTCATGTATGCAGTAAAGAATTGTAGCTTGTCGTCTGTAAAGACAACTTCTATTTGATATGGGTCAAATATAGGCATTTGCAAAATAAAGGATTCTTAAAATTTTAAGAAAATATTAAAAATTGAGGATAGGATAACATTCCGGAAAGACACTATTCATTTTTAGGATGGTTTTACAGAGGCTTGATGTTATAAAAACAGAATTCATTCTTAATTTTGTAAAAAGAGAAAGAAGCACTAAAATTATTGAAATGAATAAAGTATTCTCCCAACAGGGCACATTTTTATTAGGAACAGATCAATCAGAACATTTTGTTTTGAATAAACCTGTTCAGTTTAGCGAGTATACTGTTTTGTTCGTTAGTGAAGGCGAGGGAATTTTTCATGCTGATTTTGCCTCTTTTCATTTTAGAGGCCCGGTTCTTTTGTTCTCAACACCTCAACAATCTATTTATATAAAAGAAAATAAACCTCTTAAATATAGTGTTTTACAATTTCATGGCGACTTCTATTGTATTGAATATCATAGAAATGAAGTTGCTTGTAATGGCTTACTTTTCAATAATATTTATTTAGAGCCTTCTATACCATTAACTGTTGACCAGCATCAATTATATGCACAATTAATGGATCAGATTACAGATGAACTAAAGCAGGAAACTCCTTCCGAGATTGTATTGAGAGCTTATATTCAGTTGTTCTTAGCCAAATCGAGCAGTATCAAAATGAACAGCATCGAGAAGCAGGAACTTCAAAAAGATGAAAAAATGGATCAGTTTAGGCTACTTTTGGAGGAGCATTTTCTGACCCTTCACAAACCAAGTGATTATGCGTCCTTATTAGCGATGACTTCTAATAATTTTACCAAGCAATGCAGAAAACGCTTCCATAAAACTCCAACGCAAATGATTCAGGAACGACAAATTCTTGAAGCTAAGAAACACCTGCACCTGACCAGAATGAGTATTAAAGAAATTGCTTTTGCTTTGAAATTTCAGGACGAATACTATTTTAGCAGGGTCTTTAAAAAAAGAACAAACATTTCTCCGCAAACCTTTCGAAAAACAACCGGAATTTCAATTGTGGCAGATTTGTCTAGTTAATATCCTTTTTCGTCCATTCTTTGCCAAACCTTCGAAAGGTAGTTTTGCTGTGTTATTTAAAAACAAAAAATTTAAAAACTACAGCAATGAAAAATACCATTTTGAATACAATTGCAAATTTAGATCAGTTGGGAAAAAAAGCAGTACGTGCCGGAATCGTAATTGTTTTTTTATGGATTGGCGGACTTAAGTTCTTTACCTACGAAGCAGACGGAATCGTACCTTTTGTAGCTAACAGCCCTTTTATGTCTTTCTTTTACAATCAGCCCTCTGAGTACAAGGAATTTGTCAATAAAGAAGGGGAGCTGGTTACCGAAAACCACGAATGGCAGATCGCCAACAATACGTATGGGTTTGCCAATGGACTTGGAATTTTGTTAATCGGAATAGGGATTCTGGTAGCGATTCATCAATGGGCACCTTTGGCAAGTCTGATCGGAAGTATATTGGTTTTTATACTGACTATAGGGACATTATCTTTTTTAGTAACTACACCCGAAAGTTGGGTGCCGCATTTAACGGATGAGCAATATGGCTTTCCTTATTTGTCAGGCAGAGGGCGTCTGGTTCTAAAAGACATTGTGATTTTGGGAGCTTCCTTAATTACGATGAGCGAGTCGGCCGCATTGTATCTCAAGAGACAGTCTTAAAAAACTAAATCAAGTAATACTAAAAAAGCCTTTAGCGCTCAGGGCAGCTAAAGGCTTTTGCATTTTCAATTATTAAAGCTTTAAAACTATTGCACAGTTACGGCATAACTTAGATTTGAGGTTGCAGCACCTCTTTTAAATCTCATTCTGTTGTAAGCTCCGACAGGAACTGCGGCCGGAATTTTCAGTACAGCTTTATAAGAAGTAAGACTTACAATTTCTAAAGGATAGGTGACAGCAGTGTTACTGGTATTGTAAATTTCTACTGCAGTAAGTTCATTTAATAAACCGCCTCGTACTTCAAGAGTTTCTCCTGAACGTTTTGTAGTTGGAAAACCAAATCTCTCTGTTTTGAAATAGTCAGGTTCTGTTACTTCAATCTTAAATCTGTTTTCTACACTGGCATTCTGAAGGGTGTAAGCTCCATTTTTAATACGAAGATCATATAATCCCAGCGGCATATTTTCCGGAAGAAAGTAATATACTCCATATTCAAGAAAAGGCGCCGCAGTTTCACCGTTGCCTAAGTACACGATTTCTGCTGTGTATTCTGTTTTTTGATCGGCAACAGATACAAAGTAAACTCTGGTATCTTTAAGACTCATCCATAAATCATTGATGATCGCCGGATCGCTCGTACCACGATTGGTCATTTTTGCCATAAAACCTTTGGCTAACGGTTCTTCCTGAGTTGAAGTCCATGTTCGCGGTTCCTTTTGTCTGAAATCTATTTTTAGGGTATATTTTTTTGTAGTACCTGCTTTTGATGTAACGGTATAAACAGTACCGTCTTTAAAAGCGACCTCTGCACCAGATGCCGGAGCGATAGTAGCCTCGGTACCCAGAATGATTTCCGGTTTAACCGTTTCAGGAAGTGTTATATGATTGCTCCAGGTAATTACTATATTTTCCTCAGTCAGAGCTGCACTAATCGCATTATTTTCAGTATCCTTGATGGTAAAAGATTCAATATGGGTGTAACCCGGAACTTTTATAACATCGGCCGGAATAGTATTTACCTTGTCGATATACTCCGTTTCGCACGAAACACATGCCAATGCCATAAAAAGCAGGGTCATTTGGTATAAAAAGACAGGATTATGTATTCTTTTAGTCATGATTGTGTTGTCTATGTAATTTTTACTTGATTTTATTTATTAGTTTTGCTACTTATTGAATAAGCGGGCTATTATTTTTTAAAATGCCTGTTTTACAATGCTTACGGTAATTTTACAGAGCCGTTTGTGGTCATGGGGGAATGATTTAGGGAATAGGGTATTTTGCAGTCGATCGCCGGTCAGCATTTGCTGCAGTTACTTTTATCTATTTCGTGCTCCCATGTTCTTTTTTACGCTGTTGTTAATTATTTTACCTGAGTCCAGTTATAGTTTACAGTACTGTTTGAAGATCCTGGAGTAATGCTGGTTACCTTAACCAGGTAAGCTTCTAATGCTGATGCAGGACTCGTAACTGATTGTGAATTTGTACCAGAATTAGTTCTCCAGATTACAATAGCTTTTGCAGGAGTCATAACATGTGTAAGGATGTTGTAAGAGTAGTATCCTAAGCCATAATTTGCTCCGGATATAGTTCCGTTGTATCCTAAAACATTGTACGGATCTGCCGGTGAAGTACCTACGTTACCAGATGCGTTTTTAACTACAATAGCAGAGTTCCAGCTATCCCAGTCATCACAAGTCTGATTTAAGTTAACAGTACCCACATACCATTTACCGGCATTACCTACCGGACGGATTGAACCTCCGTAAATACCTTCCCATTGAACGTTAACACCTCCAATTGCAGCCGCAACAGGAGTCCAGTTCGTATAGGTAGAAGATGGTGCAGCAGTTCTGTTTACCGTAACAGAGGTAGAAGTAACTGTACAAAGAGCTAAAGCAGATTTCTTAGTTAAATTTGATCCTTGCGATTGTTCTTTTGCTACCGCTTGTGTTTCGGCATTTTGTTCGTCAGTACTACAAGATGTAAATGAAATAGCAGCCACTGCTAAAATTGATAGAATTATTTTTTTCATAATGATTTATATTTGATAGATTAATTGGCTTCTTTCATTACCCTCGCAGTGTAAACAGGCATTTTTTATTTTCTTAAATTTAATTGGTGATCCTGAACGGATATTTCATGGTAGCTGACAGATTGTAACTTTCCATCATTAACCAGTAATCAGTATCAGGTTTAAGTGGTATAGTTGTATTGGCAGCATCTGCAAAAACATACATGACATAAAAATTTCCAATATCCAAACCTTCATTGTATTGTTTCATTTGCCATTTTTTGTTGCCTTGCGCGTCTACCACAAACACTTTTGTCACCTCATAAGACGGCAGGAAGTTTTGCCCTTTTACCGTAAGCGGACTATCAGTACTAATCGAGAAAGTTTCTGTTGGACTTGACACTTCATTTACGACTAATTTAGGCTGTTGTATGACAACATTCACCGTGTAAACCGCTGTTGTTCCATCTGCCGCTTTTGTGGTATAGGTTACCGGAGTTTTGCTAAAAACAGGTATAAGTTCTTTTGCGGCAGGAGAAATAGTGGTATTTGCCGGTAATGTTATGGCAGCTTCAAGATATTGATACTCATAATAGGAAGGCAGGTAAACTGTAATGGTCTTCTTGAGATTATTTACAGCACTATGAATGGCCTGAGTGGTGCCCGGATTGGTTACACGAAAAGATACAATTCTTTTAGCATCCAGACCGGTAACTATTTCTGTAATCGGTGCTTCTTTTACATCTGTCCATCTTTCTTCCTCACTGCTGCATCCCGTTAACAGAGTAAGTAGGGTAAAAGCTGAAGTGAATAAGTTTGTTTTTAATGGGGTAATTTTAGTATTCATGTGAATTAAATTGGTTATCGGATTTCAAATTTGGTACTTCCCGCCGGTACCATTACATATTCAAAAGTGTAATACATGTGCGGGGTGTCTTTAAACCAATCCTTAGCGCTGTATACATCTTTATAAACAGATATCATTTTGATTTTTGCGTAATTACCGTTAGCGGTTTTCAGGATAATCGTTCTGGCCGGAATTACAGTACCGTTTGCAATTTTAAGCGATTCCCCAAGTGCATAGGCCACGTGTGCTTTCTGCGGATTCTTTCCATCCGATACCACTTCACCTCCAAAATCATACAAGTACCATCCTGTTCCGTTTCCAAATGAGCCCGCGTCATCAGTACCAATAAGGTCAATTCCGGTTTTAAACTGACTGTCTGCAGGAATATCGATAACTTCATTAAAAGGTTTGGCTACAATCGTGATTCCACCTATACCTCCCGCAAGAGAGCCGTTGTTTTGTGAGTTGCTGCCATTGTTTCCGGATAAAAAGCTCGCGTAAAGTCCGCCAAAAGCCAGATCCCATTTTCGGGTTTTTTTATAAGATCCCTCTACAGCTTTGTTTTCTTCAAGACTGTAATAAAGTGTTGCTGAAGGAGCAGTAGGATTTGCATCAGAAGTACTCCCTTGATAGTTTTTTACCTGTATTACTTTATAAAATAAACCTGTTGAAGGAATTTCGGTTTTCGGATCGGTTGCCTTATTTTCGTCTGCTGAGCAGGCTGTAAACAAAACGGTTAGAAGAAAAACGGCCAGTAGGATTCCGGGCATTTTTTGGGTTAGGGTTTTGATTTTTGTCATGTTATTAAATTAATTGGTATTTAAATTTTTACTCCCGTCCTGCTGTACAAAGTATTTGAAAGTAAAATAGGGAGCAGGCCAGTTTAAATCAGTTACAGCAGGGGGATTGCCTTTGTAAGCATTTATGAGTTGTAGCTTTGCATATTTTCCATTAGGCAGACGCAGCACGTAAGTACGATCCGGAATAGCCTGCATGATATGACTGCTCAGGCTGTAATAAAACCAACCTGTAGAGCTTTCAGAGGAAGACCATCCAATTTTAGTGACTTCACTGTTGTTAAAATCAGTATCTGAAGGCGCCTGATTGACATTTTTATAAGCCTCTTTCAATAACACTACCGCTGTATTTTTTGCCGGACCACCGTAACCGGGATTGTATTGGTATTTTGTATTGTTTATAAAAACTTCACTATTGTAAGGCCCTGTAAAAGCAATGTCCCAGTCGTTTGTTTTCATGAATTGTAAAGAATCTGCTTTTGTATGCAGCCAGATTTGTTTCTGATCGCTAAAGCGAAAAAGAAAAGTATGAAACCCTCTTTTTTCCTTGCCCTTTGTGTCACTGCTCATAGCAGCTCCGGTATCTCCGGCAAGATCTGAAACTATGGTGCTTTTGCCATCCGTCAGAGTGGCTGTAGGATTTTCGTCAGTACTGCTGCAGGAAATAAAATTCATACCTACAATAAGTAGTACTAAAGGCCATTTTTTGAATATATGATTTGTTATCATGATGAAATATTTAATGTAAATTATAGTTTTATTGATCTTTAAAAAAACGATAGCTTATGCCGGCAAGTACTATTCTTCCGGGCTGTCCGGGCATTAGCGGATCGGTGTAGTTGAAAATATTATCAGCTGTAAATCGAATACTGAGATGGTCTTTTAACAGTTGTTTTTCTATACTGGCATTAGTAAGCCAATAATCCTTCACAAAAATGTCGTATTGGTCAATGAATTGATTGCCGTTTCGATCTCCGAAAGGATACTTACCTCTAAAATTAACCCTGATATTTGCATTAAGTTTCCACGGATTGTAGCGATAGAAAATAGAGGTATTGGCCATGTGGCGGGAACGATTTTCGATACCCCAGTAATCAGACGGACGGGGTTTATACGAATTTCCGGTTGCAGGATCATGTATGTTTTGGCTATAAGGCCATTTACCTGCACTGATACTGTCTTTGATACTAAGATCTTTAGCAATTAAATATTGATAACCGGCGCTTATTTCCAGATTTTTTATCGGACTGAGTTTTAAAGCAATTTCAAATCCTTTGTTAACAGCTTTCGGCAGGTTTTGATACGTATAAATAATTTGATTATTGGTTCCTGTAGCGACCTGAATGCTATTAATTTGATTGGTTATTTTATGATAAAAAAGATTTCCTTCTATTTTAAACTTTTTGGAAGGTTCCAAAACTAACCCTGCATTGTACGAAGTACTTTTTTCGGCCTGAAGATTTCCTGCAGTTTGATTGAGCACATATTGCCTGATTTCGCTAATCTGACCGTCCTCTTTTAACTGCTGTAGTGTAGGAGCGAGAACCGCATTACCAATAACCAGATAATTTCCGTTAGGATTAAAGAACACCAGATAATTGGTTTTAAAATCAGGAGCTTTAAATCCTGTTCCGATACCTGTTTTAAAAGTCAGTTTAGGGGTAATGAAGTATTGTAATCCAAAACTGGGATTGAGTCTTCCGCCAAAATTAGTAGTGTGATCGTAACGGAGTCCGCCTACAGCTTTTACTTTCTGAACAGGAGACCATTCGCCCTGAACATAAGAGAAAAAAGTCTGTAGAGAATTGACCCCATTCAGCGATTTATCGTTCATATTCTCCAGACTTCCGCCAATCCCGCCAACAAGCTGGTATGAATTATTATTGCTGTAGGAGAATTGTTGTTCTACGCGGTGAAGCGTCTGTTTAAAAACATCCTGACTAACAGCATTATTGCTTTGCTGCCAGGCCACACTCATATCGGCAGTATAATGAGTGAGGTAGTATCGCGTAATGCTTCTTAAGTTACTATTGAAACGGTGATCGAGCGAAAGTGAAAGGTTAAGATCCTGCTCGTCCTGATGATCTCCGGAAATGTGTCCAAGACCAAAATCCTTTTGCATAAAAGAACGTCGCAGACCGTAACGACCGCTTAAATTTAAATAACTTTCAGCACCGGTTTGATAGCGTGATCTTCCCTGTAAGCTATAATTGTCGTAGGGTGGAGAAGTGGTGCCTTTAATGTATTTTGAATTGGTATTAAAACCGTCGGTTCGATAATAATTTGCCGCTATATTGGCGGTTCCTTTATTTTGTGCGAATGGAGTTTCACCTTCTACAGTGGCATCAAGAATGTTCAATGAACCATAACTTACAGAAGTCTGTAGCTGCGGATCAACTACGCCGTGTCGGGTAATAATATTAATGGTACCGCCCAACGCTTCACTGCCGTAAAGACTGGAAGATGCTCCTTTTATGATCTCAATACGTTCTATGTTAGACACACTGATTCTCGAAAGATCGAAATTACCATTGTTGCGTCCAACCATAGGCTGACCGTCAATAAGGACCATGATGTATTCGCTGCCAAAGCCCTGCATTTGAACGCCTACAGATCGTGCTCCACCACTAATATTGTTGACAATTGCGATTCCGGTTTGCTCTTTTAAAACCTCATCAAGTCTTCGGCTGCCCATTAGTTCTATGGTTTTACGATCAATTATGGTTACGGGCATCGCACTATACTGAGCATTGACAAGACTTTCAGGATTATTCTTTTTGGAACGGCCTTTTACGCTTACTTCATTCAGATCAATACCCGGCTCCATAGTAATGTGCAGTGGCTTCATAGCGGAGCCATTCAAAACAATCTGTCGGATGTAATCTTTAAATCCCATAGTGGTGATTCTGATGTTGTAGGTTCCATTGGATACACCGCTAAATGAAAAGTACCCTGTACGATCTGATACTACTGACTTGCCTGAAGACTCCAGTGTTACGAGAACCTTTGGAAGCGGATTTCCGGCATGATAGACAAAACCGCTAAAATCGGAACTGTTTTGAGCCTGAACAAAACTTATATACAAAACAAGCAAACAAGTTAGTATTGTTTTTTGGACAGAGGCGTTGGTATTTTTGTTTTTCATTCTTTGTGTTATCCATTGTCTAAAGGAATAAGAGGATTATTATATCACTATTCTTATTTAGACTGTGTAAAAATAATAATTAATAATATAGTAATAGTATTTTTTTTACAGAATGGATAGAAATTAAGTAGGTAAAAGATTATCAATGTGAATTTAAACTTCAGCTAAAAGGTTTTAGCTAATTGTTTATTAGTCTTTTAGATATTTAACGAATAAGTAAGTTAAGTTCTGTATTTAAGAAAAATTTAACAAAATAAAAGAGGTGAAAAAGCATAAAATACGGTGACTTCTTCGGGTGATTTAAGTGCCCGTTAGTACAAAATCGTCTTAAAACAATAGAAAATAGCTTTTGAAAATTTTAAATACTATCTGTTTTGGATTTTGAATGGTGTGACAGCTGAGCTGTTCTGTTGACAATAGAGTTAAAAAAAAATCTCATTTCGAAATGAAATGAGATTAGCGAGGTTGCCATTAGGAGAAAACGTCTATATCCATTCTCCTGCAATATTGTGATCGTTTGGTAAATAGGTAAGATACTGCACCATGCGTGGGTTCTGACCTTTATTAGGTGTGGCACAATGAGGCAATGCACTGTTCCAGATGATAAAATCACCTGCTTTTCCGAGCACGGGCTCCGACTTCAATGTTTTGATAGCTTCTTCTCTGGGATTGACATTCGGATCAAGGTTGTTTAACCAATCGTCTATTTTGTTATGAAATCCGGGAACACAATGAAAAGCACCATCTTCTGGTCCGCAGTCGGTGAGGTAGAGTAGTCCCTGTATTTCAAACTGAATGGGCTGTCTTAAACTCATGTCCCAGTGAAGCGGACTTCCCAAGAAGGTAAAATCTCTGGTTTCCGGAGGGTTGAAACTTACTTTATCGATAGTTTTATAAATCTGGTCAGTGTTGTAAAGCTGTTCGTAAGCTTTTCTAATTTTCGTTGAAAAACGGTTTCGGTTTAAAGTCTCATGATCTGAAAAATTAAGCATTAGGCCTTTTTGATCTTCGTGTCTTTCGTACCAGGTTTCTTCTTTAAAAGGATCCATTTGCAGAAAATCCCAAATGGCACGTTGTGTATCTTCACAATCTTTCTCCGAAATAGCATTTTTTAGAACCACATAACCGTTTTCATTCCAGAATTCGAGATCTTCCTGTGAGAGAACATCAGTGGTAATACCTTCAGATTCATAATTGATATTTCGTTTTCTGTTACTGATCCATATTTTAAAAGTATCAAAATCAGGTTTTTCAAAATACAAATACTGTAAAGTGTCTTCCATACCAATACCCAATTGGAACAAAGCCTTAATTTCTGCATTCCAGGTTTCGTCATCAGTCTGAACGGTTGAACCGTCCGGCTGTAAAGTGCGTTTCCATAACTTTTCAAGAACAGTTAGTGAGTCTGTCATTTCGGTAGGTTTTATCATTTATAAATCAATACTTTCAAAAGTAAGGTATTTAGAGCGGTCTGCTAAAAGTAAAAATACGTGTTTTTATCTTTAGTTTATGGTTTGTATCTTACATCTCACATTTTTATAGTCACGCTCCGTTAAAGAACAAAATAAAGATATCGGATTTTAAATTATGACATCAGACATACTAAAACAGGTGTATTTACTTATTAATAATTGTGCTTTTTTGCTTATACTTGTTGGGAGTTTACGGGCTAATAAATGGAATGTAAGCGGCTAAGTTTTTTAGCTATTTTCATAGTTAAGAGCTGAATTTTTACTTTCCAAGGTCATCCAATAAGGAGTATGCTAAAAATCCTTTAAAGAGTAAGCAAAACTTAAAATTCAGAGATAATGGACATCAGTTTTTTTTCCTCCACTATTGTTCAGGTCGCTATTTCACTGATCATAAGCTGGGCGTTATTTGCCTTATTGTGCAGTATGATTCTTGAACTAACGGTACAAATAAAAAGTGAAAGAGGTCGGTTTTTCAGAAGTAAAATTATTGAAAAGCTATTTGATTTTTCCAATCAGATCAATTGGGGATTGTTAATGTACAACAACAGCAATATCAGATTATTGACGAAATCGGAAAAAGCACCTCCAACCGAAATTACTTCCAAAACTCTCGCAGAAGTGCTGGTGGATACGGTTGCAAATGCTCAGGCGGCCAAAATACTGTTACAGGACGATGAGGTAAATCATGAGAAGAAGTACAGCAATGACCTGCTGAATAATTTTGAATTTGCGATTACTTATTTAGGACAAAGTGATTTGATTCTGATGCTGAAAAATGCCATGAACAAAGCCAAAATTAGAGCTTCCGGTTCGGTAAATGGGACGGTAGAAAAGGTCCTTTATGAAGAATTGATTAAAGAAGTCACCATTTGGTTTGATCAGTTTAGTGACCGAACCAGTGTATGGTATAAAAAACTCTCCAGAAAGCGCTTGTTTATTATCGGGCTTCTGGTGAGCTGTATCATTAATATTGACAGTATCGTTTTGTTCAAGTATTATGATACTAATCCAACGGCAAGAACCGCCATGATTGATTATTATACGAAGAACAAGATGCAATTAGAAGTACTCAGCGCAAAATATGGTACGCCGGGACAAGCTACAGCAACTGATACTGCAGCCCTAAATTCAACCAAAAAAGATATTAAGGGTTTATCCAAACAAATAGATAGTTTAAAAACCAACTTAGATTTGCCTATTGGGTGGAAAAAAGCGCAATGTGCCGATGTGAAAAGCAGTTCAGAAAAAGATTGTTTCACCTTCTCTTGTATTCTGCTTAAAATACTGGGGATCATTATCTCGGCCTTTGCGGCAAGTTTAGGAGCTCCGTTTTGGTTTGATATTTTGAAGAAAGCAACTTCTACAGCACAAACAGTAATTAAAGAAGTATAGATTATGGAAAATAATTACAAAAATGCTCATACGCATATATTCACCATGAATAATGCGCCAAAAAACTTCCTGGAATTGTATATGCCTCCATTTTTGGCAAAAGGAGTTGATAATTTTACGAACACCGACCTTGGTGCCTGGCTGATCAGACAGTTGGCAAGCAGTAATAAAGGGATGGCCAAAAGATATGCTACCTTCCTTCAAATTGGTAAAAGTAAATACCAGACTGATATTTTTGAAGATTTAATGTCCCGATACCCTAACGAAACATTTCAGTTTATTACGCTATGTCAAAACTTAGAATATTTAGGTGTTGGCAGATCTGTTAGCGGTTTCGAGGGACAAATAGAGGAAGTGATTGATATCAAAAGAAAATACCCCACGAATATTTTGCCTTTTTTCGGACTTGATCCAAGATGGAAAAGCAGTGGAGCCGAAATTCAGAAAACGGTCGAGCGTTATTTCGAAACTAAAATCGAAGTGGGCGGAACGTATGTATATCCGTTTCAGGGACTAAAAATGTATCCAAGTACCGGACATTATGCTTTTGACGCAAAACTTAGGAAGACCATGGAATGGGCTGCCGACAATGGTGTTCCAATAATGACACACACTTATTATTTGGGTGGAATTTATAATTATGATAAAGATTATATTAAACGTAATCTAAATCCCATTGACCCGTATACTGGAAATATACATGGAGCACCGAATACAGTACCGAAATTTATTGAGGAGAAAGGAGGTTTGTTCGGAAATCTCTTTAATGGAAACGACCGAAAAAGCTGTAGAAGTAGCTGCTCTTATTTTCTTGAGCCACATTCGTATGAGTCTATGTTGAATACCATTAAAGACCTTAAAATATGTTTTGCACATTTTGGTGGAGTGAAGCAAATACAAGTAACACAAGGAAAAAATAAAGAGAGCAATCAAATCAATCCATACGGGGTGTTAAGAAAGAACTGGTTTTGTCAGATACAAAACTTGATGTCTCAGCATCAAAATGTTTATACAGATATATCATATGATGTAGCAGAATGTCTTTTAAAAGAAAACAATGCGCTTTATGAAGTGTTTTTTGATGAGGCCAATAAATCTTATGGCAATCAAATTTTGTTTGGTACCGATTATTTTATGACGGAGAAAGACAGCTTGGAACAAGTTGCGGTGCAGGGATTTAGAAATTATGCATCGAATGCCAAGCTTCAAAATGGAAATTCGCTATGGGATCAAATGGCAAGGAATAATATCAATAATTATTTGAAGAGCAAGTATTATCCTTAATGGTTTTAATCAATCGTACTGTTTAGTTAATAAAGTGAGATTAAATTTTTTAACCTCCAGAATCAATTGATTCTGGAGGTTTTTTTTGAGGTAATAAAGGCTGAAAGCACAAAAGCACCGGCATGGTGCAACGCACTCTGATATAAGTTAAGCAGGAGTAGTGCTCTGAAAGGGCAAGAGCAGGGAGTCGATCTGAAATCAACCCTTAAGAACTGTAATTCTTACAATTGTATTTTGGTTCAGAAGATTTTGTACTATAAAAACTCTTTCTTATTAATTATCTTTAAATCAGGTATTTATACTCTTTTCTGCTTCGCTTAGTTTAGCGAGTTTTGTTGTGTTTGAAATAAAATCCTACAAACTATAGTAAGTTTGTAGGTAAATAGCACTTTCATGGATACGCTTACTGCAATGTTAAATCTTACAATATTCTACCAATTATTTAACCTTTAAACCATTCAAATTATGGAAACCAGAAGCCCTCCTTTTTAGTTGTAAAGATTTTTGAGATATAAAGAATGATTCACCCCTTAAATCAAATTATATGAAAAATTTATACAAAATTATGTTGCTGTGTGTCTGTGGAGCCACTTACGCACAAACCCAGAATGATATTGCAAAAATTAGGTCCGGAAGTAACGTATCTGAACTTCAGTCTCTGAGTCAGAGATACCAAACCGAGGCGGACCAGAAGAAACAAAGAATCAGTAATCTTGCGAAAACTAATGGCTGGCGTACTTCATTTAGTAATAAAAATGGAACCACAAGCGAATTAGTTGATGTAAGTGCCGATGGCAAAACGCCTATCTATTTTGCTACTGAAAATGTAAATGCCGCAAAATCCACTCGGGCAAATTACTTGAATTCTGGTGGTGGTTTAGGACTGAACCTTAACGGACAAAACATGACGGCTTATGTTTGGGATGGCGGTGCTACACTTCCTACTCACAATGAGTTTGGCGGAAGAGTGTCAATTAACGATGGGGTTACTGCTATTGTTGCCGGGAGTAACAACAGCCAACACGCCAATCACGTTACAGGTACTATTGTTGCGGCAGGTACTGTAGCGGCATCTAAAGGAATGGCCTTTCAGGGAAATGCCAGAACGAACGAATGGACTAACGATTTGTCTGAAGCCACTACAGCAGCGGCAAACGGAATGTTGATCTCCAATCATTCTTATGGATGGGCTACAAGAAATTCTGCTGGAACAGTTCTGATCGCTCCGTGGCAGTTTGGTGCTTATCAAACTACTGCCAGAGACTGGGACAATCTGATGTTTAATGCTCCTTACTACCTGCAGGTGAAATCAGCCGGAAATGATGGCGGAGATAACACTGCAAATACAAGTCCGTTAGGTGGTTTTACCGCTTATGATAAACTTACAGGATTTTCGACCTCTAAAAACAATCTGGTGATTGCTAATGCTAATGACGCTGTGATAAGTTCAACAGGAGCTTTAACAAGTGTTACCATTAGCGGATCCAGCAGTCAAGGACCTACAGATGATTTGAGAATCAAACCGGATCTTGCCGGAAACGGAGCCTCTGTTTATTCGACAGCTACACTTACAAATCCGGTAACACCATTAACCAATAGCAGTTATGGTAATGCCAGCGGAACTTCAATGGCAGCTCCAAATGTAACCGGAACACTACTTTTGCTACAACAACATTATAAAAATCTGACCGGAAACTTTATGCGTGCTGCCACTCTAAAAGGATTGGCGCTCCATACCGCAGACGATGCAGGAGCTGTTGGTCCTGATGCTATTTTTGGATGGGGTTTATTGAACGCAAAGTTTGCTGCGGAAACCATTACAAAAAACGGAACAGCGTCTATTGTTCAGGAAAGTACACTGGCGAATGGTGGTACTTATACATTGTCGGTAACTTCAGACGGAGTTAATCCGTTAATTGCTTCTATTTCATGGACAGATCCTGCCGGTGTTGCTTATTCAGGAAGTACACCAAATATTGGTACAGCAAAATTGATAAACGATTTAGACATTCGTGTGACTAATGGGGCGGGAACTAATTTTCCCTACCGATTGCTTACCGCAACAACAAACGGATTGGGAGACAATACCAGAGATCCTTTTGAGCGCATCAGAATTGTTGGCGCAGCGGGAACATATACTATCACAGTAACTCACAAAGGAAGTTTGGTTAATGGAAGTCAGAATTTCTCAACAGTAGTAACCGGAATTACCGTACCGGATCTTTACATCAAAGACAGACCGTTTGATGTGGGATTACAACCAAATCCGGATTCAGGACCTATGTGGATCAGTGATGATATTTGGGTAAGACAAACTATTGATGGAGGAACTGCACATGAAAATCCTGAGTTTAAATTAAGTTCTCCAAACGGAGTTTACGTTAAAGTTACTAATAAAGGAACCGTTGCCAGTGCATCCGGAAAAGTGAAACTGTATTTTGCAAAAGCTTCTTCAGGATTAACATGGCCTACCAATTTTGTTAATTTTTATGTAGGATCTGTATTGCATGGTGATTATATCGGAGAGGTAGCTATCCCGGCAATTGCTGCAGGTGGAAATGCTACAGTAGTGATTCCTTGGTATCCACCAAATCCTGCTGATTTCACTTACGATGTACATCACTTTTGTTTAGCGGCAAGAATAGAATCATCAGAAGATCCGATGTTTAATGAACAAACTAATGTGGGTATAGGTGTAAATACCAAAAACAACAACAATATTGCCTGGAAAAATTTAAGTGTTTACAACCTGAATACGACTGATTTTGTCCCTCCAACTGCGGTATTCATCAGAGGAATCAGATCTAAAAATATCAACGTGAGATTTATAGACAGAGGATTTAACGAACAGTTGAAGAATAATTTCTTTGATTTGGGCGGTACAGTTGAAGCTACACTGGATCCAAAACTATTTGAAAGAGCATTGGCCAATGGAAGTTTGAAAGGCGTACAGATTTTAGATAAAAATAAGATCCTTATTACTTCCAGAGAAGCATCCATAGCAAACCTGCCTATTGATATCGATGAAACTTTCGGAATCACATTTGATTTCAAAGTGGCAAAAGATTTCCCTATAGAAGAGCAAATTACCTTAGACCTTGTTCAGGAAGATGCTAAAAGCGGAGAACTTGAAGGAGGAGAGCGTTTTGCACTGGTAAAAGCTAAACCGAATGCTAAAGCTGGCGCCACGTCACTTGTTGAAGCTCCTGAATCTCGTATTGTTGCCATCTATCCAAATCCAACAAACGGAGTATTTAAAATAGCGGTCAATAGTGAGGAGCAGGGAACATTAAAAATAACAAGTATTTTCAATACAGTTGTTTTTGAAGAAAAAACAAATAAACAAAAAGAATTTAGTGTAAATATTTCCAAACAACTTCCGGGAATTTACATCGTTCAGTTTATCTCTGAAAATGGAAAAGTAGTTACCAGAAAAATAATTAAAAACTAATATTTTTCGAGTGAAATACTTATTACTTTAATGAGTGTATAAAATTGAAGGAAGTCGTCTCAATGTAAAACTTGAGGCGATTTCTTTTTTTATAAAAGAAAAGCTTTGCAGACTTTGACATTTAACGCAAAGTACGCTAAGTTTTTTTATGCACAAGGTTTTATGTGAAAAGCATAAAGTTCGCAAAGCTTTGTTCAGATATAGCTTTGCGAACTTTGTTTTTCTAAGTGTATGCAGCTAAAATTCTTCGCGTGTTTCGCGTTAAAATTTTCAACTTAGATGATTATTACTCTATTTTCAAGGATGAACTTTTGCAACATACGAAGAGACTGTTACGGTACCCGAATCATCTTTGACCGTATAAACACCTAAAATACTATTTTGATAAGCAGTATTAGCACTTGTACTGTCAGCATTCGGAAAATCAATATCTACCCAGTTGGCTTCTCCAAATGTGCCATCTGAATTTCGATTTACGGCAACAAAGGAAGCTCCCATATCTTTTCCGTTAACACTAATCCAGTCAGACGGCATATGATAGCCATTGTCTTTGGATGCAGTGATACCTTCAAAATGTGTAACTACAGACAAAATCGTTTCATTCTTATAACTAAACGATTTTAAATTACTCGTTTGCTTTGTTTTGGAATTATAATCGACCAGAAAAGCCTGGCTTATTTCCCCTAATTTAGCACTCGAATAACCGCCTGCCATAGTATAATGATCATCGCCATTGTGCCAGATACCGTACAAAGTAGTCGTTAAGGAATCCGGAACTTTAAAATCAATGTATTCTTTAGTGACAACATCATACAGAAATGCATATCCATTCTTGTCGTTCCCTACATCATAATTTCCAACAGCGATTCCGCCCATTATACTATGAACAAATACATTATTGGTATTACCGTCATTTGGCGACACTTGAATCCAGGTTCCTGAACCATCTACCGGACCTTCGTAATAAAAACCAAGATTTCCGCTTGGAGCTTTACCCGAAGAGGCAGATATTTTATAGGAGCCTACTATTTGTACTTTGCCTTGATGTCCGTTATTAGGACCGTAACAAGAGGTATTGATAACCGTTGCTGTTGGTGTACTTGGAAAATTTACAATGTTCCATTTGCCCTGATTACCGCTTCCATTAAGTGGTCCTTCATAAATTAAGCCCTGAACAATATCATTAAGGCCTATTAAACTGCCTGAAATGTATACATTTTCAGATCCTGTTACGCCTCTTACGCCTTGTATGCTGGTTTCTCCGCCATTAGGATAATTGAAATCCGTATACTTTGCCGTATTGACTTCCAGATTTATATTTTCTGACATAATTTTTCTTTTTTGATTGTTGTTTTAACCCGTTGGGAAATCACCCAACGGGTTATTGTTTTATACTTTTTTGGAACTGTGTCCTGCAACTGTTTTTAGTTAAACGTTGTCGTACTATAAACATCTTTTGGCGCATTCACCCAAAGTTTCTCTACTTCCAGCTGATGCAGTTGCTCTTCTAATTCGTGTCTGATTTCACTATAAGCCGGATCGTAGGCCAGATTTGTGATTTCCAACGGATCATTAACTAAATCATACAACTCATACTGTTTGAAGTAGGCCGTAGCGGCATCAAAGTAATAATCGAATTTCCATTTTTCGGTTCTGATACATCGAATGCGATTCGCAGCTCTTACGATTGTCCAGGTACTGTTAGAACCTGCTTTGATATCATCGTAAGTAAACAAAATACTGTGCTGAACAGGAGTGTTGTCCTGCATTATTGGCAGTAAACTGGTACCAGCAAGTCCCGTTGGTGGATTGGATATGTTGGCCATATCAATAAAAGTTGGAAAAATATCTGCTAAGGTTGCTAAAGCCATAGAGTGTTTGACAGGATGATCTTTAAACAATATCGGATTAGATATGACAAGCGGAACTCTTAAAGCTTCTTCATAAGCAACAAAAGTTTTCTGACGTAATCCGCCATGAGCGAGTCCCATTTCTCCATGATCGGATGTCATTGTAACTAAGGCTGAATCGGCTAGTTTTTTGCCGTGTTCATCTTCTCTGTACAATTCGTCGATCAGGTAGCCAAACTGTTTGTCGGCAAGACTTAACAAATAGCCATAAAAATTAATATAATTCAGTTTATCTTCGGTACTATTGATCGCTCCAAGAGTTAAAGCCATATTAATCAGAATTTGTTCCTGAGCCATAGGTTTTTTATTTTCCAGTAAATTTTCGTTTACAGTAGCAGGAAGTCCTATTTCTCTACCTGACCAGCTGTCCGGATGATATCCTGATGTACCTGCTGTATTGGGATAAGCCAATACATCATGAGGATTTACGAGTGAAAGAATCAAACAATAGGGTTTATGATTTCCAGCAGCTCTTTGTGCTCTCACTTCTTTTAGATATTGGATAGCCTCGGCAGTGTATCTGGCGTCGTGATTGGCGTAGCCACCCCCAAAATTAAGTGGGTTCACATCTTCACCGGCATCGGGAGAAATCCAGCCCATAGCCCCAAAGAGTGAAATATCGGCAGCCGTTAAATCTTCGTAGTTTGTTTTAGTTCCATTAGGAGCAACACCTTTACTCATGTGCCATTTTCCTCGGTATTGCACATCATATCCATCGGCCCAAAGAGTATTCATAATATTAGGTAGTGCATTGCTAAGTGTAGGCTCCTGAGGCGACAATAGACCACCTTCGGTTAGCGTTTGACTTACGCCATGTTTCGCAGGGTATAAACCTGTAAATAAGGTCGAACGGCTAGGGGAGCACATGCAGGTATTGCAAAATGCACGGTCGAAACTAAAACCATTCTTTTTTAGAAAAGTCAGTGTGGGAAGATTTTCTTCCTCCCATCCCGGTGGAAAATGTTGAGTAGCGCGCTGCTCATCAGTAATAATTAAAATCATGTCCGGCTTTTGGCCAATTTCGTTAAGTTTTTCTTTTAAGTTCATTGTTTGTGGTTTAAGGGGTTAATAAATAGATAATTGTTGGTATATGGATTTGTAATTCATATGGATAGGTCAGTTTGAAATAATTCAAAAAAAGGGATTGGATTATCGTAAAAATTGAGGCGTGAAGAGAGAATTACAGTAGTACTTTTTCAATATAATGTTCGAACAAAATAAATTGTAGAAGGCGTGTAGACGATACTGTAGTGCAGTGTTGAATCTGATTAATAAGAATAAAATTACAATAACTAAGCAGATTTAAATTACGTATAAATACCTGTTTTGTAGTAGTTTATCTAATTTTTAAGAAGTACAAAGAGTTCAATACTCTGAAGGACTTCAATTAGACAGATATTTTGTTATTGAAGAGACTCTTTTATGTATAAGGGATAGAGGTAAAGAGCAGTAATTTTCCAGACTACAACTATTGATGTAACTAAGAATTCTAAGGCTGAGGGGGTAATTATGTTAAACGACTAAAAAAATATTTAAATATCGCGTTGCGTTTAATCGATAAAAAATGATTTATCACATAGAAACATAGATTTTAATCTAAAAGAAAAAAAAGAAAATACATTTCTTCCACCAGATATTAGGTGTATTTAAATGAGCCGAAATGCTTTTTTATAGATGTTGAATCTAAGTTCCTATGCGTTAAAATGAATTATACTCAAAAAGTTAAAAACAATAATAATTTTGAGTTTTAGTTTTTAATTCCCCTTCAATAAATTGATACTTACTGTAGCGATATCGGCATCCGGGAATCGTTTAAAAATCGATTGATCCGGAAATAATCCGGCTTCTGCTGCGACTTTATTAAAAACGTCAATCTCCACAATATACTGGTCCGAAAAGCCATGAGTAGCATCATAAGCCGTTGCAGGAGTTTTTCCGATATTAGCGGCTGCCAGTTTGGGATTGATCGTATGCAGTTCAATCAGTAGTAAGCCAAATTTACGTACATAAGGAGACCATTTTTGTAAATGTTCGAGAAGGTTGTCTTCGACAAGATTGTTACTGATTCTTTTCCCTCTGTAAGCAAATGCACCGGTAGACGTACTGATTCTATCTTTGTTGATGTATTCGGGATCTGTCCAAATTCGATTGTGGTCTAGAAAAGTTCTTACATTAAGCAAATCTCTCAAATCAATATTATAATTTTCTTTCAGATCCTCCGAAAGCAGTTGAGGGTTTCCAATATCGCCCCAGATCACCTTCGCCCAGATATCGGCTTTAATAAGGTTGGCTCTGGTTACTTTTAAAGCTGCCTGATTATAGTCGGCACCAACCAAAAACAAAGGGTACTCGTCAAGCATTTTTCCACGTAAAGTTTGCCTGTCGATAACTTCAAAAATATGCTGTAAAAAAGCACCATTACCACAACCCATATCAAGTATTCCTTTAGGTTGCTGTTCGATTGGTAAATTAAACAGGCTGACAATAATTTCGTCCACCACTTTAAAATAAGTATCATGAGCACCACCGCTTCCCCAAACATTCATTTCGCGATCTACGTGAATTTCATTTTCACCATCCGCTATCATTCTTAAAACTGAAGGATCACCAAAAATCAATTCTTCGATTTTGGCAAAGGTGGGTAAATAAGAAACTGTAACACCGTAAGCACTGGCTCTTTTAGCGTAGAACAAACCGGTTTCGGTAAACTGATAATTGCCGTTTTTTTCCAAAAACCATCCAAGATGTACAAAAAAGTCCAGTATTTTTTTAAAGTTTTCAGGAGATTTATGAAACTCTTCGGGTTGGAAAGAAGTCTCCATAAAGTATTTGTGAAACATTCCTTTCATGGCCAAACGTACAATCGTGGGACCTATCAAATGTCCTTCGACGTGTTTTAAAACCTGTTCCTGTAGACTGTTTTTTAAAGGATCATCAGAAGGTGATATTCCATATCCTTTTTTATATTTTTCAAAAATAAGATTGAGTTTTTCAAAGGGTACGTCGTCAAACAGTCGTGGATGAAACTGCCCGGAGAATTGGAGTAAATCAACAACATCCTGATAGAGATGAAACAGCGAAAAAGCAATTTCTGTTTTTTCGTTTGTGATGATGGTTATTTCCTGTGTACGATTATCTACTTCATATTCTAAAAAGCCCTGAGAGGCCAGAATTCTCAAACCCACATTCAGATAACCTTCATTTGCTTTAAAAGTAGTAGCTAACTGCGATAGTTGTACTTGCTTTTGATCTAGGATATACTCTAAAACTTTATGATTTTGTAGCGCAATTGCAACCGGAGCAACAGCCAGGCCGTCAAGGTGTCTGAAAATAGAACTGCGAAGTTGTGATTTATCGGTCATAGAAAAGGGTTGAAGGTTAGTTAAAAATAGTGATTTTTTAATTTACGACCGTCGCTTTTTTAGGGGCTATTTTAAAATTCTTTTTGTAGCAATTTTTCGCAAGTAACTATTGGGAGCCTCAAAGCAAGTGAAACGTCTTTTTTTAGAGTAAAAAACTGTTTTTCTATGTGTTAAATTAAGGGATTGACAAGAAGTAGAAGTAATCAGCTAACCGCCATTTTATTATACTTATTGCGATATTCCAACGGATTTAATCCTGTTACTTTTTTAAAAATGGTTCGAAATGCTTTTGTATCGGTATAACCTACATCATACATTACCTCATTGATATTTTTACGGCTGGTCTCGAAACTTTTTTTGGCGTACTCAATTTTCACCCGATTGATGTATTCTAAAACTGAATTGTTGGTTGCGGTTTTAAATCGTCTCTCAAAACTTCTTCTTCCCAGCAATACCATTTCGGCCAATTCATCAATGGTGATTTTTTCCTGAATATTATCTTCAATAAAATTCTGAACCTGTTTAATGGCATCGTCGTTATGATTCTTTTGTCCCTGAAACATAGCAAAAGAAGCCTGACTGTCTCTGTCGATATCGATGGCAAAATATTTGGAGGCAAGTATAGCCGTCTCTCTGTCGGTATATTTTTCGACCAAGTGAAGCAATAAGTTCCAGTACGAATGGGCACCTCCGCTGGAATAAAGACGATGTTCTTCGGTAATTATACTTCCGTCTATGACTTCTACTTCGGGAAACATTTCTCTAAACTCATTTTGAAATCCCCAATGGGTAGAGCATTTTTTGCCGTTTAACAGACCAGTGGAAGCTAACAAAAATGCTCCAACACATAATGATGCAATCTCGGCACCTTTATGATATTGTTCGCTGATCCAGGGTAATAGTCCTTGATTTTGAGCAATCGCAGCTTTCATGTCTCCAAATAAGGCAGGAATCACAATCAAATCAGTGGCGGTAATATCTTTTGTGAGCTGAGACGTATTAACGGAATACAATCCGTTATTAAGCTTTACTTCTTTCTCTAAACCTACTAATTGTACATCAAACAATAATTTTTTGCCGGAGGCGGTCATAAATTGATTTACAGCCGAAAATAAGTATTGCGGATCTGCAATTGCCTGCAGAACCGAACTTTCAGGAACAAGAATGCTTACTTTTTTTATCATGGTTTTTTATAGGTTAGATCAAACTACGTTAAAGATTTATAATTGACTGACTGTTGCTGAGCCCTTGATTTTACTTGGTTGACTGTTGAATGCAACACTTTACCGGAATCATTGCAATACAACAATTGATTTCAATGCAATTTCAAAGATAAAGATAGTTTGTCGTAAATGCCCTTTTTGTTGTCGTTTTTGTGTAGGTGGATTCTGTGATTTCTGCTCCATCTTTGTACTATCAATTAACAATTAAAAAATCACACAAAATGGCAACAAAAATTTTCATCAATCTGCCGGTAGCAGATTTACAAAAAGCAATGTCTTTTTACACAGCAATCGGATTTACAAATAATCCTCAATTTACAGATGCTACAGCAGCCTGTATGGTTCTAACCGAAGAAATTTATGTGATGTTGTTGACTCATAATAAATTCAGTGAGTTTATCAATAAAGAAATCGGTAATGCTTTCGAGAAAGCTTCGGTAATTAATTCCTTGTCAGTAGAAAGTGTAGACGAAGTGAATGAAATGATCAATAATGCCTTAAAAGCAGGAGGTAAAGAAACTGCAGAGCCGAAAGACTATGGTTTTATGCAGCAGCGCAGTTTCGAAGATTTAGACGGACACCTTTGGGAAGTGCTGTATATGGATCTGGCGAAAATCCCACAACAATAACCCTATTAAAATGGCACAGCTTAATTCTTATTTAACATTTAACGGTAATTGCAGAGATGCGATGTTGTTCTACAAAGCATGTCTTGGTGGCGAACTCGAACTGCAAACCATAGCCGATTCACCAATAAGGGAAGAGCTGCCGGAGAAAATGAGAAGATGTATTTTGCACGCCACTCTTAAAAGCGACACTCTTACCATTATGGGATCGGATATGGCTCCCGAAAACCTGACAAAAGGAAATGCCTTCTCGATGATGCTCACGTTTGACAGTGAAGAAGAAACACGAAAAGTTTATGCTGACTTATCTAAAGACGGTCAGGCTACCCAACCGTTAGAAAGGACTTTTTATGGAGCTTTGTTCGGGAATCTTACGGATAAGTTCGGACATCAATGGATGCTCTGTTACTCGTGCCAAGAAAAAAAATCTTTATCTGTTGGGTATAATTAATTCTTGATGATTATACCCAATTGAATAAAGTTATAAATTGACTAATAACAGCTAATAACTTCTAATGAGACGCCTAAGCAAAAAGGTGGTCTCATTTTTTTATTTCTTTATATCAAACCGGACAGGTTTTTGAAACCTGTCCGGTTTATTAAATGTAACGTTTATATACTACATCTTTTACTTCACTGTTCCTTATTTTGAAGCACATTAAATAAAAGTGTTAGAAGTAATTTTTTAAGAAAGTATAAAATATAATGCACTTTACAGAATCACTTTAGAAAAAATCCTACACAGAAGTGGAAAAACAGTTGTTTGTTAACTATTTTATTTTAAGTTGTTTATCGTTGGAAGGTTGATTTATTTAACATTTTTTATATAAAAAAAAGAGTTAAAATTTTGGCTTTCGTTATTTTAACTTATTTTTGTTCTATCAAATTAGTAGAGTATAAAATTATCAGATTAGTGAAGATTAAAGAGAAGAATAGTAACTACTGTTTTTAACTAATAAGAATTAATAGGAGATAAGTTTCCTTTAAAAGTAGTCAGACAATAATGTGATTTTTAATCTAACGCTATAATTTCAGTGAGACGAAGTCCTTTTTTGAGATTGAAATCTTTTATACAGACACATTAAAAAAATAGTAATCCAAAATAATAAAAAATGAAGAAACGAATGCATAGCTGTTAAAAAAAGAACCATTTCTGCGGGAACAGAAATGGTGAAGCTTAAAGAAATTGTACATCTCTATAAGGAAAGCACGAGCAGAGTAAATCCGACTTCGGGGCACCTTATGTATTAAACTAAAACAAAGTAATGAAAAAAAAATTAAACAGATATATAGGATTATGTATTTTGTTAATTTCCGCAGGTATTAAAGCACAGGAAGTTAAACCCTTAATCCAGTCGAAACTCGAAGGAACTGTAATCGATGCTGTTACAAAGGAGCCCGTTATTGGAGCTTCGATAAACATTAAAGGAACTACTCACGGGGTTGTAACGGATATGGACGGTAAATTTTACTTTCAAACCGGGCAAAAACTTCCTTATACGCTAATTGTAAGTTATTTGGGCTATAAAAAAGCGGAAGTTACAGCCAATGAAAATTCAGTTGTGGTTACTCTTACTCAGGAACAGAATGCATTGTCAGAAGTAGTGGTTACGGCACTTGGTATTACAAAAGAAAAAAAATCTCTGGGATATACCACGCAGGCAGTTAAGGGCAAGGAATTGTCAGACACAAAAGAAACCAATTTTCTAAACAGCCTTAGTGGTAAACTTGCCGGTGTTCGTATTACCAATTCGCAGGGTGATATGGGATCTTCGCGTATCATCATTCGTGGTGAAACGTCTATTTCCGGAAATAATCAGCCGCTTTTTGTGGTCGATGGAGTTCCTGTAGACAACTCACAACTAGGAAGTACCGGAGGTACCACTCGTGATTTTAAAAATGCTATTGCCGATTTAAATCCACAGGATATTGAATCCCTAAGTGTATTAAAAGGTCCTAATGCTGCCGCTCTTTACGGATCACGTGCTGCACATGGAGTTGTGCTTATCACAACAAAATCTGGAAAAAGTCAAAAAGGGTTGGGGATAAGCGTTAATTCCGGAATCACAATTTCTCAGGTGGCTACTTTACCTAAATTTCAAAATTCATACGGACAAGGATCAAACGGAAAGTTCAGTTATGTAGACGGTAAAGGTGGCGGAATCAATGATGGAGTTGATGAAAGCTGGGGGCCTAAATTAGACGGTCGTCTTATTCCACAGTTCTATTCTAATGGTGTTGCGGTACCTTTTGTAGCACATCCGAATAATGTAAAAGACTTTTTCAACACTGGTATTACCTACGATAATAGCGTATCCATCGCTAAATCGGATGAAAAATCAGATTTTCGTTTAGGAATAAACAATCAAAAACAATTGGGTACAGTACCTAACAGTGAAACAAATAAAACAAACTTTACGGTTAATACAAATTACCAAATTTCTAAAAACATAAAAGTAGGGGTAACGGCTAACTATATTGTGACTGATGCACCCGCACTTCCGGGTGGTCCGCAAGGTAACCGTGCCGCTGGTGTGATGCTGCAGTTCCTTTGGTTCGGACGCCAGGTAGATATCGATCAGCTTCAGAACAACAGAGAGGTAAACTGGAACAACAGCTATTACAGCAATCCCTATTGGAATGCCTATTATAACACCACTAGCCAACAACGTAACCGTATAATAGGAGATATTCATTTGGATGCTAAAATTATCGACGGACTTAATTTTAAATTCCGTACCGGAGTTGATTATTACAACGATCGTAGAAAATACACCATTAAGTATGGTACAAACGGAACCCCATTTGGATCCTATGCAGAAGATGCTTACACGGTAAACGAAAGAAATACAGAAGGGATTTTTACGTATACCAAAAAACTAAACGAAGACTTTAGTGTGGATGCTCTTGCTGGATTCAATATTCGTAACCACAGTGATGCCAATAATTATCAAAAAGCACCACGTTTGGCCGTACCGGATTTGTATACCTTAACGAATTCAAGAGATCCGTTGACTTCGTCGAATTCACTATCAAGATTAAGAGTGTACAGCACCTATGCTTCAGCACAGTTTGGATATAAAAACTATGCTTATTTAAACGTAACTGCCCGTAATGACTGGTCGTCTACATTACCAAGCAGCAACCGTTCTTATTTTTACCCTTCCTTCAATGGTAGTTTTGTAGTTTCTGATGCTTTCAATCTGAAAAGTAACACACTTGATTTCTTAAAACTTCGCGGAGGCTGGTCTGAAGTAGGAAACGATGCAGATCCGTATCAATTGTCTACGGTTTACGATTTTCAAACTGCATTTGACGGAAACCCTATTCAAACCTCAGCGAAGAAAAAACTGAATGAGAACCTGAAACCGGAAACCACTCGTTCTACGGAATTGGGTATAGAATCTTCGTTCTGGAAAAACAGACTGCACTTAGATGTAGCTTACTACAATACGAACAGTTTTGACCAAATTTTAGAAATAAAAACTACGGCTTCAAGTGGTTATAATTCGCAATTAATCAACGCGGGTAAAATAAACAATCGTGGTATTGAAGTTCAGTTAGACGGAACTCCGATTCAAACCGAAAATTTTAAATGGAATGTAGGAGTTAACTATTCAAAAAACATCAGTGAAGTAAAGATTTTGGATTATGACAAACAAATCCAAAACTATACTATTGGTACATCAGGAGGTGTTGATGTACTGGCGTCGGTAGGACAGGCTTATGGAGCACTTTATGGTACAGCGTATCAACGTGATGCAAACGGAAATATAGTAGTTGGAGCTAACGGATTACCGAAAGCCGATCCTCAAAAAAGAGTATTGGGACATTATACTCCGGACTTTTTAGCAGGTGTAACCAACACTTTGAGCTATAAAAATCTTGAATTTTCATTTCTTATCGATGCCAGTGTGGGCGGAGATATTTTTTCGGGAACCAACAGAACAGGTACTTATACCGGAGTACTGGCTGAGACACTTGCTGGTCGCGATGCAGCAAACGGAGGTTTAAATTACTACTACCCTGGCAACAGTACAGCCAATCCAAAAACATTAGTAACCAGTGGTGGAGCACCAAATGGGGTAACGGTGTATGATGACGGAGTTCTATTTAACGGAGTTTACGCCGATGGAACCCCAAATACTCAGGTGATTAGTGCGCAGGAGTTTCATAAAGCATCTTACAATATTAGTGAAGCCTATATTTACAGTTCGACTTTCGTAAAACTGAGAGAAATAAAACTGGGATACAATTTCAATAAGAAATTTGCCAGAAGACTGGGACTAGAAGGAGCAAGTATCACTGCGGTAGGCCGAAACCTTTTATTTATTTACAAAGATGCACCAAACATTGATCCTGAAACCGCTTTTAACACCGGAAATGCTCAGGGATTGGAGAGCTTGTCCTTACCAACTACGAGAAACTTCAGTCTGAATGTTAATCTTAAATTCTAAAAACGCGAAATCATGCTAAAAAAAATAGCTTATATAACACTATTTGCGGTAGCACTTACCTCTTGTAGTGACACTCTGGATGATATTAATAAAAATCCAAATGCAACCGAAACACCTTTAGCGCCTTATCTATTGACAGGCACGTTAAAGCAGGGAGCCGATTTGTACTGGGGAGCCGACAATAATTTTAATGCATCGTTACTATTTGTGCAGCATTGGGCTAAAGTTCAGTATACAGAACCGGACAGATATGACGTATCGAACACTTCTTTCACTACATTGTGGAATACGGGATACGCCACTTTGATTACAGATTTAAACACCATTCTGAAATTTCCGGATCAGCAGGCAAATCCAAATTACAAAGGAATTGCGTTAACCTTACGTTCATGGGCATTTTTATTGCTTACAGACGCTTACGGGAGCATTCCGTATAAAGAAGCAGGCCTAAAAGTAACTCCGGCATACAACACACAAAAAGAAGTGTACACCGGTTTATTGGAAGATTTAAAACAAGCGCAGTCTTTACTAAATCCAACTAGTGGAAGTGTAACGGGAGATTTGGCTTATAAAGGCGATATCTCGAAATGGAAAAAATTGGTAAACTCACTTCGCTTGCGAATCGCATTGAGAATTTCTGATAGAGAACCTGCCTTAGCCAAACAAGCGGCGATCGATGCAACTACTGATGCTGCGGGAGTAATTAGTAACAACAACGAAACTTTTAAGTTTACTTTCACGAGTTCACCTCAGCAAAATCCTGCTTCGGCCTGGTTTGAAACCCGTGATGACTTTCGTATTTCGAAAACATTGGTGGATAAGTTAAATGAATTCTCCGATCCGCGTTTGCCAGTTTATGCCCAGTTGCCAACAGATGCAAGCGTTGGAAAATATGTAGGAGGTGCTAACGGATTATCAAACAGTGATGCTAACAGCCAGGGGTTTGCTAAAACATCAAAGCCGGGAGCTTATTTTTTAACTTCGTCATCACCAGCGGTAATCGTTTCTTATTCTGAAGTATTGTTTAATCTTTCAGAAGCGGTGGCTCGCGGTTATATTGCCGGAGATGCAGAGCAGTTGTATAAAAATGCCATTACAGCATCGTTCAATCAGTTTGGAATTACTGATGCCACTACAATTTCAAATTATCTTAATCAGGCAGCGGTAAAGTATGATGCAGCGAATTATGCTAAATCGATTGGTACACAAAAATGGATCGCATTTTTCGGGCAGGGTCTTGATGCTTTTGCAGAATGGAGAAGATTGGACTATCCGGTATTGAAAGCAGGTCCGGCTACCGTTTTGAACGGACAGATTCCTTCACGTTTCTTTTATCCGGGAACAGAACAATCACTGAATGGAGCCAGTTATCAGACAGCTGTATCTGCTCAGGGAAAAGATTTGCTGACTACAAAACTATGGTTTGACGCAAAGTAAACCTTAATTTAAAAAGGAGAAAGCAAACGGCTTAAACCAGTCCGTAATCAATTATAACAGATAATACTTCAGAGAAAATTTTCTCTGAAGTATTATTCATTTAAAGACCAAAGTTATCTTGGTATTTGTGGTCTTTCCATCTTATACTGTCTTCCGGATAACGTTTTAATAAAGGAAACCAAAGCCACAATCTCGTCATCAGTAAGATTTAACGGCTTCATTAAAACATCTGTCTTAGGAAATAGCGGATCTGCTATTTTTTCGGTTGCATCAGGATCAATCATGTGCATGCCGCTGTTATACATATTCACAATTCCGGTGATATTATCAAATAAGCCATTGTGCATCCAGGGGCCTGTATGCATTACATCACGAAGAGAAGGAGTTCGGAATTTCCCAACGTCTTCCGCTTTTTTAGTAACCGTATAAAGTCCTAAATCTTCATATTCTCTTTTGTAATAAGTAAGCCCAATATTATGGAATGACTCATCGGTCATGTATTTTCCGGAGTGACAATTCATACATCTTGCTTTGGTTCGGAAAAGGTGCAGACCATAGATTTCCTGATCTGATAATTGCGTGTAATCGCCATCCATAAAGGCGTCAAAACGGCTTCGTTTGCTTAAAATTGTTTTTTGGAATACGGCCAGTGACTGCAGGATTTTTTCATAAGTAATCTCGGAATTTCCATAAGCATTTTGGAATAAAACAGGATAACCTTTAATTTTTCTCAATTTTTTAGCCAGATTTTTAGGTTCCATATTCATTTCATGATGCGCCGTAATGGGCCCTTGAGCTTGCTCTTCTAAAGTGGCAGCCCGTCCGTCCCAAAAGAATGATTTTCGGGCTCCGATGTTGTATAACGAAGGTGTATTTCTTTTTCCTTGCAAATGATCATTCCCTAAAGATACTTCACGCGCATCTCCCCAAGCCAGTTCCGGATCGTGGCAACTGCTACAGGATACCTGATTAGACCCCGAAAGTTTGGGATCGAAAAAAAGCAGCTGTCCTAAAATTACTTTAGGATTTTCCATGGTATCGTAGTAACTCGTATCGATCGCAAGAGATTCGAATTCCTGCCATTGCACACCGTCATCAATAGTAGGTTTTGGCCATTGACTGGTTGGTTTACTATAGATTTCACGCCAATTTGTACTTGCAAGTTTCTCACTAAAGGCAGCGCTGAAACTTAACAATACATAAATTAGGCCTATGAAAAGAATAGAAAAAGAGGTTTTTAATAAAAGGGACTTCATTATAAGCGGATAGTGATGTTATAATTAAAATTAAAATGTCAAACCTATTGACATTTGAAAAAAAGTGTTGTTTTGTTTTTGAGGAAAACGGTAGTAATCCAGACTTGTCTTAACGAAAAAGTTAAGATCAGGTTGGTACTTGTAATCCCATCTTGCAGCGAGATTTATTTTAGTGTAGGAAGAGGACAAAAAAGTAAAGTTATAATCGAGCATATTAAAAATTAAATTGGCTTTGCGATCGCTTAATTCCATTTCTGAACTTAAAATCCAGTTGTGTTCGAGTGAAGCCGAAACATTAAGTAAGGATGGAGATAAAAGTTTAGAAATGGCAAAATCCAATCGGCCGATACCTTGCTGTAGGTCAATAGTTCGAAGAGGATCGAGATATTTTTCCGCAGTATTTTTTAAGGTAAAGCTTGGCGCAATCGACCATGATAATTCAGGATTTGGAACGTAGTACAATCCTGAAAACACAATAGATGTAACCTGATTGGTGTATTTGGTATGCTCGGCTATTTTGATGTAAGATGTGGTACTTTGATTGTCAAATATATTTTCTTTTCCAGTTCGGTCTGTGTAAAAAAGTCCAATTTTTGCACCCCAAAACTTTTCTTTTGATTTTTTGAAATAAGAAACCTCTCCATCATACTGATTCTCTAAAATTGTAGACGCGACAAGGTTTTGGAATTCGGTCATGATTTTTTCATAACCAAATTGATGGTATCCCAGTAGTAAACCAAATCCATTTCGGTCTTTTGGAAAAAACTGCATATTGGCGCCATAGCCTCTTCCGTCATAATACGAACTCAGTTTATTTCCGGTCAGTAATTTATTGTACACGCCAAGTCCTACCATATGATAAACTGCGGGAGCCCCTAATTCGCTAAAGAATTTTAGATTATTAGATTGTGTATATTTTTGCAGATTTAAAGCAGAACCTAATACATAATGATCGCTAATGTTTAAGGAAATACCGGTAGAAACATTAAGATCTGAAACCGTATTTTTAGGTCTTGGATCAATATCCCGATATTCCATTAATGCCCTGTAATCAGCACTAATACCCAGGGTTATTTTATTAAATGCTTTAGCATAACCGCCACTAAAGGAGTACTCTTCATACGAAAGATCACCTCCTATAGAATCTGCCGTTACATAAGGATAGATTATTTGATAATCTGAGCTTTCGTTCCAACGCACATTTTTGCGTTTACCATTCTTGTAATGAGCGTTTCCAAAAACAGTATTTTCAGAATTAATCTTATAATACGATTGTGCTTTAATAAGAAATTGACGAATTCCATTTCCCAACTGTTGAATATTGGTTTGCTGTGCTGCCGAACTATAACCCGCGCTCAATTCTGATAAAGAATAACGGCGGGCATAATGCTGATTTGCAGGATTGGTATAAAATCTTCGGGCAAAAGTATTCTCGGGAGACAAGTCTTCTTGAATGCGAAGGAGTACAGAAGTACTGTCCTGTGCCTGCAGCAAACTGCAACTCAAAATAATAAATAGAAATAGGGAACGAAAGCTCATGATTAAATTCATTAATTCATTAAAGAAGGTTTAACCTCAGGGGAAAAATCTAATGTCGAATTATTAGTGTCTTTTAGTATTTTTTTGCCGTTTGAATTAGTGGACAGCGTTTTACGACGAACACTTTTTCCATAACGCGTTGCATCTGAATCTACTTTTCCGCAATAAGTCCACCCTTTGTCCAGCGATGGAGCAGTAACAATCCATTTAAATTCAGATTCAACACTTAAATTAACAGCGTCTACAATCCATGAATTTGGAATTGAATACACGTTTTCGCCCATTGGATAACTTTCTCCGCCAAATACCAGATTGTATTCGTAGTTATAGGTATAATCCGTTAGATATTTTGCTTTGGTTATAGGCATACGAGCGATAACAAAACTTTTAAAACCTCTGTTATGAATTACCATAGAAGAGAATAAATTCTCCATATTTGGAACAGAAGGATTATCAACATCATCAGCGTCTTCTGTATAAAATTCAAAAGTAGCTTTTCTTAAATCCAACGAAGCTGAATTGTATTCTTTATGGTCGATTGCATCTTCGGCAATTACAAAAAACTCACCCGGGGCGATTGGATAAGTAGTTCCGTTACCGGGAACAATTGCAACAGCTGATACCGCAAACGACTGCGCCATGATATTCGGGGTATAGTCTTGTTTGTCAGTTGTCATGAATTCCGATTGCGCGATCATTAATCCATCTGCATACAATACTTTATCCGTATTATTATGAATTTTAAAGTATTTGTCACCTGAATATTGTTTTCCCTGTGGCGTTTTGGTTCCTGTAAAAAATACCTCTTCAATCACAAAATCAGATTGTGTTGTTTTGAGGAAAAGATTTAAAGAAACGGAGGCACTTCCACCAGTAATCACGACCGCTTCTTTATAGCTGCTTACCGAAGCTTCGATAATGTTACCGTCTATTGTATAGTTGATTTTTCCGTCAATAGATATTTCGTAAGAACCTTCACTTAAAGAGACAGAGATATTATTATTTAAAGCTTTACTTTGGGTTACTTTACCGGTATTACGCTCTTTAAAAGAAACGGAAACATCAGAAAAGGTAACACTGCTTAGATCTTCCGGATTTACAAGTGTTAAAGTTAAAGCCGTTTCTTTATTGCTGTTGTCATCATCTTTAGAACAGGATGGTAATAGTGCCATTATGGCTATTGTTAGATAAATGGGTAGTAATCTGATTTTCATAATTGGGTATTTATTTAATATTAAAAGTTAAAAATTCAAGTTTAATTCCATCCCGAAATAAGGTGAAGTAAGACCGCGTCGCTCGATCTTCTGACCATTAATTTCATAGTTTTGATAGTAACTGAAGAGTCGGTTAACGAACATGGAAATTCTAAATCTCTTGTAAAAATCTTTAGATACTTTCAGATTCATATTCATCGACATTGGGATTGATTTTTTTTGAAAAAGAGCATCATTGTATTTAATATCAAGCCATTGCAGAATAGGATCTGATAGGTCTTTTTCGAGATAAGGATGCTGTTTTCCAGAAGGATCAATATAAGCAATTGGTGTTCCGTTCATAGGAAGCGACTGATCACTTCTAAACCATAAAAACTGAAAAGATCCCGAGAATTCTAAGCCAAGAGGAGGAACGTAGGTATCTACAATCAAATTGGTATTGAACTGCTGTTTTTCAGAACCATCATCAAACTGATACAGTCCTAAATAAGGAAGCCTCTTTCCATCAATGATAATATCTTTCTGTCCTCTTTTGTAAACCGGACTGCTATTGGTATAAGTGGTTTTAAACCAGGCTCCATTTAGAGTAAATCGGGTATTAATTGCCGTAAAACGTTTGGAGGAAAATTGAAATTCAACCCCGCTTTTGAGTAGCTTACTTCCATTATTAGTTGTGTTGTATGACGTTAATAGTGTGTCTCTAACAAAACGCATATCAGCTAAATTTGGTTGTGAGGTTAAGGTTAAAGGATCAATAGAATTGTTGTCATACTTTTTATACGATAGCGCCTGATATTGAGAATTATTTCTAAATCCGGAATCCATACGTTCATTGAAAAAAGTAATCGAAAAACGATTATTGTCATAAGAGAAATCCGCTCGAACCTCCCATTTTTTATTTATAGCCGGTGTTAGATTGTAATATACAGCAGATGTTTTATAAGTCATTAAATTAATTCTTCGGTACTCCGGTGTATTATGATAATAGTTCAATTGTACCAGATCATTATAGATAAAATCCGGGTAAAGTTGAGCGAGTGTTGGAAATTTGGTATACTGTCCGAAACCGGCCGTAAGTTCTGTTTTTAGGAAATGTTTCCCCATTTTAAAAGATGGAAACACCCATTGCGTATTAATTCGGGGGTCAAAATAGTATTTTCCCGAAATGCTATAAGCCGATGGCACATTCAACAACGACATCGCCCGAAGACCTCCTGCGAGATTTAATTGGTGTTTACCAATTGGAATGGACAGGACATCTTCGACAAAAAAAGAAAGATCAGTACTCGCCGGAATGTCTTTATACGATCTGGGACGTGTGGACATTTCTGGAGATGGGGGATGAGTAGTATCGTAAACCTGTCCTTTTCCGTTATTTTTTGAATAAGTCCATTCCGAACCCGCTTTTAAAGCATGCGTTATTCCAAATAAATGAATTTCGAAATCTCCCATGGTTTTAAAAAAGGCATCAAAAGGTTTTCCATCAACAGTAAGATTAGAAATGTACTGTGGCGTTAGAAAAATTCCGTCAGATTCACCTTGTTCGGTAGTATTAGGAATAGCTGTTGCACTTGAGACCTGAACCCATTTGGTTTGCTCAATTTTATCGAATTGCTGATTTATTGCTGCCGACGAATGAATTGCTTTTAAAAACGGTGCCATTTTAAACTTTAAATCAAAAGAGTTTGCCAATGAGAACCGATTATAGCTTGAAGCATATCGGTCAATTTTGGTATAACCCACATCCGGATCTGCTCTTTCATTGTCTATAGAACCGCTATAATCTAAACTCGAATCCCATTGAAGCTGATGCGAATCATTCTCCCAAATTTTTTGTGCCCGTATAGAGGATGTAATTCTTTTGTAGTTTTCAAAACTGTTACGCGGATCTGATTTTGCATTTAAATAATCAATTCCCACATTCAGAATCAATTTTTTTTCTTCAGATTCAAAACCTTTTCCTAAATAATACAATTTGCTAAACTCATCAGCCTTAAAACGAGATTCCCAATTGGTACGCCCTCTTTTTCGCTGAATTTTAATAAGCCCGCTCGTCAAATCACCATATTCTACCGAAGGAATTCCCCTCACAATTTCGACTCTTTCAATCTGATCTGTCGAAATAGAGCGCATATCTACTCCTTTAGAAGTTGTATTGCGGCGTGTATTGGCATATCCTGAACCCGGTGTGATAGACATATTGAGTCCGGTGGTATACTGTAGATTTGCATCGGTATTTATTGGAATCCCGTCAATTACAAAAGAAGTTCCAAGTGAAGAAACATCATAATTAGAATCAGCTGTTCCAACCTCTCTTAATTTAATATGATTCGAAGCATTAAATACAGGATCTTTTGAGCGTCCGCCAGGGAGTAACTCCAGCAAATCGGTGAAACTTGAAGGCTGTAAATGCTGCATGGCTTTTTTATCGATAACAGAGGTACTGGTCATACCACGAGATTCTACGGCTGTAATGACTACTTCGTTTAGCTGTACACTTGATGGGACTAATCCGAAAGAAAGACTTTGTCCTGTTTTAAACTCGAAATTTTTCTCGATCGTTTCGTAGCCTAAATGAGAAAGTTTAAGTATGTAACTGCCACTTTGAATGGAGTTTAAAACTATACTCCCAAAATCGTCTGAATGCGCTTTATATTGATGAATTCCTTCTACAGAAAGTAAAACACCTTTTAAAGGAATTTTACTTTCAGCATCGTAAACGGTAATCTGAAGAGTAATTTTAGCAGTGTTTTGAGAAAAACTAAGGTTAGAAAAAAGAGAGAATAATAAAAACAGAACGGATACAATCCTTTTTAGCAGGAATGTAATAAGGCTATTAAAAGAAGTCATTGTATTAAATATCTGTTAGCTGAATAAGCTATATAACAAAAAGGCGGTTAATCGTTGCAAATGTAACTTAATTTAGACTGGATAAAAATAATTGTTGATAAAAAATATTTTTACGACGTTTGCTCACGATTTAAAAATTAGAGCGAAAATGCCGATTATCAAAAATATTTCCCGAAATTTGTTACTATAACAACTTTTTATATCGTTTAGTAAATCAACTGTTTATAGGGTTTTTGTTGAGTTTTATAAACAGAAAAAACGTGAGTAAAAATGGTTGTTTAGTTTAAAAAGACCAAATCTTCAAGAGCTGTATTTCGTAAGAATTATGAATAAATAATGCTCAAAATAGAGGTTTCCAGCCCCGGAAACTGGCGGTAGAAGCCAATACAAAAAGTTAGAATTGAACCACAGCTAATTGCTTACTGTTCTTTTGTATTCAAATAAAAACAGTTCTTAAAACTCATTATCTGCCATGAAAATCACGAAGCACTCGGGACACAAAGTTCCTTTCGACAAAGAAAAACTGAAGCTTTCCCTTAAAAAATCAGGAGCTGCTCCCGATGTTATAACAGAATCTATGATTCAGATCGAAAAGCAGATGTATGATGGTATTACCACCAAAGAAATCTATAAGATGGCATTTGCAATTTTAAAGAAAACCGCAAATGGATATGCCGCTCGTTACAATATCAGACAGGCTTTACAGATGCTTGGTCCTGCGGGGTTTTATTTTGAGAAATTCATTGCAAGATTATATGCCGCAGAAGGGTTTAAAGCCAAAATAAATCTAACGCTTCAGGGTAAATGCGTCTCGCATGAAGTAGACGTTGCTATCATGAAAGACGATGCGATAACGATGATAGAATGCAAGTTTCACGGAAGCAAAGATGGGGCTTCAGATGTAAAAGTCCCCATGTATATTCTTTCTCGTTTTAATGATCTAAGAGAAAAACGACATATTATTTTTTCTAATAATGAAACTTTCACATCCTGTATCATCGTAACCAACAATCGTTTTACCAAAGACGCGCAGGATTTTGCCAACTGTAGCGGAATTTCTCTTTTAAGCTGGGATTATCCGCCAGATAAAAATCTTAAAAATAAAATTGATAGGGGAGCGCTTTATCCTATTACCTGCCTGACAACACTATCAATGGTCGAAAAAGAAAAATTGCTTTTCCTCGATCAGATACTGGTAAAAGACCTTCTTGACGATCAGGAAGGACTAAAAAAAATTGGACTGAGTCCAAACCGAATCAAGAATATAGTACACGAAGCTTCACAAATCTGTAAACTTATCTAAGATGAAAGTAAAATTTATAGGAGGTGCAGGAACCGTTACAGGTTCAAAAACACTCATAGAAACACAAAACAGCAGGATATTAATTGATTGCGGACTTTTTCAGGGTATAAAAGCATTGAGAGAACTTAACTGGGATCCGTTACCTGTTTTACCTTCCACAATAGATTTTGTGCTTCTTACGCACGGTCATCTGGATCATTGCGGCTGGTTGCCCCGATTAGTAGCACAGGGTTTTAAAGGTAAAATATACTGTACCGCGCCAACCAAAGCTATAGCCAGACTAGTGCTTTTAGACAGTGCCAAAATTCAGGAAGAAGAAGCCGAAAGAGCCAACAAAGAAGAATACTCTAAACATGAACAGGCAGAACCGCTTTATACCGTAGAGCAGGCAGAAGCTGTTACTCCGTTTTTTAAAATAATAGCACCAAATATAATAGTAGAGATTACAGATGGTACCACCGCCGTTTTTCAAAATGCAGGACATATTATTGGAGCGTGCAGTATTACTGTAAATGCCGAAACTAAAACGTTAGTATTTTCGGGTGATATTGGACGTGATGATGATGTATTGATGTTTCCGCCAACCAAACCCGTAAAGGCCGATTATATTTTTCTGGAAAGTACCTATGGAAACAAACTGCATGCAGAGTTGGACGTAAAGAAAGAACTGGAAACACTTATCAATACAGCCATAGCAAAAAAAGAGACGGTAATCATACCCGGTTTTGCTGTAGAGCGGGTACAATCGGTTATGTTTTTATTGTGGAAGCTCAAAAAAGAAGGCAGAATTCCGGACGTTCCCTATATTCTCGATACTCCAATGGGGAGTAATGCGCTGCATGTATTCTTAGAAAACCTGCAATGGCATAAACTATCCGTCGAGGATTGCCACGAAATGTCTAAAATGTTCACTATAGTTTCAGAGTACGAAGAAACCATGCGGATTATAGAAAATCCCCAGCCTAAGGTGGTTCTCGCCGCTAGTGGTATGGCAACAGGAGGAAGGGTATTGTCGTATTTTGAACATTATATAAGTCTCGAAAAAACTACAGTGATTTTTGTGGGGTATCAGGCAGAAGGTACTCGGGGACGAAAATTGCTTGAAGGCGCCAAAGAAATCAAAATATATGGGAACTATTATTCCGTAAGAGCAAAAATCTTTCAGATCGAAGGACTCTCCGCACATGGAGATCAAAAAGACCTGTTAAACTGGCTTTCTGCTCTCGAAAACACTCCGAAATGCGTTTTTCTTGTACACGGTGAAAACCTGCCTGCCGATGAATTGCGTGTTAAAATCCAGAAGCAGTACCACTTTAAATGTACCGTTCCGTTAATGGGGAATGAAATGGAAATTTAGGATAGGTTTGTAACTTCTTCAAAAAAAGCTAGGGTCTATTGGTAAATATTATTTTACTCAGATCTATAGTATCAGGCTGTTGTACATTCATTTCGTATGATACTTCTATTTCATGTTCAGACAGAAATTCTATAGTTTTAGCACATCCGTGAGCGCATGATTCGACCTTAATTGGGAAGTATAATCTTTTATTCTTATCATATCCAATGAGGTTATGACGAAAGTAGGGAACAATTTTAAAATCTGCATTTTCAATGGCTTCATCGTCATTACCTCTTCCGTTAAATTGAAATAAATCCTCCGAATAATAAGTACTTTTCACAACAGCTGGATAAGATGATTTTCCATCTTCAGTATAATTGTCTTCGTACCATTTTTGTTCAAAATTCTTATAAAAGTTAATATCCTTTTCTTCTTCTGATGGACTATAAATCCATTTACTCTTATTTGCGAAGCGATATAGTTCATTTTTGATCGCGGTGTTGTGATCTAATTCTGTATTTTCTAAAAAATTTCCATCAACCGCATTATCAGATCTTAGAGTAGGTTCGCCTTCATATTTTAAGGTATAATACTTGAGAGTATTTAAGTTCAACATTATAAAACTCAAATATAAGCTATGATCTCCATTACCTAAAGGAGACTCCATTAAGGCAAATAGAAAATAATCTGCATTTTTCACTTTTTTTCTTAAAAAGAGTTGTCTGTCTATAGTAACATGATTATAATCACTTATTAATAAGGTGTCACTTTGAATTAATTGTTGTGGCTTATTTTTTTTATACTTTGAAACTAACAGTATGTTTTTATCTCCAACTAGTAAAAAGTTGTCATCTTCGCTAACTTCACTCCCGGATATTTTTACTATCTCCGTATTCTCAGTAGTATTAAAGGAAAATAGAGTTGTGGTTTTTTCTCCATCAATTTTTTTTTCCTTACTATCAGATTGTAGATTCTTTAGGTTACTATTGTTATTAGAACTCTTATCCTCTTTCTTACAAGAATAAAAAAGGACAAAAGACAAAAGAATTAAAGTCAGTTTGCTCTTAATGGTATTCAATTAATTTTAAGTTTTAGTTTACAGGAAAGATAAAATTTATTTTGTCAATTTAATTTACAGGTTCAAAATTCTTTTCTAATTTGATCTTTTTAGATTATTCGTTTACTACACAACAGGTATTACGCTAAACATTCATTTTTCTATATCACCTGCTAATCACAACTTAATCCATACAAATCCAATCCGCCAAGAAGTATGGTTTTAAAAGTATTGTTTTTCTCCTGGATAAGAATTCTCCTTTCTGGAAATTTACATTTGGACAGGTTTGCATTTTTTCCCCATAAAAAATCGTCATTGTAAACAAAATAAGCAGGTCCTATATTAGCAAAAACTTTTGTTTTGGTGCTGTCAGCATCACTATATCGGTATACGATACTGTCATCCATTTTTTGAATTTTTCTTTGAACGGCGAAGTAATTTTCTCCGTAATTAAGTTTTAAGGGTTTGACACTACAGATGAGAGGTTTGCCATTTTTGGCAGTATCATAGTTTTTGAGAGTTAAAGCTATAAAATTCTCCCGACAATCATCAATTCTGCAAAGTACTTCATCAATAGCCATTTCTGAGAATCCTTTGGTTCCATACACATAGTATTTTGGCTGTATAATTTTCTTGATTTCTTTTTCTAAGATGTTACTTTTAACAAGTTGAACGATCCCTAAAGTGTCATAATATTCGAATTTTCTATTCTTTGCAGTTAAGGGATTGTAAAAATAAGTTTCTAATGAATCTGTTTCATTTATTTTCCGGTAGATTTTTTCATATTCGGATATTTTGTCAGAATTAAAGATTTCAATAACTATAGCTGTCGTACTATTCGTGAGATTATAAACCGGATAAATAGTATTATCCCTTATTTCTGATTCGATTTTTGCTGCATTAAGGATTACATTTCTTAAACTATCGTTTGCCATTACAGTTTTTTGAGCTTTCTCCTTTTCAAAACGGTTGCAGGCATAAAAACATATAATTGAAGCTAAACAGAGAAGTGTATTTTTAAACATGTGTGGAAATTATATTGAATTATAGTCAAGCCAAATGTACATCAGTATTTAGAAAAAAAGAAAACTAAGTTTAGTAGGTAAGAAAAGTAAATCTCCATATTCCATGAAAAAATTACGAAAATGTAATATATATCACTTCGAACTTAAATTATTCTTTAAATTGGCTTTTTTAAACAATCAGGGCATAAGGTAAATAGTTTTAGATAAAAAGATTCTAAAGTTCTCATGTCAAAGTGTTATTGAATATAACATAAAAAAAAAGTAAAATAAGTATTGAAAGAAATTAAAAAATGAAAGAACAACTTACTGAAATCATAAGTCAGGTTTATCATAAAAGAAATAGAAATGGATTTACATTTTTAACAGGTGCAGGAATTTCCGCTGAAAGTGGAATACCAACTTACAGAGGAGCAGACGGGATATGGGTAAAAGGAACTCAATTTCATAAACCGGAAGAGTTTGGAACTTTTAAATACTTCAAGGAAAATCCTGAAGAGGTTTGGCAGTATTCACTGTTTAGAAAAAAGATGTTTGAAAACGCTCAGACCAATGAGAGTCACCATGAAATAGTAAAAATTGAAAACCTCCTGCAAGACAGATTCCATTTGATAACACAAAATATAGACAACCTGCACAGACGTGCCGGTACAGAAAGAATCTATGAAATACACGGAAAAACCAGAGAAATTAAATGTTCGAACGGCTGTAAGGAAATAGAAAAATTGCCTATAGAAGTCAAAGGAAAAGATATAGACGAGGATTTGACAAAAGAAGATATAGAATTGCTTAAATGCAAACAATGCGGCAGCTGGATGAGACCCAATATTTTGTGGTTTGATGAGTATTACGACGAAAAAACAAACAAAAAATTCAGTTCCTTAAAAATTGCCAAGAATTCCGGTATTCTCTTTATCGTTGGAACATCCGGAGCAACAAATCTGCCGATGGCTATTGCAGAAACTACCTTGAAGTACGGAGGAACAATAGTCGATATTAATACCGAGGATAATTTATTCACGGAACGTATTAAAGAGAAGAAAAATAAAATAATCATTCGCGAAACTTCTACAGAGACCTTAAAAACAATACGAGAGATAGTGCAGAATATAATCGGGAAATAGATTATTTTATATTTCATCCACATCCGTCACAGCGTGCAATGTAATTTATGAAATGCCTTTTTTAACCTTAAAAAGGCGGCATTCCTATGCGTAAAAGAAATGCCTTTCAACACGTTAAACATAGCTTAGGACGAATAAACGTCAAGTTCTTTACTTTGAAGAAAACTGGGAAACTGTATAATAATCATAGTCGCGGTATATTTAACATTGCTTTAACATTATTGTTTTTAGGTGCTGTAGTTTTGTCTCCTAAAAACTTAAATATTGAACAATACAATGAGAAAAGTTATTTTTATTTTGATTATTCTTCTATCGGCCTATGGTCATGCTCAAGTTACAAGTTCGGCAATGTCTGGAACGATTAGATCAAACAAAGGAGAGCCCCTGCCTGGAGCTACTGTGGAAATAATTCACAAACCTACCGGAACTAAATACTATTCGACAACAGGTTTTGATGGCGGATATGCAGCACAGGGTTTGAGACCGGGAGGCCCATATACTTTAAAGGTAACTTACATAGGTTACAAAACAACAGAAATCACAGATATTAATGTTGGTTTAGGAAACAATCTAACCGTAAACGTTAAAATCGACGAAGAACCAAACGCTTTACAGGAAGTCGTAGTGACAACCAAATCCAATGGAAATTTTAACAAAGGAAAAACAGGAGCGTCACAGCAATTTACAAACAGAGAAATTGTCGCAGTTCCCGTACTAGGAGCACGTTCTGTAAACTCTATCACTAAATACAATGCAAACGCCGGTGCTAATGGTACTTTTGGCGGTCAGGATTCAAGATTGAATAATTTTACTATTGACGGATCTGTATTTAATAATGGTTTTGGCCTTGGGAGTGAATCTCAGGCGGGGGGAAGAACAGGATCGACAGCTATTTCACTTGACGCTATAGAGCAGCTACAGGTTAATATTGCCCCTTACGATATCCGTCAGTCGGGATTTCTTGGGTCAGGAATTAACGCTGTAACCAGAAGTGGAACAAACGAAATCGAAGGATCGGTTTATAACTCTTTCAGAAGCAATAAATCCAGTTTTATTGGAACATATCCTGGAAAAGATGTGACCATCAAACCCGGAAAATTTGATGAAAAAATATGGGGAGCACGTATTGGAGCACCCATTATTAAAGACAAATTATTTTTCTTTGGAAACTTCGAAACCATCGAAAATACAAGTCCGGCAACAACATGGACTTCAACAGGATCACCACAAGGCGGGGCTCAGATATCAGAACCGACTTATCAGGAAATGCAGACTCTTTCTAATTATATGAGAGATAAGTTTGGTTATGAAACAGGTCCGTGGGAAAATTATGATGCTACTAAAACATCTAAAAAATTCTTAGCGAGAATAGACTGGAATATTAATGATAATCATAAACTTACAGCACGTTATGTACATCATGATTCATCGTCAGACGAGCTAACTTCAAATTCCAACTCATTAGGTTTTGGAAACAGAAGAACAAGTACCTTAGCAATGTCATTCAAGAACAGTGGTTATACAATCTTAGACAATACCAGATCTATTGTATTGGAATTGAACAGTAAATTAGGCAATTCATGGTACAACAATTTTATCGCTGGTTACGATAAACAAATTGAAGACAGAGGGCTTCAGGGAGGAGGATTGTTCCCTACAATTGATATCAAGAAGGGTACTGCAAATTATATATCTGTAGGTTTAGATCCATTTACGCAAGGAAACAAACTTAGCTATTCAACGCTGCATTTTACAGACAACTTAACCAAAACTATCGGTAAACATTCCATTGTTTTAGGAGCTAATTTTGAATACTTCAAATCAAGCAATTTATTCTTTTCCGGATCAAATGGTGTTTATATATTCAATTCTTTAGCAGATTTTTATGCAGCAGCAGATCAATCAGCAGCAAATGGAGGAGCACCTTCCACAGCAACGGCTACTTCACCTGCACGTTTTCAGTACAGATACTCCGCTTTACCGGGTGCAGTTGAACCTTTACAGGTCCTGAAAACAAACAAACTGGATTTATATGCTCAGGATGAAATTAAACTAAGCGACAGATTCAAACTGTCAGTAGGACTTAGAGCATCCAGAGTATGGTTTGCCGACACTGCGTTAGAGAACCCGACAGTAACGGCGATGACTTTTGCAAACGGAGAAAAATTCAATACAGGAGAAATGCCCGATGCACAATATTTATTTGAACCAAGAGTAGGTTTCAATTTAGATTTTAATGGAGACGCTTCAACCATAGTAAGAGGAGGTTCAGGAGTATTTACCGGAAGAGCTCCTGCCGTATATTTGTCAAACCAAATTGGAAATAATGGTGTGCTTACTGGTTTTATCGATGCAAGTGGTGCTGCTTTAGCCACTGGAGGTTATGGTTTTACACCAAGACCTGCACAATATTTCACCCCGTCAACTCCAACGCTTCCTTCCACTTTTGATTTAGCCTTTACAGATAAAAAGTTTAAATATCCGCAAGTGTGGAAAACTACGATGGCAGTCGACCAAAAACTTCCATTTGGATTTGTAGGTACGATTGAAGGAGTAATCCAAAAAAATATCAATGCAATCAATTATTATAACGCCAATTTTGACGCACCAGTCGGAACTTTTACAGGAGCAGATAACCGTCCAAGATATTCAAGAAATGATAACGGAACGAGAATAAATGATAATGTTTCAAATGGGATTGTTTTAACCAATTCTGATAAAGGATATTTTTATTCTACAACCTTTAAATTAGAATATCCATACCAAAAAGGACTTTGGGGATCTTTCGCCTACACACATTCTCAAGCTGCCGATTTAATTTCTCCGGGATCTATTGCTTCAGGATCATGGACAAGTGCCAGATCTGTAAACGGAAATAATGATTTAGACGTATCCTTATCCAATAATAATACACCACACCGTTTAGTTGGTGTTCTGGGATACAGAATTGAATACGGAAAAGGTTTGGGCGGTGCTACTTCCATCAATCTGGGGTATATCGGAGAAACAGCGAATCCATTTACTTATGCTTATAGTGGTGATATGAATGGCGACAGAGTAAACGGAAACGATCTGTTATACGTACCAAACAGCGCATCTCAACTTAGTTTTGCTCCTTTGGCAGTATCAAGTACTGTAAATGGCGTTACAACAACCAGAACTTATACAGAGGCAGAACAAAGAACGGCGTTCGATGCCTACATTGATCAGGACAAATATCTTCGTACTAGAAGAGGTCAGTATGCAGAAAGAAATGCTGCTATCCTGCCAATGTTGCACCGATTAGATTTGTCTATTTCGCAAGACGTTTATATCAAAATCGCAGGTAAAAAGAACTCTTTCCAATTTAGAGCAGACATTCTGAATTTTACAAACATGATCAACAAAAACTGGGGAGTGACACAAAGAGCTACTAATCCTAATGTATTGGCTTACTCTTCTACAACCGCAGGCAACGTTCCGGTTTATACCTTGGCTACGCAAACAGATCCTGACGGAAACCGATATTTAATTAAAGATACATTCCAGAAAAATGCATCAACATTTGATGTTTGGCAGGCTCAATTTTCAATTCGATATATTTTTGGAAAATAACCTGAGAATTTCTTTCAAATAAATTTTAAAAACGGCATTGAAACAAAATTCAATGCCGTTTTTCTTTTTAATCTTCGGATTTAAAATAAGAATTTGGGGTTGTCATTGGCATGCTTTCAGAAAGCGCTCAAACGTAAGGCGATCTCATAAAAGTTTTAGTGCAGAACATACTTTGTACGATTCCTTTTTTAACTTATCTTCGCTGTCAACTCATTTAAAAATCTAATTTGTGAAAAATAATCAGGAAGTCGTAGAAGAGAATCAGCTTAAACGTGGGCTGACCAACCGTCACATTCAATTAATTGCTTTAGGAGGATCGATAGGAACCGGTCTTTTTCTCGGTATTGGCCCAGCAGCTGTATTAGCAGGACCATCTGTTATTCTGGGATATGCAGTTGCCGGTATTATTGCTTTTTTTATCATGAGACAATTGGGCGAAATGGTTGTCGAAGAGCCTGTTTCAGGAAGCTTTAGTCACTTTGCTTATAAATATTGTGGTTCTTTTGCGGGTTTTGCATCAGGTTGGAATTATTGGATTTTATACATTCTGGTGAGTATGGCCGAACTTACAGCCATTGGAGTTTATGTACAGTTTTGGTGGCCCGAAATTCCGCTGTGGGCATCCAGTTTATTTTTCTTCCTGGTTATAAATGCTTTAAATTTCGCTTCGGTAAAAGTATACGGAGAAACCGAATTTTGGTTTTCAATCATAAAAGTAGTTGCCATTATCGCTATGATCCTTTTTGGTACTTACCTGCTGATAAGTGGTACAGGAGGAGAGCAAGCTACCATTCATAATTTATACAACGATGGAGGTTTTTTTCCAAAAGGTTTCTTTGAAAAAACGGCATCGGGTAGTTTTCAGGGCTTGTTATCTGCAATGGCACTGATTATGTTCTCTTTTGGTGGTTTAGAGCTAATTGGAATTACCGCTGCCGAGGCAGAAAATCCGGAGAAAAACATTCCAAAAGCAACCAATCAGGTGATCTATAGAATCCTTATCTTTTATGTAGGTGCATTGGTTATTTTATTTGCTTTGTCTCCCTGGCGACAAATAACGACAGACAGTAGTCCGTTTGTAATGGTTTTTCAAAATTTAAACGGAATGGAGTTTGAGTTGTTTGGTACTAAAATATACTTTACCCGACTGATTGCCAATGTGCTTAATTTAATTGTTTTAACCGCAGCTTTATCAGTATACAATAGTAGTGTATATAGTAACTCACGTATGTTATACGGTTTAGCAGATCAGGGTAATGCGCCTAAGTTTTTAAAGAAGTTAAACAATAAATCAGTGCCTATTAATGCGATTTTAATTTCTTCCTGTTTTGCAGCGATCTGTATTTTAATCAATAAAGTAATTCCTGAAGAAGCTTTTAGTATTTTAATGTCTTTAGTGGTATCTTCTTTAATTATCAACTGGGGAATGATTTCGTACACGCATCTTAGATTCAGACGTACGAAAGAGCAGGAAAGCACTAAAACGATGTTTCCATCGATATTTTATCCGGTAAGTAATTATATCTGTTTGGTATTTTTGTTGGGAATTTTATCCATCATGTGGATGACCGATATGAAGTTATCCGTAGAATTAATTCCTATTTGGTTGGGTATTCTTTTTATATTTTACAAAGTTTATAAGACAAAAAAATAAGCAACTTTTATCAGATTAGTCTGCTATTATCCGTTAAGTATAATAATTTTTAAACACATAGAAACATAGACTCTGATTTCTCGAAAGACGTTTCACTTAGTTAAAAAGCATAGGGTTTGCTATGTTTATTTATGCAATTGAAATGCTTTAGCGCGGTAACAAAACTATGTTTCTATGTCTTTAAATAGAATATTTTGTAATAGATGAGCAACACATTTTTGAACAACAATCAAATTGGAATAGTCGCTACTTTCTCTGAATTGGTACAGACTCATTTTAAAGGAGAAAGGAATGCACTGTGCTGGTACAGAAATTTGGACGGCGATTTTAACGAAATTGTAGCTAAATTATCTTTAGAAGAAAACATTACAGTAGTTTATCCCGAAGATCTAATCGCACTCGAACTCACCGAAAAGGGAAGTATAGCCAGAGAAGTTATCTTAAACGATTTACAATTATTAACTGATTTTGGAGCTTCGCCCTCGCTTAATTTACTAAAGTGTTATGAACGTGATGACGAATTTGATTTCATCTCGACAGATGTGTACTCGTTTCATGTAGATCGTTCGCCCATTGCAACCGATACTTTTTTATGTACCTACCACGGAGCAGCAAGTGATATTGTTGCTAATTCGCAGGCAGAACAAAAAATTCTGATTCCGGAAATCCGTGCAAAGTTACAAGAGCTGCACGATGGACCGCCGGAAGAGTTCGAGAGTTTTTTAGAGGAAAATTATTTCGATTTGCATTATCAGTTAGATCCCAATGCAGCACCTGTTAATTTAGGCTTAGGGCATCTTTGGCGTCTGGCTGTAGACCATCCCAAACAAGAAGTACTGCCATGTATTCACAGAGCACCCATAGAAAACGATGGGGAGTACCGATTGTTGTTGATTTGTTAAAGGAAATAATTGTATTTGAATAACCATTTCTAGTCTCAAAATATATGTGCGTAAACGGAAAAGAAATTAAACTTTGTACCTGTGTTCCAAATGGAATGGATACCATTATTCACCACAAGAATTCCCGAAAAAACAGAAAAAAAAGGACGTGTCGACTTTACCTGGACGTTAGAAAAATGCATGGGCTACAGTAAAACGACAATGGATGGAATGGGGTACAGGCCGGAGGAAGTTTTAACAGAAGATTTGACAAACGAGAGAATGCTTATGGTACTTAATACTAGTAACTGTTTCGATTTTGATTATCAACCTGGTGAAGGGGATAATCTTCAAGTTTTTGCTCCCGAAAACTCTATGAGAAGACATTTATCTTTTATTTTTAAAAATGAAGAATGGATAGCCGGCTCGCATATGCCTTTTATGTATGAGATGGAAAAAATAAATTTTGGAAAAGTAACTTTTAAAGATATTTAAAAAACTAAAGTGAAAGAATTTATCAAAAGAATATTTAGAAAATCAGCGCCGGAAGTATTTGTAAATGTCGAAATTGAATTAACCGAAAATTGGGTCAGATACAACAACGGAAATTCAATTGGAAAGAAAGGTTCTGAAAGGGGTAAGATTTTAAATGATCAGGAGAATATAAATGGTTCCAGAATAACAATTGAAGCCAACGCCGGAAGTATTCCATTTGCTATTACATTCGGAATTTATGGATTAATGGTTCACACAGAATTCTTTAGCGAAATAGAAATTGCCACTGAATATTTCAAAAGAAAAAAAAATGAGATCGACGGGATTCTAAAAATGTTTGAAATTTCGGAAGAAAACCAAGATATAGAATGGAAAAGTAAAATGGACGAGTATTTAGAAAAATTAATTTACGAGTAAAAGTGGTTGATAATTGCTAGTATTCGCGGCAAATTGAGTTTTCGAATCTCCGAAGTGTTGAATTGTAAGCTGCGCAAATGTCTCCGACTTTGTGTATTTTTTATACTTACGAGTTATTAAATTTTATAAAAGTCTCCTGACTTTAAATGTTACTTCTTACTTTATTTTAGTAAATGAATTCTTAATAGTAATGTAATTTTAAATATGCCATAACTTTGGCCTTAAGATTAAATTGTTTTTTTGACATAAAAATTTTTTTATGGAAAAGAACAAGGATTTAGGCAGAAGAAGGTTTCTTAGAAATTCTTTATTGGTTGCCGGAGGAGTTTTCATCGCCCCATTGATTGAAAGCTGTAGTAACGATGACAAACCAGACCATGATGGTGCTCCGGATGGAATGAAAAACGAAGGTTTTGAAACAGGAGTAGCCAGTTTTGACCCTACTGAAACCGGAGTGATTATCTGGACAAGATATTCAGCAGGCTCCGATGCCGAAATTAATTGGGAAATAAGTAAGAATGCCTCGTTTACTGAAATAACCAGAAAAGGGCAGGCAGCAGCATCTTCTACAAATGATTTTACAATAGCGGTAGATGTTCAGAATATTCCATCGAATACAAAATATTATTATAGATTTTATAATGCCAAAACCAAACAAGTTACAGTTACCGGAGAAACTCGCACATTACCCTCTAAAACAGACAGTGTAAATGACGTGAAAATGGCTGTTGTTTCCTGTTCTAATTTTCCGGCCGGACTTTTCAATGTGTACGGAGCGATTGCCTCTTCAGATGCCGATGTAGTGGTGCATTTGGGAGATTATATTTACGAATACGCGCCGGGACAGTACGGGACAAATCCTTTTACCAACCCGCTGGGCAGAGAACATAAACCCGCCAGAGAGATTACAAGTCTTAGCGATTACAGAGAACGATACAGACAATATAGAGGAGATAAAAACCTTCAATTGCTGCATCAGAAAAAACCTTTTATATGCGTTTGGGACGACCATGAATTTGCCAACGATACCTATAAATCCGGTGCCGAGAACCATCAGCCTTCCGAAGGTGATTTTCAGGTGAGAAAAATGGCCGCTTTCCAAGCTTATAGCGAGTATATTCCGCTTAAGACAGGAAAAGATTTTAGAATTTACAGAAGCTTCAATTTCGGTACTATTCTGTCCCTTTACATGATGGATACCAGAGTGATTGCGAGAGATAAGCAGCTAAGTTATGGTGATTATATCGATAATAGCGGAAATTTTGACCAGACTAAATTCAAAACCGATCTGTTAAGTACCAACAGAAAACTAATTGGAACCGAACAAATGGCATGGCTGGGATCGCAGATCAATGCAGATACCGCTAAATGGAAAGTACTCGGCCAGCAAATCCTGATGACCAAAATGCTGATTCCTGCTGAGTTATTGATGCTTTTGAACCAAATTTTAGGAGAAGTCTCTAAATTAGGAAGCGCAACGCCGGCGACTATGAAAGCGCTTACGGCAACAATCTCCCAACTTGTGGTGATTAAAATGAGACATAAACAAGGTGATCCTACCTTAACGGCTCAGGAAATTGCGAGAGTTACAACGACTTTACCTTATAATCTGGATGCCTGGGACGGCTATTTTGCCGAAAGAGAACAGTTGTATGCGATGCTTTCGGGTAAAAATGTAGTGGTTTTGGCCGGAGACACACACAATGCATGGATGGGTAAACTTACCGATATGCAAGGGAAACGAATAGGAACCGAGATAGCATGCAGTTCAGTTTCATCACCGGGATTAGAATCGTATTTCGGAATTACTTCAGACCCTACAAAAGCGATAGAATTAGCACAAGCCTTTACCGTGCTGATCGATGATTTAGAATATGCCAATTTGTACAAACGAGGATATACCTATCTTAAATTTACAGCATCCGGTTCTGAAGCCGAATGGCGATTTGTAGACAGTGTAACCACTGAAACCACCAATACGGTTACAGAAAAGAAATATACTATAGCCTAGAATTTACGCTCTCCAGTTTGTCATTTCGACCGAAGGGAGACTCGAGCGATAGCGAATAGGTGAAGCAAATCGCAAGCTAATTTCGACAATGTAAATCACCAATCTTTGTTGAGCTAGATTGAATTAAAACGGAACAGGAGTAATCGTGGTCCGTTTTTTTATTTTATCGATTTAAATGTTTGCAAAATAAGAAATGATATTTGGCTGCGAAGGAGGTTTTATTCTGCTGTAACAAAATCAACAAAAAAAAATTTTGTTTCAAAAGTTGTAACAAAAAAAGAAAAAATAAAAATTTGTTACAGTTTTTGAAACAAATTCAAAAATAAATTAAATTTGTTCATCAAATAAATTATGGAACAACCAAAAGCAGGAGTGATGGAAAAAGAGGAAAATATTGGAGCGTTGATAGGAATACCACAGGAAGAAATGGCAATGTTGCTGGAGGTAAAGCGCGTTCAATGGGCGTTGTTCCTAACAGGAAAGCGTGGTCTGCCACCAACCGCACTGCTGAAATTAAGCGAGATGCTTACTATTTTAAAGGAACCGGATAATGAAGCCCCGGATGATGAAGCCATAAAGGAGAAGCAGGCACAAATAACTAAATATTTAGAAAAGGAGATCATCATCAACCTAAACAAACAGCAGCTTGCCTTGAACCAACTCGAGAGATGCAGGAAAAAGTACCAATCGGCGCAAAATGCGATGAAAATTGCTAATGCCTTAATCGCCAGAGAACAACAAACCTATACCTGGCAGAAGGAACTTTTACCCATTATAAAAAGAACCGCCCAAGATGTCCTGAAGAAAAACAGCGTACTGATACAAGAGCAATATACCATAAAACTACTGGTACTACAGCAAGAAGAAGTAGTCTTGAGAGAACGATTATGGAGTAAGTAGATTATGATCTTTACACAGCAGCTGTGAGGTACACCTTGCAGAGCAGAGTAAATATTAAATTTTTGATTAAAAGTCAGAGACATTTGCGCAGCTCTAGAAAAGAACACTGTAGAGAGCTAGAGATTTATAGACAATATCACAACTGAAACGCGACCGCTACTGTTACAGAAAAGTTATTCGATAGCATAGGAATTTTATTTGAAACGGATCGAATTTTTCTCGAAAGTGCCAAAGAAAAAGATGAAACTAAATCGGAACTGGAGTACTCTTGTTCCGATTTTTTTTATCGTATTGATTTGAATATTCTCAAATCAAGTATTGATTATTGATTTGTTACTTCTAAAGTGAAGCTTCCTATTCCAACTGGAGCACGGCCGTTGACTGCTTCAATTACTTTGGCTGCTCCAGAAGCAGTGAATCCTCCGTAAAGTTCAATCAACCCAAAACCAGATTCTACAAGTTCTGCAGCAATCTTAGCTCCCATAGCTTCATCCGGTACCGGAATAAATGTGGTATGTTGCGGATGAAATACTTGTTCGAAACGGTCTCGTATTGGGTCACTACCACTCTCAAGAATAATGAAGGCTTCGCGAGGTGGGTGGCCATCGTGAAAGGATAAACTAAAAGCAGCTGCCAAAGCCAGCGATTCGAACCCAAAAGTAACCGAACTCACTTTGGCTCGACTTCCAATTGCTTCACTAACCTTTGCTCTCCAGACAGGTGAAATAGCACCACACAGCTCGATTAATTCTGCACCATCGTCTGCAAGTGTAATGGCAGCTGCCAGAGATTCAGAAGGGTCACCGATGGCTACAATTGTCAACTTACCAGATGCACTTTCACGAACAAACTTGGTTGTATTAGGTACTGCACCATAACCTTCATATATAATAGCCTTGTCGAGAGGACGTTGGTTTTCTTTGAAATCTACTTGTTTTACTGTTTTTTCCATGATTGTTTTTTGTTTTATTATTTAATAAGGCAAAGATCTTTCGAAATTCGAGCACTTTTTTTGATGTAGATCAAAATCGTTTCTAGTATCGGAATGCCACTTAAAGCTTCTTGAGGTATGTTTTAAAAACAAGCAATCAGAACAGGGCAGAAATACAACAGGTTTTATTTATTGGTATTTTTTAAAGCAAATTTTAATTTAGTAAATTTGATTTTAAATCAAATGATACAAATCGGCGGGTGTTTATTTAAGAACTTATGCAATCGCGTTTCCCAAGAGCTATGAATAATACAAATCCATTAATTCAACAATTTAAGAAATATGGAACGCTGAGTTCAATCGCCGAAACGGCTATTGATCAAAAAACCAAAATATTTATAAAGAAAAAAAACGATCATTTTTTGAAGCAGGGACAGCTACTAACAAGTTATTTTGTGGTAAAGAAAGGTGTTTTCAGAGCTTATATTAATCGGAATGAAAAAGAAATAAACGTATGGTTTGGAGAAGAAAACCAAATTTTTGGGGCCATAATGCCTATGTATGCCAATAAACCTTCACCAGAGTACATACAATTTTTAGAAGATTCAGAAGTATATGCCATTGCAGTAGATGATTTAGAGATTTTATACGAACAGTATCCGGAGTTAAATCTTATTGGCAGAAAAATAGCCGAAGAGCTGTGTGTTATTCTCGAGGATAGAATTACTTCGTTGCATACCGAAAGCGCTACAGAGCGTTATCAATCACTTATGGAACAACAGCCTAGTTTAGTACAGCGTATTAATCTGGGGCATATTGCTTCTTTTTTGCGTGTAACACAGGAAACTTTAAGCAGAATACGCAAACGCTGACGATTTTGACCTACATCAAAAAATAGAATCTTTTTGCTTACGATCTTTGCAGTACTAAATAATTAAGACATGCAAAAAGATAAATTAAATTGGTTTAAGAATGTAGAACATCGTACTCATCCACATCCCGGATTAAACTGGTTAACAGCCACTCTAAGCGTTCCGGACGTAGCCAGAGCAATAGATTTTTATACCGGAGTAATGGAAATGGTTTCCATTTCTGAGTTGGAAGATCAAAACAATGGAGAACTATTGTTTGCAAGAATTCGTTATCGCGGAAACAATTTTGTACTCAATAAAGAACATTGGGATTTTCAGGCAGTAGCTCCAATTACTTCAAGGCAAGTATCTCCTTTTGTTTTTTACTTGTATGTAGACGATGTAAAAACATTGGTTGCCGAAATTAGAAAAGATAAAGATGCTAAAATTATTGCTGAGCCGGAAATGCAGTTTTTGGGAGATTTAAAAGCAAGAATTCAGGATCCGTTTGGTTACATCTGGGATTTGGCAGAAAAAGCGAACTAAAGATGAAGTATTTATTTTTAGGCTTAGCCATTTGCGCAGAGCCAGGGCAAAACCAATGCAAATCGAACAACCCAAAAGCGGTAAATGTGGTGTTATTCAAATTCAAATCGGAAGCATCATTGGAGCAGGAGCAAAACTTTAAAAGTGAAATGCTGAAAAAGCACAGTACGGTTTCAGGACTTATAGATATTTCTTTTGGAGAAAACGTTACAGATATAGCAAAAGGATTTACCCGTGCAGAAGCAGCCCGGTTTAAGGACCAGAAATCGTTAAAAGTATTCAGTAAATCAGATCCTGTTGAAGAGCTAAATACCAGTTATATCAAACCGGTTTTGCAAGAGATTCTGGTATTCAATTCTTTTTCTTAACTTAGTAAAAGCAATACTGGTGTAAAATTGAATAGAGAATGCAAAGCTGGAGACATTTGAGTAGAATGATTCGATGCTTGCTGAGCACTTCACAGAGCAGGAGGGATGATAAAAAAATGTTAAAAACATTCTATATTTTAAAGTGGCACAGTTCGTGCTTGAAAGGAAATCATTGAATAATCTGAATGCTTAATCGGTATTCTAAAAAATTAAAATAATGAAAAGATTTAAATGTATTTATGTTTTTGTAGCGGTATTATTATCAACAATTACATATGGCCAGGAAAGTTTAAAAATGTTTGTAAAAGAAAGTAAAGTGTCCTGTATGGGTGTTGGCCCTATGGAATGTCTGCAGGTAAAGTATGACAAGGACAAAGAATGGCAGCTATTTTACGATCATATTGAAGGTTTTAATTTTGAAAAAGGAAATCGATATGAGATATTGGTTACAAGAACAAAAAGACAAGAGCCTATTCCTGCCGATGCTTCTGCATACCAGTACAAACTGAAAAGCATTGTTTCGAAAACTCCTGTAAATGCCGAAAAAGGAATTTACAATACCAAAATGATCTTGACCCAGTTAAACGGAAAAAAGATAACTAACGGGAAAGCATTTATTACGATTAATGATGAAACCGGAACAATAAACGGTAACAACGGATGTAATATCTTCAATGTAAAGTATACAAAGCTTTCTGCAAAAAATCAAATTAAGACCGATTCTCCTTTTGGAACTTTAATGGCTTGTGAAGGCGAAGGCATGAAATTAGAACAAGATTTTAGCGCTGCGATCACAAAGAAAAAGTTTAAAATTGTAAAGAAAAACAATAAAGTACAGTTTAGAAATGCTAAGAACAAAGTGGTGATGGAATTTTCGATACCCACTCAAAACCAACTGTGGAGTTTTATTGCAAAAAACAATTGGAAACTAATTGCACTTGAAAATGTTGGACAGGATTACGGAAAGGCTTCTATTAAGTTTAATCCGGCAGAAAAGAGAGTGAGCGGAAGTACAGGTTGCAACAACTTCGCCGGAACTTATGCAACTACCGGTGATCGTATTTCTTTTGATAGAGTAGCAGCTACAGCTATGGCATGTATAGGTGAAGAAGGAAACAAAACAGAACAAAAAATGCTATCTTATTTAAACAACAAAGACCTGCGTTTTGATGTAGCCGATCAAACTCTTAATTTTTATCTTAACGATAAATTGGTCATGATGTTTGGCACTACAAGATAAATTTGTTCTACAAGTCATCTTAAAATAACGGATGATTTATAAAAATAATAGCAAAACCAGTGAAGTAAATTCACTGGTTTTTTTTAGCTTTATGTTTTAGATTACATATTTGCAAATTGGCGTGAAGTCGGAGACGTTTGTGTAATGTTTATGAGGTTATGTTTTGCAAAGCAGGGACAGAATTGTTAGATACTTAGAAAACAATATTGTATTTTAAAAGGTAAATTTACCTCTATTTTTGTTTGTTTTTTAAATTTTTAATTATATTTGCGGTATATTTACCTTTATAATATGATAGACGATATTTTAAATAAAAGTTTTCAATACAATGGTCCATCTCTTGAAGATTTGTTTAAGGAGAAACTTGATAATTCAGGATTGACTAAAACTCAATTTGAAAAGTTATCAGGTATGGAGAGAAGAAGTTTAGATGCTATTCTTGACAAAACTTCTAAACAAACTGATATTATTAAACTGTTAAAACTTGCCGAATTTTTAGAATTAGATTTTAATGAAGCTTTAGTTATACATTTTAAAGATCGACCTGTTGAGGAAATAAAAGAACTTCAGTCTTCAATGGACATTACATTTATAAATAAATTCTTTGACCTTAAAACTTTAACAAGCTTAGGGTTTATTGGTAAAAATGATTCATTAGAAGTATTAAAGGAAAGGATCTGTAAATTCTTTGATATCAATAGTATTTATGAATATGATCGCGAATTAAGTGATGCTTTTTACAGCAAAACCAAGAGGTCATTCAGTGATAAAATGAAAGATTTTTGGATTAAATCCAGCTATAAGTACTTCGAGTTAATTGACAATCCTAATGAATACAGAAGAGAGAATCTTGTTGAGTTAATTCCTAAAATAAAACCTTATACTCAAAACGTGGAGACAGGATTACTTACGGTTTTTCAAGCGTTGTTTAATATTGGGGTTACTATCGTTTTTCAGCCATCATTACCTAAGACACAAATTCGTGGTGCGACCCTGTTAGTAAAAGATAAACCCTGTATCGTTATTACTGATTTCAATAAAAATTATTCGACGATTTGGTTTTCACTTATTCATGAACTTCATCATGTTTTATTCGATTTAGAGACAATTAGTAAAACAAAATATCATTTATCTGGTGAGCCTGATTTATTCTTAATTCAAGAAGATAAGGCAAATGAATTTGCTTCTGAATACTTATTATCATCAGAGAAAATGAGATACATCGAAAAGATGATTCATAATAAGTTTATGGTTGAAAAATTTGCAAAGGAATGTCAAATCCATCCCTGCATAATTTATTCTCAATATCAATGGAGACAATTTGAAAAAGGAAATGATTATTGGGGCGCGTTTAAGGAACATTTTCCAAACATTAAAGGTATTACGAAAAAACTAAATGTTTCTAATTGGGATATTGAGTCAATAAAAGAAACGGCATTAAAAATTAAAGAATTATTAACGGTATAACATGAGTGAGATGAGTGATAAAAATATTGATAAAAATAAGATTGAACGAAAACTCTCCAAAGAAGATTTGGAAAGATTAGAAATATTGCAAAAGTCAGAAGATGTTAAAGGCGAACAGCTTATTATTAATCTTGATTCAGAGCTTAGAATTGAAAATCAAGCAGAGCTTTTGCTTGGGCAGAGAATTGATGATCCTGTACAAAAGTTTCAACTGTATTATCACGGACTAACAAAGCTATTAAAAGATAATTTGCCAAAAGGTAAAGAATTTGAAGATGTACGAAGAATTGTTTATGATGAAAAAAATATACTAATAAATAGAGGTGCGAAGAAAGATGAAAAAGGAATTAGAGGGAGTGATGGAAGAATGGCATACATCGAAGATTTAGAAGAAGCTATCAAAATAGTTGCAGACTGGACAAGTAGAAAAGGATCTCCTGCTGAACTTTTTATGGCATTTTGGGACAAAAATGAAGAGTTAGAATATGGTCATCAAGATTAAATAAAGAAAATAGCCCGCTGTAGTACCAAACGTTATGCTTCATACTAAAATTTATAAAGTAACATAAATGATAAAGATACCAAATAACCGAGCAAGTAATTATCTGCTTATTAACGCTTCGCAGAGCGGGGGTTATGCGTATTAAAACAATATTAAACTTCGCAAATGGATATTACTCAAATAAAAAATAAAACATTAGAGATCTATAAGGAAACTGATGATTTTGTAAATCGATTCCCTAATTGTTGCAAAAAAGGATGCTCTTTTTGCTGCCATCAAAACATTCAAATTATCCACTCAGAAGAACTTGTAATTACTGAGTATCTAGAGTACAAAGTGTCAAATGAAATAAAAGCTAAAATAAAAGTTCAACTTACAAAATGGCTTGAATATTTCAATCTAAATACCCCGGACAGAATACTGGAACAAAGTGACATTGTTCGGTTCGAAAAACAAATTTCTGCAGATAGGATACCATGTCCATTTTTAATTGAGGGTAATTGTTCAATATATCCTGTACGCCCTCTAACATGTCGCACACATATTGTTGATTCTCATCCTGAGGCATGTGATAAAAATATAATGAGAGATGGCAATCCATATACCAAACATTTTAGAGATTTTAAAGCAATAGAACTTTTAAAATCTGCTCCAAACAATACTATTAGATTATTACCATACGTTTTTAGAGACTATTTTGGCGTAGTGATAAAAATTAAGGGGGTAGAGGTTTTTGCCTCCCGATAAAAAAAGAGACTTTTAAAGTCTCTTCCCAAAATTATTATATCTTCAATAAATAATCACTTACCAATCAATTTCTCAAGCCTAACCATCATTTCATCTTTCTCTTTCAACATACGCTCGTACAACGCAATTTTTTCATCGTATAATTGTATAATTTTATCAATAGGATTAAATGTACAATTGTCATAATTTTGATAACCAATTGCCCCATTGTCAAATTTATTAGAAATAAAATTTATTGCCTGTTCTTCATCAAAATTCTGAAAAGCTTCAACCGGAATTTTTAATACAGCTGAAATTTGTTTCAGCAATTTATCTTCAATGACATCTTTTTGCTCCAGCATCGAAATTTTCTTTTGGTTCCAGTCTTCGCCCAGATCATAAGCCAATGCTTCCTGTTTGATGTTAAGCATTTCTCTAAAACGTTTTACGTTTCTTCCCTGATGTATTTTCTGTTCCATAACGAATATCAATTTTCTAAAAGCTCAAAGATAACCTCATTTGGGTTAAAAATCCCTGAATTTCAAAGATAAAAAAATATCGTATAAAACAGCTGTTTTGTCAGATATTATACCAATTTTTATTCAGGTATAATATCCGCTATTCGAATAGATTATCCTTTTGAAAGAACAGAACTTCGTTTTTGAATTTTAAATCTCTTTAGTATGAAAACAAGTAAAATATCCTTCGAAACCAGCTCTTGGGCAGGGGAGGTGTCGGGAAACCCAATGAAAGCCATTGATGCTTTTTTTGCCTATGCAGATCTGGATTATTACAAACAAAATTTAACCGAAGCGGTAGTTTACAGTTATAAGAGTGACGTTTATGAAGCAAACAATCCCTCGAATGCTTTTGTTTTTTATACGGCTATGAACAATTTTCTCAAATTGTGTTACTGCCTGCAAGAGAAAAGCAAAAAATGGCAAGTTATGGCATCTTTGCACTATGAAACGGTTTTTCATCTTTCTTCGCTGACAAAGGAAGAATACGAGGATCCTTTTATCGTGTTTCAAAAAGCATTTGATGAAAAAACACCTGAAGAATTTGAATCGTTTCTGTGTCTGATCCTGGAGCTTTCAACGTCTCCCAATGCCCAAGATCCGTACTCTGATCTCACAACACCTTATATCTATTTAATCAAAATGCTCGATGCCACAGCGCTAATGAAAGAAAGAGGTATTGAGAAAATCAGAAAAAACGAAACTGCCTGATGCTGTAACGGGATAGTCCTTATTCAAACTTAAAAAATAAGAATAGGGCGTAGAAAAATCTCTTCGCTGGTGCAGGTGTCTTGCTCGTGCGATCGATGTTGTCTCGTACTGAAAAAAGGTTACATACTTACACTTAAATCCTAAAATAGATTTGCATTCCTATTTTATTACTGCTACCCGTTTACAATAGTCGGGCTTTTTACATAATAATTTGTTAATCTATACTTTTACTCTACCAAAAACGTTCTAAATTGTGTCATAATTTGTAGTAGAGCTAATGAAATGTTTTACGATATCCTAGTGAAGAAAAAAACAAAATAAAGTATTAAACCTTAAAAAAAAGCAACATGTTAAAAGAAATTGAAAGTTTAATTCCGCATAGGAATCCTTTTTTATTTGTAGATAAAATAGTGTCATTTTCAAATGAAACCATTGTTGGTATTAAGACATTTGATGAAAGGGATCTTTGGTTAAAAGGAAGCGTTCCTATGTCTGAGTATATACCTGGAACAATATTGATAGAATCAATGGCGCAATGTGGCGGTGCAGGAGTTAAACTTTTAGGAATTACAAATGGAATTTTTGGACTTGTCAGTATTGAAGATGCTGAATTTTTTGCAACTGCAAAGTTTACAGATGATATTAAATTTGTAATACAAAATATTCGTTTAAGTGAAAAGATAATTAAGCAGTCCGGAATTGCTTATGTAGGAGATAAAGAGATACTTAAAGCAACCTGGATGTGTGTAAAATTGCAATAATGCAATTCATCAAAGCACCCCAGCTTTCCGAAGTACTCAACTGAAAAGCTGCGCAAATGTCTCTGACTTTGCGCTTTTTTTATGCTTATTGAATTATTAAAGTCCGTAAAAGTCTCCCGACTTTTTATATTTATTTCTTAATATTATTTTGATTCTTTCTTGTCTAGAAATTAGACGTTTGCAAGTTGGCGCAAAGTCAGAGACGTTTGCGCAGCGCTTGTGAGGTACAGTTTGCAGAGCGGGGGGGTAATAAACTCTTACCACTATCTCAGTTATTCCCAGTCTTTTTGTTCAATTACAATAATTTCAGGGTTAATCAAATTAATTCTATATTTTAAATTACTTGACGAATAGGCATGAATTTCATTGTTATTAAATTCGATTTTATAAAATTGATTCGAATTTGTAAAAAAAAGAGCCCATAAAAAATCATTAGACTTATCTGTGCAAGCTATAAATCCTTCATTTCCCATTCCTCCTTCACCTCCAAAAACAACATATTCATTATTAATTTCCAATCTATTTGAAAAAACTTCAAAAGTTGTCCAAATATCAGGATTAAATTTTTCCAAACTTTCTATAGTTGTTTCGCAAAGAGGCGTTGAATAATGTGAAACATTATTTGCACCACTCACATTGTAACAATTTAAAATTATAATTTCACCATTATTTTTTTGCAAAGAATTTATTCCAACTAACTCTTCATTTAACCAATGCTCCAATATTTTTATGTTTTTCATATTTTTAACTTTTAATGACTCTCAGCTCTCTGAAGTGTGCAACTGAAAAGCTGCGCATTCTATGATATTATTTGTTTTTTATCATAGAATGCGCAGCGCTTGTGTGGTAGACTTCGCAGAGCGGGGAGCTTGCACCAATTCAAAAGAATCTAATCTTCGATTATTTCATACTTTATCTCTGTCAAATTATTGACATGCTTTAGTATCTCTCTTAGATGTTTGGCTTTTTCTTCTTTTTCTTTGTTTTTACCTTTTGTAAGAGATACTTTTATAAGTATCGGGTAATTTTTATAATTCTCTTCTTGCCACCAATCATCATATTCAAGATAATTATCTATAACTGATATGGTTTCTGCTATTTCTCCAAATCGATAACCAAAATTACCCCCAGATGTGGGGGATAATTTTATATTTAGTTTTTCAGAAATTATAGTTGCTATTTTCTCTTTGTTATCCCCTATATAACCAAAAGTTATATAATATGATTTTATCATTATTAGTTACATTTTATCATTAAACTTTTTGTAGCACTTGAATTTCTGGCAGATTCTACACTATCAAAAATTCTAAAATTTACATCTCGACCCATTCTCGCGGATAATTTTTCTTGAAGTTTATCAAGACCTAAAGCTTTCGCTCTTTCAGGATTATCTAGATCTAAAGGAAAAGATCTTCCAGATCCAGGTTTTGACAATCCTAATTGTTCAGCCTTTTTCAACAATTCAGGATTGACAATGGCAACGTCAAAATCACTTGTCCTACCTACATCAAAAAGCTCGCCTGTTTTAAAGCTACGTCCAGTGACAGAGCTTCCTTGTAATAAAATAGGTGATCCACTTCCATGTCCCCCCTTTGCTATTCCTGACTGTACTTCTGTAGCAAACTGTTTTAATTGTCCGTAACTTTTAAAACCAAAGGGAATCTCAAGTCCGAACAAATCAATTTGAGAATTACTATCAAATGTATATGCATAAAAATTAGGGTTATTCCCAGCGAGTCTAATTGGATCCTGAGAAATATATCCTCCAAATTCAGGAGAATAATAACGATATCTATTATAGTATAACCCTGTCTCTATATCCTCATATTGTCCTAACTGCCTAAAAGGCACAAAATTCCTATCACCTTTTACATTGCGTAAATCTCCATAAATATCATAATCAGTCTCCCAAACGAGCTCACCTACTTCTGAATAAGCTTGAATAGGACGACCTATATAATCGTTGATAATCGAGAACTTTTCTTCTCCAACAATTTTGGCACTTGGTACAAAGCTTCCTTCTTGATATATCCAAGTTAAGAGGTTCTCAACAGGTTCCGGTTTGTTATAGACCAAGTCATCCTCGGTAGCAACTAATTTAGGACGATCTTTTAAATCGTATTTCCATTCGTGAATAAGAACGTTTCCATCCCAAACATAACGATTTATTTTTTGGTTTGCAATTTTTGCAGTACGTCTGCCCAGGGCATCGTACTCAAATTGTATTGTTTTTCCATCAGGGTTGGTGATGCTCTCGAGCATGCCGTTAGCCAGCCAGCTGTAGGTGGTGTCGCCGTCCTGCCACTGCTTATGTTCTTGCTGTAATCTGGTTTCTTCGGTTCTGTTGCCCGCCAGTTTATCGATCCAGTTGGTTGGTTCTTCGAATTTTAGTTCTTCGTTGATGTTTCTGGAACTTTTGTGTATCAGATTACCCAGTTCATCGTACTTGTAATGGTACTTTTCATCTTTCAATAATTTTCCACCTTTACCATACTTACGATCGCTGCGATCCGGAGTTTTGTAAAGATTTCCTACTGCATCCGGGGTTTTGTACAGCTGTTCTTTACCATTATAATCGGCTTTGGCCAGATTACCAAAGTCATCATAATCAAAATAGGCGATATTGGAAGTCATTTGATTTATGGCACTGCGCAATTGCTGGTTGGTATCCCAGTTGTAAAAGCGTGATCCGGTGCGTTTGTCATTGGCAAATACTTCCCGTTCTTTTTGTTTTCCGCTATTGTTGTAACTGGTTTTAATGTGGAGTCCACCTGTGGTAAAGCGTTCTATTTCTCTTCCCAGTTCGTCGCGTTTCAGGGTAGTTTCCCACTTCTGGTGCTGTTCTTTGAGTTCGTTGCTTTGTGCCTCGATGCGTTCCAACTGTCCTTTTGAGTCGTAGTGTGTACTGATCTCTGCTCCTAAACTAGTGTTTATATGGGTGCGTTGTCCCAGTTTGTTGTAAATGGAAGTAAGGGTAATGGCATTATCATTTTTGTCGAGCTGTTGTTGCTGGGTTTCCTTTATGATACGCCCCATTTCATCACGTTCCAAAAGGATACTTACGTTTTGATTTACGGCCTCTGTTAAAAGTCCGTTTTTGTTGTAGCTGTAGGTTTCCCAGGTACCGTCATGATAGTCGGCTCTGGTGATGCGTCCCAGTGCATCCTGCTCGTATTCAGTAAATCTGCCGTTGCCATGGTCTATTCTGGTCACTTCACCTGCGAGATTGCGCTGGTATTTTTTGACCATACCATCAAAGGCAGTTTCTTTGATTATTTGTCCGGCTTTGTTGCGGCTAAAATAGTAGACTTCGTTGTCTTCGTTTTTGATGGCTTGCAACTGTTCCGTCTTGTCGTAATCAAAACGCACTTTTACACCATTTTGCTCGCGTGTGGCAAGGCTTCCCATTGGGGTATAACTGAACTTAATGTTGTTTTTATTATCTTTTAAAGCTATTATCTCGTCATAATTGTTATACGTGAACTGTATGACATTACTGTCTTTTTCAACAATTTGTCTTACCCGGTCTAATGCATCGTAACTAAAATAATCAGCCATCTGCATTGGGGTGTAGATCGCTTGTACGCGCCCGCGATGGTCGTACTCCCATGATTTTAGTTTTTGGTTGTTCTCACGCCATTCTATCAGGTTGAATTGATCGTCATAAATCAGTTCTAGTTTGTTGTTGTTTTTGGCCACTGTCGCCAATAGTCCATTATCGTGATAACTAAAGTGAGTAGTGGTTTTATCGGGAGCAATAATCGTTTTGAGCTGATCTTCTCTATCTTCTTTGTACAGATAAACCGTTTTATTCCCTTCAGGATCTATGGCAATCGATGGACGATTCTCCTCATCATAAATCATGATTTCTTCGGTACCATCCGGATAAACAGTGCCAGTTTTGTTACCTCTGTCATCGTAGTTAAAGCCCAGAATGCGTCCTTCGGGATCAATCTCGCGATGGAGTTCCATAAACTCCGTATAATCATAATAGGTACTGTTACCCATTGGGTCTTTCACTTGTGTGATGAGCTGGCTTGGCTCGTAATAATAGGTGGTTACGGCCAGATTAGAGTCTGTTATCAGATTGTAACCTTTCTCAGGATGGTATTCCATCCAGCCTTCCTGCCAGCCGCCGTCACCCCAGGTGTGGATACAGCGGTTTTGAGGATCGTATTCCCAATAAAAAGCTTGTCCGTTACGGTCAGTTTTTTTGACCATTAAATGATTTTCATATTCAATGGCAGTTGTTTTTTGCAGTGCATCAATAATAGCACTTATGTTACCTTGCTTATCGTACTCGTAGGCTACTAAAAGTTCGTCCTGTTCCGGTCCAACAAGCTCCAGCTTTTGAATAAATCCATCCTTAGTGCTTACTTTGATTTCTCTGCCTGCAGCATCGATGATTTTTTTCAGATGATTGGCTGTAAATTCAAAAACGACGCTAAGTCCATTAGCATTACTAATTTTGGTAAGTTGGTATTTTTTACCATCAAAAAGGGTAAACTCATAAAAAAGCTTGCTTTGATGATCGTAAGCCTGATAACCATCCTGAGTTTTTTTGAGGGTAGTTTTTTCTTCGCGTAAGTAAAACTCTTCTTCAGGCATCAGGATAGGAAAAGCAACAAGTCGTCCGTCATCCATACGAAGCCCTAAGGCATCGTCTTCAGGGTACAATTCTACTGCTCTGTCGTATACACAATGTACTCCATGACCGAGCCATCCTACATATTTGGAATCTGAATACCAGCTGCGTTTCCAATTTAGAGGAACCGGGCTGGTCAAATCAAAATCACTGCCTTCATAAATCACCACGCCATTGATCACATTTACGGGGTCGTTAACACATTTTCGGAGCCCATCTTTAAGCCCTTTAGGACCTTTTGATCCCTTAAGGTTAATCTTTTTAACAAGACCTCTAACTTTTTTCATTAGAGTACTAAAGCCAATACTAGCTAGTAAACCTGTAAGAACCCCACCCCAATCGGGAGGATAGGGTCCACCAACCATAACAGGTTTCCCCGTTGGGATAGGCAATGAAAAGGAGGTCGGGGCAAAAAGAGTTGGGGCAAACGGCAGCATTTTCTTACCTATTTTGGTTTTCCCTAAAGACATCGAGAGCGGAATCCCAATATCATTACAGGTCATTAGCATATGTCCTTTGGGGCTCATTCGGGTACCGTCTGAGAATACAGTTTTAGAAGCAAAAAAGTTCATGCTTTCATGGCCTATGATAGGTGTCATAAGCCAGGGCGGTGTAAAAAGAGGAATGTGCATCAGTGGAATTATAATACCGCTGGTGTCTGAGTTTCCACGTTTAAATCCATTTACATGCACCGTGGCACCTAAAAACGGAATATAATCAAATGGATCAATGACAATGCCTATATAAGGATGAAAAGGGTTAAAAGGGGGCAGGGTAGTAAAATGGATGTCTATCCCCACTACAATGGTTAAATGGTTATCGGTTAATAGCATGTTTAGTAGGTGTCGCTTAATTATTGGGTGCTTCTATTATATTGGAGGCTTATTTATTTGCTATCCAATGTCATTACTAAAAGAATGATATAGCTATAGCTTTTTGTAAATACATTACGTTCACTATATTTCTTGTAGGAAGAAGAAGAATATCGAAATACAGTTATGAACGAAAATACAACAGTATTTTGGATACACAAACTAATTTGTAAGATTTATTATAAAGAAAAGACTCTAATTTGTTAGTTTAAGGAATTAGAAAAAAAGCATAAAAAAATCCCATTTCATACGAAATGGGATTTCTGTGACCCTTACTGAACAATTTACAAACCATTTTATGAATGATTTAAAGAAATTGGCTTATTTTGAGGTTATTTTGTAAGATAATTAATCTGATATCTAAATAGGAGATGGTTTGTATGTAATGTAGGGGTTAAACGTTAAAAAAAATAAAACATTTTAATACACATACATTTTTAAAGTTATTAAGTCGTAACATTCTTTTGTGAAATTCTTGAATTCGTAAACGGCATTTAAAAAAGTTACGGATTTAAAAATATGCCCTTATCATTATCTGCAATTTTCGTTTGCATATGCAAATATTAATGTTCCTCATATTACAAGCAAATTACTTTCTGACTCGTTTTTTATAATTAAAATTTCAACAACAACAGAGATTATGTTATAATTTCAGTTGATTAGGTTACTTCTGCTTTGCATTTAAGACGGAACTTTGTATCATCAAAAAGAGATATTATGAACACATTGAAATTATTAATTATTGTTACTGGGATTAATATGTATGACGATGGACAATTGCCAACTGGTCTATGGCTCAGTGAACTTACCCATATCTATGATAAAGCTAAAGAGCAAGGGTTTGAAATTACCATAGCAAGTCCAAACGGTGGAGATACACCGATTGATCCTGAAAGTTTAAGACCTTTAGTTTTGGATAAAGTATCTAAAGGATATTGGAATAATATTCAATTTAGAGAAGAATTAAAGCACACCAAAAGTTTAAAAGAAGTATCAAAACAAGAATTTGATTGTGTTTATTTAGCAGGTGGACATGGGACTATGTATGATTTTCCAAATGATACTATTCTACAAAAAATCATTAAAGATCATTATGAGAACAATAAAAAAGTGGCTGCGATTTGTCACGGTGTAGGCGGATTGTTGAATGTTAAACTTTCCAATGGCGATTATTTGATAAAAGACAAAAAGATAACTGGATTTAATTGGTTTGAAGAAAGTCTTGCCGGACGAAAAAAGAAAGTTCCATTTAATCTTGAAGCAGCATTAAAGGAAAGAAACTCCGATTATAAAAAAGCTTTCATTCCTATGACTTCAAAAGTAGTTGTTGACAGTAATTTAATTACTGGTCAAAATCCTTTTAGCTCTAAAGAAATGGCAAGAGTAGTAATGAAAGAACTTGAAAAAATTAAAACAAACTCAGATACTAAATAAAACTATAACACAGTGAAAAAAATAAAAATCATATTTTTTGTAGTAGCCCTAGGAGCAATTCTACTTTTTATACCAGGCTTCTTTCTAAGCAGTGCCATCATTAATACAGCATCAGCAAATTCAAATCTGAAAGCAATAAACAACGATTCAATAGCTAAAAACGATACCATTATTGAATTGGCAGGTCATCAACTACCTGTTTTAAAGGGCGGTATGTTTGACAGATTCCATTCCAACTCACCCCTTTCCGTAGTCGCAGAGGAAAGACCTGATATAGATTTAAGCTGGTTCAAAACCCTTCACAAAGAAAAAAAAGATGTTGGCTTTATCACATATTCACCAAACTTTTATTACAGCAATAGTAGTATTACTGCTATTTATACAGCAGATATGAGCAAAATAAAAGAGCTACTTCCTGCGGAAGTAAACGAATTGGTCAAACCGATTTCTTATACACCCGGTAGAGGATTGATCGCTATTACTTCCTATGCTTACCATTTTTGTGATAATGATTCATACAATGAACTCTCTATCTCTATTGTAACCACTAAACCAAATAAAAGTAATTGGGGACTAATTTCTTTAATGGGTGAAGTGAATGATAAAAGTTTATGGGGCTATGTATTAAAATTACCTGTTAATACTGAATTAGCAAGAGTTCGTGGAAAAGTTGGATATAATTTACCGAAATGGTTAATCCCCATTGATTATAACACTGATGGAAACAATGTAACTTTCACTTATTATGATGAAAAAGGAAATTTGGATTTTTCAATGACAGGTAAAAAATTAGAAGTTACCAATTCAACACCTGAAGTTATCCGTTCAAATTTTATCAATCTAAATAGTAAAGGTCAGTTAACACACGGTTACAGTGATGTAAGAGGACTAAAAAAAGCATCAAGTAAAAAAGCAGAAGATATTCAATTGAATCTTTCAGATGGCCCGATATCAGTATTTATAAAATCTTTGAGCTTAAAAAAATTAGTTCGTTACGATTACCAACCTGAATTTCAAGCAGCGTTACACACACCCGAATTAGTGACCGAAAGCAACAGATAATTCAACTCATTTTAAAAATTAAGGAAATGGAATTCGCTAAAATATTTCTATCCCAGAAGGAGTTTTTCAACACTCATCAAACAAAAGATGTGGCGTTTAGAAAGGAAACTTTACTAAAGTTGAAAGATATTTTGAGAGGAAACGAACAACGCCTATATGAAGCAATTTATAAAGATTTTCGTAAAGGTTCTTTCGATACTTTTTTAACCGAACTCAATTTAGTTTATAAAGAAATCAATTATTTTATAAAGAACTTAGATAAGCTTACTAAACCCAAAAAAGTAAATACGGCTTTGAGTTTACAACCCGGACACAGTCGTATTTATGCAGATCCTTTGGGTGTAACGTTGGTGATTGGCGCGTGGAACTATCCTTATCAATTAACATTAGTTCCGATGGTGACTGCCATTGCAGCAGGTAATACTTGTGTTGTAAAACCAAGTGAACTTCCCGAAAATACAATGCACCTTTTGGCAGAATTAATCAACACCAATTTTCCTTCTCATTATTTATATGTAGCTGAAGGTAGAATACCTGAAACTACAGAATTATTGAAATTACGTTGGGATAAAATTTTCTTTACAGGAAGCCCGAAAGTAGGACAGATTGTATATGAAGCAGCAGCAAAAAATCTTGTTCCGGTTACTTTGGAATTAGGTGGAAAATCGCCTGCAATTGTAACCAAAACAGCCAATTTAGAAGTAGCCGCAAAACGTATAGTTTGGGGTAAATTTTTAAACGGTGGTCAAACATGTATTGCACCGGATTATTTATTGGTCGAAGAATCAATTAAAGACAAATTTCTAAAATTGTTAAAAGATAAGATTGCAGAAATTGACTATAGTGATGGTGCAGAACACTATACAAGCATTATCAACAAAAGGAATTATGATAGGATATTAGGTTTGATTAATCCTGATAAAATATTTTACGGAGGAAAACACAATGAGGAAACGCTTTACATAGAACCTACAGTTTTAGCCAATGTGACGCATGATGATACTGTAATGCAGGAAGAAATTTTTGGTCCTGTTTTACCTGTGCTTTCATTTAAAAATTACGATGAAGCTCTTGAAAAAATCATTGACGGAGAAAAACCTTTGGCAGCCTATCTTTTTACAAATAATGATGATGAGAAAGATAAACTACTAAACAGAGTTTCCTTTGGTGGTGGTTGCATCAATGATACATTGATGCAGATTACAAGTGATTATCTTCCTTTTGGCGGGGTTGGAAATTCCGGGATTGGTCATTATCACGGTGAATTCGGATTTTTGACATTCTCACATCAAAAATCAGTAATAGAGAAAACAACTTGGGGCGAACCCGATTGGAAATATCCGCCTTATTCAGATAAAAAAATGAAGTGGCTAAAAAGGGTAATGTAACAGAGATAATGTTACAACAACCCATAACAGAGTTACGTCTATCACTATGATAATACTGAACTTTGCAGTAGAATTTAAAACTAAAAAATGCAGGTAATATTAGGAGCCAATGGTCAAATTGGCGAAGAATTAGCAAGAGAATTGAAGAGAAATTATACTTCAGAGATAAGAATCGTAAGCAGAGAAGCAAAGAAAGTTAATGATACAGATATAGTATTTTCTGCTGATTTATCTAATAAAAAAAGTGCTATTGAAGCTGTAAAAGAAAGTGAGATTGCTTATTTTACTTTAGGGCTTCCTATTAGTTCTGCCTTATGGGAAAAACAATTTCCTCTCATTCTGCGAAATGTCATTGATGCCTGTAAAATCAACGGAACAAAATTGGTTTTTTTTGACAATACTTATATGTACCCGCAGGATGGTCGTTTGCTCACTGAAGAAACCCTTTTCGATCCAGTTGGAAGAAAAGGAAAAGTAAGAAGAGAAATGGCTGAAATGGTTTTGAAAGAAATAGAATCAGGTGAACTCGAAGCGGTTATTTGTCGTGCACCAGAATTTTATGGACCTGGTAAAACACAGAGTATAACCAACACTTTGATTTTTAATAGTATAAAAGAAAATAAAAAATTGAAGGTGCCTTTGAGAGATGATAAATTGAGAAGTTTAATTTGGACACCAGATGCAAGTAGGGCAACAGCTTTAATTGGTAATACACCTGATGCTTTCGGTCAAACTTGGCATTTGCCGATTGATGATAACATGTTAAATTATAATCAGTTTATCAATCTGGCATCAAAAATTTATGGGAAAAAATTGCAATATTCAGTTGTACCAAAATTTGTTTTTAAAATTGGCGCAAAATTTAATGAAAGAGTGAAAGAATTGCAGGAATTACTTCCAAGATATAAATATGATAATTTATTCGACGATTCAAAGTTTAAAAAGCGTTTTCCTGATTTTCAGGTGACAACATATAAACAAGGTATCGAACAAATTAAGAATGAACAATTATTAAAATAAAAAATTGTAACTTAGTGATGTATAAGTCAGAATTTCAACAAATGAAAACTCCTTCAAAAGTTTCATCAATAAGTGCATTACATCAATTTTTAGGATTAAAAAGCCCTTCTAATCCGTTGATCAGTGTATTTAATTTTGATGATGTAAAGTTGGAGCCTGAAACAATTTTAAGCACAATAACAACTGATTTTTATGTGGTTGCTCTTAAAAAAGAGTGTGCAGGAGGCAAATGTAAATATGGCCAGCAATATTATGATTTTGATGAGGGCATAATGTACTTTATAGCTCCGCATCAAGTATTGCAGTTTGAAGATGTTCTTCTTAATGGTGTTAAAGGATTTGTTGCGGTAATACATCCCGATTTTTTGCAGGGATACAACTTGGCTGCCATAGTTAGAGACTATGGCTACTTTTCATATTCAACCAGTGAAGCTTTATTTCTATCTGAAAAGGAAGAAAAATCGATAATGGACATAATTGAAAATATCAGTAGTGAGATTGATGCCAACATGGATTCATTTACTCAGGATTTATTAGTGTCTAATATCGATTTGCTTCTGAAGTATTGCAATCGTTTTTACAACCGTCAGTTTTTGACAAGAAAAAAAGCCAATAACGATTTACTTAGTAAATTGGAAAATGTACTTGATGGTTATTTCAAAAATGACAAATTGGAGAAAGATGGCATTCCTACGGTTCAATATGTTGCTAACGAATTACACCTAAGTCCTAATTATTTAAGCGATATGTTAAGAGTTCACACAGGACAAACAACTCAACAGCATATTCAGAATAGAATTATCGAAAAATCAAAAGAACTGCTCTCTACCACTTCTTTGTCAGTTTCTGAAATTGCTTATCATTTAGGTTTTGAACACCCGCAGTCTTTTCACCGCTTGTTTAAAAACAGAACCTCTATTTCGCCTTTAGAGTTCAGACAATCATTTAATTAATGCTATTTAAAATAACGATGAATTTAACTGAAATATTAAATTTTAGACGTTCCGTTCGGGTTTATGATAAAGAAAAACCTATTGATGAAGAAAAGGTAAAAGAATGCTTAGAATTGGCAACTTTGGCTCCAAATAGTTCCAATATGCAATTATGGGAGTTTCATCATATAACAAAACCAGAATTATTAAAACAAGTATCTAAGGCTTGTCTAGACCAAACTGCAACTTCAACAGCTTCACAAATTGTAATTTTTGTAACCAGAAGAGATTTATTTCGAAAGAGAGCGAAATTTGTTTTAGATTTTGAAAAAGGGAATATTCGCCGGAATAGCCCGCAAGAACGTCAAGAGAAAAGAATTAAGGATCGTGAATTATACTATGGTAAAATAATGCCTTTACTCTATTCGCGTTTTTTTGGGTTACTTGGAATTTTCAGGATAATTTTAACAAAGATTATTGGATTATTCAGGACTATTACAAGAGAAGTCTCTGAGAATGATATGAGAGTAGTTGTTCATAAATCATGTGCTTTGGCAGCTCAAACTTTTATGATTGCAATGGCTAACGAAGGGTATGATACCTGTCCTTTAGAAGGTTTTGACAGTAAAGTTTTAAAGGGCATTTTAAAATTGCCTCAAAGTGCCGAAATTAATATGGTAGTTTCATGTGGAATTAGAAAAGAAAATGAAGGCATCTGGGGAGAAAGATACAGAGTTCCTTTTGAAGAAGTATATATAAGAAATTAATTTTCATATATATATTTCAACCAGAGATTTGGTTACACACTTAATTGATTCAGTTACACAATCTTGCCAATTTATCAGGAAATTTGTTAGTGATAAGTTTCATCAAAATCTAAGTCAAGAATAAAAATTACTTAGAGCACTTTGTTTAAAAATATTAATCATTAAAATTTACTTTTATGGCACAACCAATTCCAGCAGAAAAAGACCCTCAAATCCTCTTACAAATTAGAGATTTTTTAAATGCTCTAAATAACAGTGGTGGCAGACCATTGGAAACAATGACGCCTCAAGACGCAAGACAAGTACTGATAGATGCTCAAAAGTCAGTAGAATTTGATTATTCAGATATTGTTGAATCCGAAAGAGAAATTACACAAGATGGTTATACAGTAAATATTCATATTGTAAAACCTGCCGATGCAGTTTCTGAAAAACTACCAGTATTTATGTTTACACATGGTGGTGGATGGATATTAGGGGATTATCCTACCCACAGGAGATTGGTACGGGACTTAGTCGTAAATAGTGGGGCAGCAGCAGTTTTTACAGACTATACACCATCGCCTGAAGCTAAATATCCAACCGCTATTAATCAAATTTATGCGGCTACAAAATGGGTTTCAGAAAATGGAGACCAGATAGGAGTAGATGGTAAAAATATGGCGGCCGCCGGAAACAGCGTTGGCGGAAATATGACTGCTGTACTTTGTCTTATGGCAAAAGATAAAGGTGGCCCTGAAATAAAATTCCAATTACTTTTATGGCCAGTAACAGATGCTGATTTTACACGTGAATCTTGGCAAAAATATGCTGAAGGCAGATTCTTAACAGCAAGCTTAATGAAATGGATGTGGGATAACTATACTACAGATTTAGAGCAAAGAAAAGAATACTATGCTACCCCGTTCAGTGCTTCAATTGAAAAATTGAAAGGATTGCCACCTGCATTAGTACAATTAGCCGAGAATGATATTCTTTTTGATGAAGGATTAGCTTATGCCCGTAAGTTAGATGAGGCTGGTGTTCCTACAACAATTCAAACCTTTAACGGATTTATCCATGATTATGGTTTGTTAAACCCATTAGATCATATTGATGCGGTTAAATTTTCATCTGAACAAGCTGCCTTGGGCTTAAAAAAGGCTTTATTTAGTTAGTAAAACTTAAAAATGTGTAGAGGTCAGCTCATAGTTGCTGGCCTCTTTTTTTTATGATTAGTCGGATATTTTCCTCAATACTTCTCTTCTTCAATTTCCACAAACTTAAATTATTGTTAATATAGAGATAATGGATTTGTTGCAAATATAGTGTTTACAATGTTTTACTGGTGGTTTGTGTCCAGTGGAGTTAACTTGATAGGATTTACAAATCTCTCATTTTTAGATGTAAAAGATGGTTAAATAGTGTAGAGAAGACATAAAAAAAAGCTAAAACTTTCGTTTTAACTTTTTTTTAAGAAGTGACCTCGACTGGATTCAAACCAGTAACCTTCTGAGCCGTAATCAGATGCGCTATTCAGTTGCGCCACGAGGCCTTTTTGTTTTTTCAATTG
>NZ_AMYW01000019.1:0-98319 GCF_000335775.1 Flavobacterium sp. WG21
TTTTTTATTGAATTTTCTAGAATTTAGTTTCTAGGTGATTTTCTTTTCTCAGATTTAGCACCTACTCTAGACATTGCACATCTAAATCCGATGTAATCAGTTGCCATATCCTGAGGGAAATATCTTCTTTGACCCGGATCCAACCAATAAGCTCTGTCTCTCCATGAACCACCTTTGTAAACTCTTACATTATCATCGATTAATGTTGTACGTTTACTTGAGTTATCATATTTCTTAACCATCTGACCTAAACTATCTGTTGTGATATTGTGTTTAGGTGAGTTGTACATCGTCTGATCTGCTTTTGATCCTGATTCAGAATCTCCGAAATCAAAATATTTAGAAGATTGCTTGTCTCCGTCTCTGTAGTTGATGTTATTACTTGTATCGAAGTTAGTTCTTAAGTAAGTTTCATTTTCATCAACAGGAACCTGAGCAATTTCTCCAGGTAAATTTGTTGCTACTTTTTTACCGTTACTTAATGTTTTGTATTGAATATTATCTTTAGTAATAATTTCAATTTTACCATCTTTCCCGATTTTGTTTTTAGCATATTGATTTCCTCTAAAGTAGTTGAAATCATTTGCTTCGTTATCGATAATAGGTCTGTAAACGTCAGCAACCCATTCGGCAACGTTTCCTGCCATATCATACAATCCAAAATCGTTAGGGGCGTAACTTTTTACAGAGTTTGTAATATCTGCACCATCATCAGACCAACCTGCAATTCCACCGTAATCACCGTTTCCTTGTTTGAAGTTAGCCAATTGATCTCCTTTGTTTTTACGTTTTGAAGAACGTGTGTAATCACCAGACCAAGGATATTTCTTTTGTCCTTTATAGATATTGTATTCTCTTTGTCCAACATCGGCAGCAGCAGCATATTCCCACTCCGCTTCGGTAGGAAGTCTGTATTCCGGCAAAATAAGCCCTGAAGAACGTTGTGCATATACATTTTTCTCTTCCTGAACAACACCGTCTTTACCTGCTTTAGGTTTTTTTCTTCCGCTAGGGTTTTTCTTCAATACAAGCTCTTCATTACCTCCGTAAGTTGTACTTGGAGAAGCAACATAACCTTCTGTATTAAATAAACTTTCAGCGCTAACATCCTGAGTTTTTGCTCCTCTTTTAAGGTAACCGTTTTTCTCTAAAACTGCTTCGTTCACACGATCAGTTCTCCATTTAGCAAATTCAACAGCCTGAATCCAATTTACACCTACTACCGGGTAGTTTGCGTAAGATGGGTGTCTTAAGTAGTTGTTTGTCATCGTTTCGTTGTATCCTAAACGATTTCTCCATACTAAAGTATCAGGAGATGCTCCTTCGTAAATATTCTTGTAATTTTCTTCTGTTGGTGGGAAAACTTTCTTTAACCATTCCAGGTACTCTAAGTACATACCGTTCGTAACTTCAGTTTCATCCATATAGAATGACTGAACGTGTTGTTGAGTTGGTGTGTTATTCCAATCGTGCATAACATCATCTTGTACTTTACCCATCGTAAATGTACCTCCCTCAACAAAAACTAAACCAGGACCAGCCTGTTGTTTTTTTCCTGCATTTCTGGCAGCAGTTCCATTCTGACTGTCTACGTCCCAACCAGTTGCCCTGGAGGCATGACTGGAACTCGATTTTTTGCTACAACTAGCCGTGCCTAACATCAATACCATTGACATCATTAATTGCAAGACTACAATTTTGTTTACTTTCATACTCATTCTTAGGTGATAAATTTAGGTGCTGCAATATAATAATTAACATTTAATTGGCAACATCTGTTCTAATAATTTTATTTCGCTGTTTTTTACCAGAAAATAACCTATTGTTACGAACGCAAAAATATACTTTTTATTATTTACTGTAACATGAAATACTATATTTTTACCTACTAAAATATTTTTAATTAAAAACCGTTTTATTCGCTAATGAAACAAGTCCTCATCTTATATCTTTTTCTCCTTCCATTTATCTCATTTTCCCAGATAAATGGTGACTTTACGTTAGATTGGCAAAACAAAAAGGAGATGAGTTTTGGCGACTCAAAATTAAAAATACCGTATTTTTCCGGAAACAGTTTTCGGTATGATACTACTAAAAAAAGCATAATATTACTGCTCAATCTGACCGAATCCGGTTATTCAAACTACAATTCGATTCAAATTTTCAATGTAGTTTACGAATCCGTTTCAACTGCCGATCTGGGTGACCTTTCGCTCGAGAATATCCCTGAAAAACCAAATGAGACTCTTAAAACAACTACCTCAAGAGACCTAAAGCAGGTATTTTTATCATTATCTCCTATTGTAAAAGAAGGAAACAGCTTCAAACGAATCCGTTCTTTTTCTTACAAAAAAACGACTGATAGCGCTGCAAAAAACAACAACACTTCTTCCTTTCAAAAAGCAAATACGATTTACAGTTCTGTATTAGCCACGGGAGACTGGTATCGTTTTTACATTGAAAAATCGGGCGTCTACAAAATCTCGAGATCTTTCCTTCAAAGCCTGGGATTTGACCCCGGAAAAACAGACCCGAGGAGAATCAAAATTTATGGAAATGGAGGAAAAATGCTTCCTCTTGCCAACAACACGTATTATCCGGAAGATCTGGCAGAAAATGCGATTCAGATCGTTGGCGAAACAGACGGCGTATTCAACAACGAAGATTATATTCTTTTTTATGGTGAAGGCGTTGAAAACTGGAGCACAGAAAGCCAGACTAACCTGAACTTGTACGACACCAAATCCTATTATTACATTACCACTACAGGTGGTGATGGAAAACGAATCGCTCCTCTAAACCAACCCACCGGCAACAGCACTTTAGAGCTCAATACTTTCGACGATTATCAATTTCATGAAATCGACAAAATAAACATTGCCCATCTGGGGCGTCAGTGGTGCGGAGAATCTTTTGACATTACTCAGGAACAGGAATTCAGCTTTAACTTTCCCAACATCGACACTTCAGTACCTGTAAAAATAGAACTCAAAGCAGCCTCAGCAGCCTATACTCCTACCTCGTTTACCATTTCTGCCAACGGACAAAATATAGGCAATCTTAATTTTCAAGCCTTGGCACTAAATTCTGATATCAAATATCACAATCAGGAATTACCATCCAACGCAGCCTTTACCGGAGCCGAAAATGTAAAAATAAAACTCACCTACAACAACAATGGAGTTCCGGGATCAAAAGGATATCTTGACTTCATAAATCTGACTGCCAAAAGAAAACTCCTGGGCATCGGTAAACAATTCAGATTTCAATACAATTTAGCAGGTTCAACTCCCGGAATAGCCAATTACACCATCGGAAATGCTGCGGCTATTTCTCAAATTTGGGACGTTACAGACCCCACTAACACCTTAAAAATAGAAAATAACAACCAGGCTAACTTAAGCTTTAAGGCATCATTGGGTGAAATCAGAACATACATCGCCCTTGACCCTGCCGATTATTACGCTCCTTTAAAAGAAAGCCAACCTAAAGTCGCGAACCAAAATTTAAAAGGAACACTTTTCAGGAATGCTCAAAACAGTTTTCAAGATATCGACTATATAATTGTGACGCCAAAAAACCTTGTTTCTCAAGCTGAAAAACTAGCCACTTTCCACCGGATAAATTCTAATTTAAATGTAAAGGTAATTCCGCTGGAAAACATCTATCAGGAATTCTCTTCAGGAAAGCAAGACGTGGCTGCCATTAGAAACTGCATTCGATACCTCTACAATAATGCCTCAGCTTCCGAGAAAAGACTCAAATATGTGAATCTGTTCGGAGACGCCTCATTTGATTACAAAGACCGAATTACAAACAACACCAACATTGTACCAGTATATCAGTCCGTCATCAGCAACTCTACCGGAGAAGCCTCATTTGCCTCAGATGATTTTTACGGACTTATGGATGCCAATGAAGGTGTTGTCGTTTTCCCTTTTGGAGGAATTGATATCGCAGTAGGCAGAATGTTAATTTCAGACAATGCTCAGGCAGCAGAAATGGTTAACAAAGTTTTAGAATACCACGACCAAAAATCATTTGGAAACTGGCGCAACAATATTGTCATGGTAAGCGATGACTCTGACCGAAGCTCAGACGCAAGCTTACAATCACGCCAGAATACCCTGGCCGATGCAATCTCTACCCAAAAACCATTTTTAAACGTAGAAAAGATTTTCCTCGACGCCTACACCCAGGAAGCTTCCGCAGGAGGATCGAGATACCCGAAGGCAAGAACCGATATATTTAATGCTTTTGAAAAAGGCGCTTTAGTCTTTAACTATCTTGGACATGGTGGCGAAGACGGTCTCGCAGCCGAAAGAATCTGGGAAAAATCAGACGGTCAAAACCTGAACAATCAATACAAATACCCCTTATTCATTACGATAACCTGCGAGTTTTCGAGATTTGATGACCCAACAAGACCAACCGCAGGAGAATATACTTTTTGGAATCCAAAAGGAGGCGCCATCTCCATGTTAACCACCATTCGCGCCATAGGACAATACAATGCAGAAAACTTCAATGACAACCTGAACAAAAACCTGTTTTCATACGGATCTAACCAATACACGAGCATCGCCGAAGCGCTTCGAATTTCTAAAAATGAAAATCCAAGCTCATCCAGTAATGTCATTTTTTACATTGGCGACCCTGCTTTGATGCTTGCCATTCCGAAACCAAAAATTAATTTAACCAAAATAAATGACATTGCGATTTCTCAGCCTATTCCAGATTTCAAATCTTTGTCAAAAATTAAAATCACAGGAGAAATAACAGACGAAAACAACACGCTGTTAAGCAATTACAATGGCGAACTGGCAACTGCCATCTTTGACAAGCTAATCACTACCAGCACCCTAAATAATGATGGATATAGCCCTGCAATGTCATTCAAAATACTGGGAGAAACTATTTTTAGAGGAAATGCTTCGGTAACCAACGGTCAGTTTGAATTCAGCTTTGTTGTACCCCGAGACATCCGTATTCCTGTTGATTATGGCCGAATCAGTTTTTACGCCAGAAAAAACCAAACACTTGAAAATCAATCAGGTTACAACACCAATATAAAAATTGGAGGAATAAATGAAAATGCTCCACAGGACAATATAAGTCCAAAAGTGAAGTTATATATGAACGATGAAACTTTTGTATCGGGAGGAATTACAAATGAATCGCCCTTTTTACTGGCGTTTCTTGAAGATGAAAATGGAATCAATACAGCAAGCGGAATCGGGCATGATATTACAGCAGTACTGGACGGCGATGTAAGCAATCCTTTTGTTCTAAATGATTATTATCAGACAAAACTTGACGATTACACCAATGGAAATTTACGTTTTCCGTTGCGAAATCTTGCTGCCGGAATGCACACGATAACATTTACAGCATGGGACGTTTACAACAATCCTGTAACTAGTGAAATACAATTTATAGTTGTTGGAAATGAATCGCTGACCCTAACACACGTTCTTAATTATCCTAACCCATTTTCAACCTATACGCAATTTTGGTTTTCACACAACAGACCTTATGAACCTCTGGATGTGCAAGTTCAGGTCATGACTATAACAGGAAAAGTAGTCTGGACAAAAAACCAAATCGTCACCACAGAAGGTTTCTTATCGAGAGATATAACCTGGGACGGGAAAGATGATTTTGGCGATCGAATCGGGAAAGGCGTATACATTTACAAACTCACTGTCAAATCTAATTTAACAAATAAAAAAGCAGAAAAATACGAAAAGCTTGTCATTTTATAATATTCTATATATTTGTATCACCAACACCATACCTAACATAAATGAAAAAAATATCGCTTCTATTAATTTGCCTTTTAATTATTCCGTACGCAAAAGCTCAAAACATTGAACGCCCTATTACTACAGGAGTACCTTTTTTACTAGTCGCAGCCGACGCAAGAGCTGCAGGTTTAGCCGATCAGGGGGTCGCTACATCAGCCGACGCTTATTCACAACAATGGAACCCTGCGAAATATGCTTTCTCAGTAGACAAGCAAGGATTCTCTATCAGCTACACCCCTTATTTGACAGACTTAGCCAATGATATTTCATTAGGCCAGGCAACCTATTACAACAAAATTAACGAACGAAGTGCCTTTGCAGGAAGCTTCCGTTATTTTGGCTTTGGGGATATTGAACTAAGAACAACCGGAGACCCAAATGAAGCCGCAAGAATCGTTTCTCCAAATGAGTTTGCCTTAGACGGTTCTTACTCTTTGAAATTAAGCGAGAAATTCTCAATGGCAGTAGCTGCAAGATACATTCGTTCTAATCTGAAAATTGCTTCTGAAGAAATCGATGCATCAGCTTCAAGCTCTTTTGCCATAGACGTTGCCGGATTCTACCAATCAGAAGAAATTGCTTATGCTGATTTTAACGGAAGATGGAGAGGTGGTTTTAACCTGCAAAATCTTGGACCAAAAATAAGCTACGATAACGACAATATCAGCTCCAACTTTTTACCTGCCAACCTTAGATTAGGAGGAGGTTTTGATTTCATCTTAGACGATTACAACAAACTAGGCCTTAGCGTTGAATTTACCAAACTTTTAGTTCCAACACCTCCGGGACCGGGAACTCCTGTAGATGCAAATGGTGACGGTGATTTTACAGATCCGGGAGACATTTCTCAGTCGCAAGCTGACGCAGCAAAATACAAAACCTACAAAGACATTGGCTGGGTATCCGGAATTTTTAAATCTTTCGGAGATGCTCCGGGTGGTTTCAGTGAAGAATTAAAAGAAATCACTTATAGTGTAGGTGCAGAATATATGTATCAGGATGCTTTTGCCATACGAGCAGGATATTTTCATGAAAGTCCTGTAAAAGGAGCCAGACAATTCTTCTCTTTAGGAGCAGGATTCAAATACAATGTAGTAAAAGTTGACGTTTCGTATTTATTTTCAACATCAAAAGTTAAAAATCCGTTAGAAAATACACTTCGTTTTTCTTTAACCTTTAACTTTGGCGACAAATACGAAGTATATTAAAACCAGAAAATAAAAAATTAATAACAATCCAAATTCCTGTTTCTTCAGGAATTTGGATTTTTTTTCCCTTAAACAGAAATGAAAGAAATAAGCATTACATCATCCTTCAACATTTATAACAACCTTGAAGAACTCCCAAAAGACATTCAGGAGTTAATGAGTCAGGCGGTCGAAGTTCGCAAAAAAGCCTATGCGCCCTATTCTCAATTTCGGGTTGGAGCTGCTTTACTTTTAGACAATGGAAAAATAGTGGTAGGATCTAATCAGGAAAATGCAGCATATCCTTCAGGATTATGTGCTGAACGCGTTGCCATTTATCATGCCGGAAGTGTATATCCGGAAGCCAAAATTCTAAAAATGGCTATTACAGCAGCTTCAGACACTAATCAGACTACAGCACCGATTCCACCTTGTGGATCTTGTCGTCAATCTATTGCAGAGTATGAGATCAGACAGGACACCCCTATTGAAATCTTTTTTATGGGAGAAATCGGCGAAGTTTACAAATCGGCATCTCTAAAAAATTTACTCCCGTTTATGTTTGATAAAAAGTTCTTGTAAAAAAAAGCCAAAAAGTAGCTTTTAAATTTTACTTCTTACTAGGAATGTCTTATTTTTGCATCCCGACCTTTCGGGCGCAAATTTGTGGGAGGAAACTATTTTGCGTTACAGGCAACAATTGATAACACAAACAAACTTTAGCAAAAGAAAGAATTCAGATGAAAGAAGTTACAAAAGAGGTATATTTAAAGTGGTACGAAGACATGCTACTTTGGAGGAAGTTTGAAGATAAACTTGCAGCATTATACATTCAACAAAAAGTTAGAGGTTTTCTACACCTATATAATGGTCAGGAAGCTGTATTAGCAGGAGCTTTACACGCTATGGACCTGACCAAAGACAAAATGATTACTGCTTACAGAAACCACGTACAGCCAATTGGTATGGGAGTTGATCCTAGAAACGTAATGGCAGAACTTTTAGGAAAAGCAACCGGTACCTCTAAAGGTATGGGAGGTTCTATGCACATTTTCTCTAAAGAACACCGTTTTTACGGAGGACACGGAATCGTAGGTGGACAAATTCCTGTTGGAGCTGGTTTAGCTTTTGCTGATAAATATTTCAACACTGGCGGAGTTACTATGACCTATTTTGGTGATGGAGCTGCGAGACAAGGTTCTTTACACGAAGCTTTCAACATGGCAATGTTATGGAAATTACCGGTTGTATTTATCGTTGAAAACAACGGTTATGCGATGGGAACTTCTGTTGAAAGAACAGCAAACCACACCGACATCTGGAAACTTGGTTTAGGATACGAAATGCCTTGCGGACCTGTTGACGGAATGAACCCGGTAAAAGTTGCCGAAGCAATGACAGAAGCAATCGACAGAGCACGTCGTGGTGACGGACCAACTTTCCTTGAAATGAAAACGTACCGTTACAGAGGACACTCTATGTCTGACGCACAATTGTACCGTTCTAAAGAAGAGGTAGAAGAATACAAAAAAATTGACCCTATTACTCAGGTTTTAGATGTAATTATGGATCAAAAATACGCTACAGAAGAAGAAATCGAAGTAATCGACCAAAGAGTAAAAGACCTGGTTGAAGAATGTGTGAAATTCGCTGAAGAATCTCCATATCCTGAATTACAACAATTGTACGATGTAGTATACGCACAAGAAGACTATCCATTCACACCTCATAAACTATAAATCAATGGCAACAATTATTACAATGCCTCGTTTGAGCGATACTATGACGGAAGGAACGGTAGCGACTTGGCTTAAAAAAGTAGGCGACAAAATTAGCGAAGGAGATATCTTAGCTGAGATTGAAACAGACAAAGCAACAATGGAATTTGAGTCTTTCAACGAAGGAACTCTTTTACATATCGGAATACCAGCGGGAGAAACTGCTCCTGTCGACTCTTTATTAGCCATCATTGGAAACGAAGGAGAAGATATTTCTGCTCTTTTAGCCGGTGGTGCTGCTCCTGCTGCAGAAGCACCAAAAGCGGAAGCTACCCCTGCTGCAGAAACTAAAACAGAAACTGCTACTCCTGCAAAAGCAGCCACTGAATTACCAAAAGGTGTTGTAGTGGTTACTATGCCACGTTTGAGCGACACAATGACTGAAGGAACAGTAGCTTCCTGGTTGAAAAAAGTAGGTGATGCTGTTGCTGAAGGAGATATCTTAGCAGAAATTGAAACAGACAAAGCTACTATGGAGTTTGAGTCTTTCAATGCTGGTACCTTATTATATATTGGAATTCAGGAAGGAAATACAGCTCCTGTTGACAGCTTATTAGCGATCATCGGACCTGCCGGAACTGATGTTTCAGGAATTTCCGCAAACTACACTGCCGGAGGTGCTGTAAGCGCTCCTGCAACTGAAGAAACTAAAGCTGCTCCTGCTGCTGAAAAAGCAACAGAAACGGTAGCCGAAACTTCAAACGGAGGAAGAATTCTAGCTTCGCCATTAGCGAAGAAAATTGCTTCTGACAAAGGAATTTCATTAAATCAGGTTAAAGGTTCGGGAGAAAACGGACGTATCGTGAAAAGCGATATCGAGAACTTTACTCCTGCTGCACAAACACCTGCTGCAGCTACTGCAACTACAACTTCTGCTGCTAAACCACAAGAAGCTGCACCTGCTGCACCAAAAGTATTTGTTCCTGCCGGAGAAGTTTTCACAGAAGAGATCAAAAACTCTCAAATGCGTAAAATTATCGCAAAACGTTTGGCAGAATCTTTATTTACAGCACCTCACTACAACTTAGTGATCGAAGTAAGCATGGACGAAGCTATGGGAGCAAGAGCAACAATCAATACGGTTCCGGATACAAAAGTATCTTTTAACGATATGGTAATTAAAGCTTGTGCTTTAGCCTTGAAAAAACATCCAAAAATTAACTCTCAGTGGAAAGAAGATGCAATCATCATCAACCACCACGTAAACATTGGTGTTGCTGTAGCAGTTGAAGACGGATTAGTAGTTCCTGTATTGAAATTTACAGACGCTATGAGTTTATCTCAAATTGGCGCAAGCGTAAGAGATCTTGCCGGAAGAGCGAAAAACAAAAAACTGGGACCACAGGAAATGGAAGGAAGTACTTTTACCGTTTCTAACCTTGGAATGTTTGGTATCACTGAATTCAATTCAATCATCAACCAGCCAAACTCTGCAATCCTTTCTGTAGGAGCAATTGTAGAAAAACCGGTAGTGAAAAATGGTCAGATTGTAGTTGGAAACACCATGATGCTTTCATTAGCATGTGACCACAGAACAATCGACGGCGCAACCGGAGCTCAGTTTTTACAAACATTAAAACAATACATCGAAAGCCCGGTGACCATGTTAGCATAATTTTTATGCCCATGTCCGCCTAAGCAAAGTCGAACATTTGTCTGAGTAAAATCGAAGACCTCGTCTAAGCAAATCCAAATGTCCGTCTGAGCGAAGTCGAATGTCCGTCTGAGCAAAGCCGAATGTCCGTCTGAGCGAAGTCGAAGACACCCTCATAATAAAATCCCGTCCCGAAGTTTTTCGGGACGGGATTTTTTGTTTAATTTTCATCCTCAAATCCAAAACATATAAAAATGAAGAAAATAACTCTTGTAGCTTTATTCTTAGCAGCTCTTGCCTGCCAGAAAAAAGAACAAACTGAAAAAAATACAGCCGTCATTGACGAACACAGCTATTCTAAGCCGGAATTAGCCGTCGTTAAACATCTTGATCTCGATATCAAAGTAGATTTTGACACACAAACCATTACCGGAAAAGCGTCGTGGCAAATTGACAACATTAGCAAAGGAAACGAAATCATCTTCGACGAAAACACCCTTAACATTACCAAAGTAACCTTAGGAGACGAAGAAAAAGAAACAAAATTCAAACTTGGTACCGACGTAGAATTTCACGGAAAACCACTTCACATTACCATCGAACCCAACACTACTAAAGTTAACATTTACTACAGCACTACCAAAGACGCAGTGGCACTACAATGGTTAACTCCGGAACAAACAGCAGACAAAAAGAAACCATTTCTTTTCTCTCAGGGCGAAAGTGTTTGGTCCCGTACCTGGATTCCATGCCAGGACTCACCGGGCATTCGTTTTACATACAATGCAAAAGTTACGGTTCCAAAAGATTTAATAGCCTTAATGAGCGCTGTTAATCCGCAAAAGAAAAATGACACCGGAATTTACACCTTCAAACAAGACAAAGCAATTCCTTCTTATCTAATGGCTATCGCTGTTGGAGATCTTGAATTTCAATCTATCGACAAAAGAACCGGAGTTTATGCAGAACCTTCTTTGCTGAAAAAAGCAGCATGGGAATTTGCCGAATTAGGCAACATGGTTGGCGCTGCCGAAAAACTATACGGACCATACCGTTGGGGACGTTACGACGTACTGGTTTTACCTCCAAGCTTTCCTTATGGCGGAATGGAAAACCCAAACTTAACTTTCCTTACTCCGGGCGTTATTGCCGGAGATCGCTCTCTAACAAGTCTTTTAGCACATGAATTAGGACATAGCTGGAGCGGAAATTTAGTAACCAACGCCACCTGGGATGATATTTGGTTAAACGAAGGATTTACGACTTATGTAGAACACAGAATTGGAGAAGCTATCTTTGGAAAGAAAGAATTTGAAATGCAAAACGTTATCACAAACAAAGAATTAGTCGATAATGTAGCTGAATACGGAGACACCAATCCGGATACGAGATTGAAAGTTAGTCTTACCGGAAGAAATCCGGACGATGGTATCAGCATGATTCCTTACGTAAAAGGGTATGCCTTTTTAAGAGTTATCGAGAATGCTGTTGGTCGTGAAAAATTCGATCCGTTTATTAAAAACTATTTCGACTCACATGCTTTCCAATCGATCACAACGGAAGACTTCGTAAAATACATTAACGAAAACCTTATTAAAGGCGACAAGGCTCTGGCAGATAAAATAAAACTGGACGAATGGATTTACAAACCGGGAATTCCGTCAAACATCCTTCCGGTAAGTTCTCCTGACTTTGATGCGATTGATAAAATCCAAAAAACATGGAGAGAAACAGGTGTGACAGGTCTAAGCAAAAAAATTACAACAACTGCCGAAAAACAGCATTTTATAGATCATCTTCCAGCTGACATTACAGTAAAAGAGATGGAAGCTATCGACAAAGAATTCAACTTTACAAAAGGCGGTAATTTCATCATCAAACGTCAGTGGTTTGTTCAGGCCATTGAACATCAATACAAAGCAGCCAATCCTGCTATTGAGCAATTTCTAATCGGAATAAGCCGAACCGGATCGGTAATGATGTTATACAAAGAAATGGTTAAAACTCCTGAAGGAAAAGTGTGGGCTAAACAGATTTTCGAAAAAGCAAAATCAGGTTACCATGCGACAACTATTCAGGCTGTTGAAGGCATTTTGAAATAGTATCCAGTATTCAGTTTGCAGTCTCAGTTTTCAGTCCCGGTTACTGAAAACTGAGACTGAGAGCTGTAAACTGCGACTAAATACTTACTTATTCTTCGCTTCAATCCACTTTGACATGTACATGGTACTTTTATAAGCATGATGCTGCAATAAACTGCCCATAAAATTATGCAGACGATGACTTGTAGAATCCATTAACAACGAATTTACCACAGACATAAATCCATCTGAGTATTTATCTTTCAAATAACACTCGTTGATAATTACAATTCCCTTTTTCTGAGCCTCGTACCAAAGATTCTCATCCTGATAAAGTCTAATTGCTTTCTTAGCAAATTCAGCTGCATCATCTTCTATAAAACCATTCCAGGGCAAATTAGCATGCATCGCTTCAGAACCAATTGCAGTAGTCACACTTGGCGTTCCGCATTGCATAGCTTCCAACAATTTCCCTTTTAAACCTGCTCCAAAACGAATTGGCGCCAGTACAACTCTTGCATTTTTCACGATTTCGACAGCATCCACTGCCCTTCCCATGATATAAAATCCATTCTTAGGCTGATGTATTTGCAATACTTTTTGCGACGGATAAGCGCCGTAAATTTCCAAAACAGCTGTAGGGAAATCTTTTTTGATCAAAGGCCAAATTACTTCTCTTAAGTACTGAACCGTATTCCAATTAGGCTCATGAAAGAAATTCCCAATAAAAACAAACTTACTCCTTTCTTCAAATGATGGCAATTTCAAAAGACCATCTTCAGACATCGAATCTGTCAAAAAAGGAAGATACAAAAGCAAATCGGTACTGATTCTGAACTTGTCTTTTAAAACATCCATTTCAAATGTCGAAATAATCAAAGACAAATCACATCTTAAAATACTGGCAATTTCTCGTTTTGCTACTTCTTCAGAAAAAAGATCTGTCACTTCAAACTTTCGGTTTTCTTTAAAAGCCTTTTGTCTGGCAGCGCGTAAACAATGCAAGTCTTCGGTATCGAGAATCCGAATCGCTTCAGGACAGTTTTCCGCCACTCTCCATCCAAATTGCTCTTCGATCATAAAACGATCAAAAAGGACAACTTGTGGATTTAGTTCCTTTACAAAATCATCAAAACTAGCCGAATTGAGCTCAATGCTTTTTTTTGCTACTCCAAACTCAGACAAATCCACCATAAAATCACTGTCTAATGCCGCACTAACAAATGTGATATCAAATTTATTTTGTTTAAAAATAGAAATTAACTGCATCATTCTTCCTCCGGCAGCAGACGAATTCGGTTCGGGCCAGACAGAACCGATAATTAAAAGTTTTTTCACTTGATTCATTTACATTCCATTCAAGCTACAAAATAATGCTTTTTTGAGCGTATTCACATGGAATTTCCTGTTTTTTGGTCATAAAAATGAGTAATTTTGCACAATACAAATTTCGGAATCAATTATGTTAGGATTAAAATTAGCCACAGACCCACGCTGGGTAAATATAGTAGAATCAAATATCGAAGAGATTTTGACGGATCATGCGTGGTGCGAGCAAAAAGCAGCTTCAAATGCCATCAGCTTAGTGACTTACAATTCTGAACTGGAAGAATTGGTTACCGAAATGCTTGTAATCGCCAGAGAAGAGCTCGAGCACTTACAAATGGTGCACGATATTATCAAAAAAAGAGGCTTGACATTGGGGCGTGAACGAAAAGATCACTATGTAAATGAGCTTTTTAAATTCATGAAAAAAGACGGAAGCCGCAGAGACGCTCTTTGCGACCGCCTATTGTTTTCGGCTATGATTGAAGCCAGAAGCTGTGAGCGTTTTAAAGTACTTTCTGAAAACATAAAAGACGAAGAACTGGCTAAATTCTATCGTGATTTAATGATTTCTGAAGCCGGACATTATACTACATTTTTAGGTTTTGCACGAAAATATACCGACAATATCGATATTGATAAACGCTGGAAAGAATGGATTGAATTTGAAGGTTCAATTATTACCAACTACGGAAAAAGCGAAACCGTACACGGATAATATTCTTTTAAACTCGATTTTCATTTTTTACCTATAAATACCACAACTTGTTATGTCTACAAATAAAATAAAGACCATTTTACTAAAAACGGCCAAATACCTTGGGATTACCTTTGTTGTCATTATAGGACTACTATTCCTTACTCCCATTATTTTTGAAGATCAAATCAAGGAACAAATTAAAAAAACCGCTAACGAAAAACTGAGCGCAGAATTAAATTACTCTGATGTTTCGGTTTCGTTTTTTCAACATTTCCCCTCGCTTACTTTAACCTTAAGCGATTTACACCTTAACGGATCGGCACCTTATACAAAAGAAAAATTCATCACTGCGAAAGAAGTTTCGTTTGGGATCAATGTAGCCAGTCTGGTTTTCAGCAAAGAGGTAAAAATCGATCAGATTTATTTATCAGATTCCTTTATTAATGTAAAAGTAAACGAAGAAGGAGAAGCCAATTACAATATTTACAAGTCAAATTCTCAGACCGAAACTCCTAAAGACAGTACCGAAACCGCTTTAAAACTGGAACGAATTGAAATTTTAAACAGTAAAATTGTTTACGATGACAAATCAACCAAAATCCATTTTGATGCATTCGGATTTGATTATTTAGGAAAAGGCGATCTAAACAAAGCTGTTTTTGATTTGTATTCGAAAGCGAAAATTGAAAAATTGAATATTGTTTATGAAAATGAACCTTATTTAATGAATAAAAAAGTGAACGCTGATTTGATTACAAAAGTCAACGTCAACTCCCTGTCCTTTTATTTCCAACAGAATAACCTTAAAATAAATGATCTTGTGGTCGACTTTATAGGGAAATTCGACTTCCTGAAAGACGGTTATAATATGGATTTTGTGATCAAATCAGACAACAGTGATTTACACGATGTTTTTACCGCCTTCCCTCCAAAATACATTACCTGGCTGTCGAAAACAGAATTAAAAGGAAATACCAACCTGCTTTTAACTTTAAAAGGAGACTATATTGCCGCACAGAACATTGCACCGGATCTTAATCTGGATGTGAAAATAGACAGCGGATTTGTCAATTATAACAAAAGCGCCTTTCCGGTTTCCAATTTAAATTTAGAGATCAAAACAAAAGTACCGTCTTTAAATCCGGATCTGCTAATTGTCGATGCCAAAAATCTGTCTTTAAACATCAAGCAGGATTATCTGAAATCAAAATTTTACGTAAAAGGCATAAAAACCCCGGATATTAACGCCGATTTTAAGGCCAAAATTGATCTTGGAAAATTAATGCAGGCACTTGGAATTCCGAATATCGTTTTAAAAGGAAATCTGGCTGGTGACGTAAAAGCTAACGGAAAATTTGACTTAAAAAACAAACTTCTTCCCGTTACCAACGGAACTATTGACTTGGTAAACGGTTACCTAAAAACACCTTATTACCCAAATCCGATCACAGACATCACCATCAAATCTAAGATTGAGAACCCTAAAGGGACTTTTGGTGATTTAAAAATAAACCTAAAACCTGCTCAGTTTACTTTTGAAGGAAAACCTGTTTTCGTAGAAGCCGATCTTAGCAATTTTAATGATTTGGCTTACAACATCAAAGCCAAAGGAGAACTGGACGTAAACAAAATCTACAAAGTTTTTTCTCAGCAAGGACTTGACCTGGACGGTTTCGTAAAAGCCGATTTGGTTTTAAAAGGAAAACAAAGCGATGCCGAGAAAGGAAATTACCGCAAGCTGTACAACAAAGGAACACTTGAACTTAGAAATATTGGAATAACTTCTGAATATCTTCCGAAGAAATTCATCATCAAAGAAGGTATTTTCAAAATCAATCAAGATAAAATGTCCTTCAATAACTTTTTGGCTGCCTACGGTCAATCTGATTTCAGGTTAAATGGTTACCTGCAGAACGTTTTCAACTATGCTACTACCAATACCGGTGTTTTAAAAGGCTCTTTTAAATCGACTTCAAGATATATCAATGTGGACGAATTTATGTCGAGTACCACAACAAATACTGCTGCTACAGCAACTACAACAGAGACCAAGCCTAAGGCTCAGCCAGCTCAAACCGGTGTAATTATTATTCCAACCAATTTGAATCTGCAGTTTACAGCCAACGCTCAAAAAGTAAATTTTGACAAATTGAATCTTTTAAATGCTGTTGGAAATCTAAGCATGAACAAAGGTAAACTGAACATGCAGAATACCGGTTTCAATCTAATTGGCTGTGATGTTAGCATGAATGCCAATTATCAGGCGATAACTCCTAAAAAAGCCAATTTCGACTATGCGATTAAAGCCTCTGACTTTGACATCAAAAAGGCCTACAACGAAATCGAAGTTTTTAGAAAAATGGCAAGCGCTGCCGAAAAAGCACAAGGAATTGTTTCTTTAGACTACCAATTAAAAGGACGTTTAAACAGCAATATGTCTCCGGTTTATCCATCGCTTGCAGGCGGAGGAACACTTTCGATAAAAGATGTAAAAGTTCGCGGATTGAAAATGTTTAGCGCGGTAAGCAAACAAACCAATACAGAGTCAATTAAAAATCCGGATCTTTCGAAGGTAGATATTAAAACCACCATCAAAAACAACATCATGACGGTAGAACGTTTTAAGTTTAAGTTTGCAGGCTTCCGACCAAGAATCGAAGGTACCACAAGTCTGGACGGAAAACTAAACCTGAAAATGCGTCTAGGCCTTCCTCCGTTAGGAATTTTTGGAATTCCGTTAACCATTACCGGAACTCAGGATAATCCAAAAATAAAAGTGGGAAGAAAATCTCAAAATTTAGAAGAAACAAAAGATACTGAAGAATAAAATCAGAAAACCTGTTCATTATGAGCAGGTTTTTTGTTTTAAATCAAATTATATTTATAGTTTTGAATAGCAATGCAACGCACTCATGAAACAATCTAAAAAAGGAGAGTTTTACGGCCAGACCAACAAAACGATTTCTCTTGAAGGAATAACGTTGACTGATACCGTATACACACACCCTACAGTTGACTGGCATTATCATGAGCATGCTTACTTTACTTTTATCCTGCAGGGCAATGTAATTGAAGGAAACAAAAAAGAGGTTTACAATTGCGCTCCTGGAAGCCTCTTGTTTCATAACTGGCAAGAACCACACTACAACATTAAACCGGAAGGCTTTACCAGAGGTTTTCATCTTGAAATTGAGAAAAAATGGTTTGACGACCTCTCCTTAAACAGCAACAACCTGCAAGGAAGCACAACTGTCCTGAACCCCGACATCAAACTTTTGATGTATAAAATTTTCAGGGCAACCAAAATTGACGATTTTCATTTTGACCTTTCCACACAAACTCTGTTAATTGAAATCTTATCCAAACTAAATGGTGATTTTGAATCCATCAAACATAAAAATCCGAAATGGGTTACAATGATTGATGAAATCCTTCACGATCAGCTTACCGAAACCATTACACTTGATTATTTATCTAAAACACTAGGCATCCACCCTATTCATCTTTCAAGAGATTTTTCAAAGTATTTTCATTGCAATCTGGGAGAGTACATACGAAAATTAAAAGTCGAAAAAGCACTCTCGCTCATCGCCCTTCAAAGCAAATCCTTAACCGAAATCGCATACGAATGCGGCTTCTCTGACCAGAGCCACCTAACCAGATCCTTTAGAGAAATAAACGGCCTGAATCCTTCCGAACACAAAAAAATACTGTTCCAAAAATAAGTCAGATGTTAATCCTGTACAATTTTTAGAATTTATTGCAGACTAACTTTGCCTTTCAATCTTACAATCAATCAAATGACAAAACACTTTCTCTTACTTGCCTTACTATTTTGCAATGGCATAATTTCGGCACAAAACAATGATCTGTTCAAACCCGATGAGATTACAACCGAACTGCATAAAAACAACATTGGTAAAGTTACTTTTATGAAGGGCAACATTCCTCTGGAGCAGTATAAAGAATCTGATATTCTGAAATCTTTTGAGCTAACCTACAAATCCGATTTGAATATCAGAGTTTTCATGAACAACTCTGTCATCAATTACCTGCACCAATTGAATCCTGAATTATCCGCAGATCAACTTCTAACAACCGGAAATCTTCAGTTTGCCTTTTACATCGACAATAAACTGCTCTACACCGAAAATCTTAACTACGGATGCCGTTTTGGATCAGCAGGCAGTAAAAACACTTCAACAACCTTTAGAGTTCCTTTAACCAGTACAAAAAAAGAAGATTGGTGGTCTATTTATTTGTGGGAAAGATTCAAACTTAATGGCGGAGAAAAAGCCCTAACCAACGGCAAGCACAAACTAAAAATAGAAATTCGTCCTTACCTTAAATCCGATAAAAATAATGAGATTAAAACTGGCGATTTAATTGCAAAAGGAGAAGTTCAGCTTATCTTAAAAGCTCCGAAACTAACCGCCAAACAAATCGAAGTTCAACCTATCCAACCTAACAGTGACTGGGAAGTTTCGAATTTTGCTTTTGATAAGAAGAAAATTAAAAAACTCAATGCTGCTATTGCCAGCTACAATTTGAAGGAAATCACAAGTATCGTTGTCGTCTACGATAAAAAACTACTGCTTGAAGAATATTTTAATGAATCTAACAGAAACACTTTGCACGACACCCGATCGGCAGGAAAATCTTTTGCATCAACCTTGGCCGGAATCGCCATAAACGATGGCTATCTTAAAAACGAAAATCAGACATTAGACCAATTCTATGATTTAAAGAGTTTTGCAAATTACAACTCCAAAAAAGACAACGTAAAAATAAAAGACTTACTCACCATGAGTGCTGCTTTTGAAGGATCCGATCAAAATAGCGATTCTCCCGGGAACGAAGAAAACATGTACCCTAGCGATAATTGGGTGAAATTTACTTTAGACTTACCTATGGACAAATCCAAAACCAATGGCGGTCAATGGGATTATTTTACAGCCGGAGTTGTTTTATTAGGCGACATCATTCACAAATCCGTTCCCGGAGGATTAGACAAATATGCCGATGAAAAACTTTTTAAGCCTTTAAACATCACCCACTATCAATGGCAATATACCCCTCAAAAAGTAGCAAATACTGCAGGAAGCCTTCAAATGACTTCTCTGGATTATGCAAAATATGCACAGTTGTATCAAAATAACGGTCTTTGGAAGGACAAACAAATCTTAACTGCCGATTGGGTTCAAAAAACCCTTACGCACCAAATTCAGATTCCGGAAAGACAAAGTGAATTCTATGGTTACTTATTTTGGAACAAAACTTTCACTTTTAAAAACACTCCTTACGAAACCTATTATTGCGCCGGTAATGGAGGGAATGAGTTTATGATTTTCAAAAATCTTCCGCTTGTAGTAATCATTACCTCAAAAGCCTACAACAAACCTTATGGGCACGCACAAGCTGACACCATTGTACAAGATTATATTTTACCAGCAATACTAGCAAACAAACAAAAGTAGTTGCTCTAAAAAACAGATCCAAGTCCGGCTGAGCAAGGGCTTCGACTTCGCTCAGCCGGACATCGTGATTCAATTACAGATCTTAGTTTTAAACTTAAATATCAAAACGTGAAACTTTAAACTTGAAACTTTGAACTTGAAACCTGAAACTTTAAACTTAACCTTTCATCATCCCACAAAAAAACCCGTTCACCAAAGATGAACGGGTTTTTGTAATAAGTAATCTAATGATTATGCTTCGAATGGAAGGATAGATACATAAGATTTGTTATCTTTTTTCTTTTGGAACTTAACAACTCCTGCTACTCTTGCGTGTAGTGTGTGATCTTTACTGATGTAAACATTTTCACCTGGATTGTGTTTTGAACCTCTTTGTCTAACGATGATGTTCCCAGCAATAGCAGCTTGACCACCAAAAATCTTAACGCCTAGACGTTTTGATTCTGATTCTCTACCATTCTTCGAACTACCGACACCTTTCTTGTGAGCCATGACGTATGAGTTTAAATATTGTTATTATTCTTTAGTAGCTTCTTTTTTTTGCTTTTGGAGCTGCTTTTTTTTGCTTTTGGAGCTTCTGCTTCAGCAGATACTTCTTCAGCTACAACCGCTTTTTTAGCTGCTGCTTTTTTAGTTCCACCAGCTGCAGTAATACCTTCAATTACAATTTGAGTAAGATATTGTCTGTGACCATTTCTCTTTTTGTATCCTTTTCTTCTTTTCTTTTTGAAAACGATAACTTTGTCTCCTTTTAAGTGTTGTAACACTTTAGCTTCTACTGAAGCACCTTCTATAGCTGGGGCGCCTAAAGTTACATTTCCGTTATCGTCTAATAAAAGAACTTTGTCAAAAGAAACTTTTGAACCTTCTTCGTTAGCCAAACGGTGAACATAAACCTTTAAGTCTTTGCTTACTTTAAATTGTTGCCCTGCTATCTCTACGATTGCATACATACCAAATTGATTTATTGATTTTTAAGGTTGCAAATATACAACTAATAATTTACTGTGCAATCCCTTATTCTAAAAATATTTATTTCTGCTTTATAACTGTTTTTCAAGACGTTTCTTCATTCCAAAAAAGCTATTTAGAAGTAAAATACTGTTAAAATTCAATCATTTCATCCCTATTTCCCTAAATGCTAATTAAAAAAAACTATTTTTGGTGTAACGATAATCAACTCTTGACTACCTATTTATTAGGTAAATATAAATTTATTAATCTTTATGAAAAATTCAATCATTATGTTAAGTGCGGCACTAATGCTCGGCGGAGTGGCTCATGCTCAAAAGGTAGCTTTTGAAGAATACAATTTAGACAACGGAATGCACGTAATTTTGCATAATGATCCTTCTGCTCCGGTTGTGATTACCTCGGTTATGTACCATGTAGGATCAAAAGACGAACGTCCGGACCGAACGGGTTTTGCACATTTCTTTGAACATTTATTATTTGAAGGAACTAAAAATATCAAACGCGGCGAATGGATGAAGATCGTTACGGCAAATGGAGGTGTAAACAACGCCAACACTACTGACGACAGAACCTATTACTACGAAGTTTTACCTTCAAACAACTTAGAACTTGGCTTATGGATGGAATCGGAAAGATTAATGCATCCGATTATCAATAAAATTGGAGTTGACACTCAAAATGAAGTAGTTAAAGAAGAAAAAAGACTGCGTTATGACAATCAGCCTTACGGAAACATCTTGCCGGTTGTAAAAGAAAACATGTTCAAAAAACATCCGTACCGCTGGACCACTATTGGTTCCATGAAGGATCTGGATGCTGCAACTCTTGAAGAATTTCAGGCTTTTAATAAAAAATTCTACACCCCAAACAATGCTGTTTTAGTGGTGGCAGGTGACTTTGACAAAGCCAAAACAAAAGAATGGATTCAGAAATATTTTGCTCCAATTCCAAAAGGAGAAGAATTAAAAAAACAAACTTACGTAGAAGAGCCAATCAATCAGACCATAAAAGCCACTTACGAAGATCCGAACATTCAGATTCCAATGGTAGTTGCTTCGTACAGAACACCATCTATGAAAACCAGAGATGCAAGAGTTTTGGATTTGATTTCTTCTTATTTAAGTGATGGAAAAAGCTCTAAATTGTACAAAAAAATTGTAGACGACAAAAAAATGGCGCTTCAGATTGGAGCAGTAGGATTTAGTCAGGAAGATTATGGAATGTACATATTATACGGCTTACCCATGGCTCCTAACACAACAGCCGACATCTTAAAAGAAATGGACGAAGAAATTGTAAAAATTCAAACGGACTTAATTTCTGAAAAAGATTATCAAAAATTACAAAACAAATTCGATAATAATTTTGTGAATGCCAATTCAACAGTAGAGGGAATCGCAGAAAATCTGGCTTCTTTCTATCTGCTTTACGGAGATGTTAATTTGATAAATACCGAGATCGACCTTTATCACTCTATCACCAGAGAAGAGATCAGAGAAGTAGCAAAAAAATACCTAAACCCTAACCAGCGTTTAATTTTAGACTATATCCCTTCAACTAAAGCTCAAAACTAAGTCATCGAATCATGAAAAAAATACATACATTTTTAATCTTTTTATTCCTAACTGGAATTATGCAAGCACAAGACCGTCCACAACCAAAACCAGGCAATTCTCCTGTAGTCAACATCAAAAAGCCACAAACTTTTGTTTTGGCGAACGGGATGAAAGTTTTGGTCGTTGAAAATCATAAATTACCAAGAGTAAGCTTTACTCTAACCCTTGATAACGCTCCTTTTGCAGAAGGAAACAAAAAAGGGGTTGACGAATTAACAAGCGCCTTAATTGGTAACGGAACTAAAAAAATAACGAAAGAAGCTTTTAACGAAGAAATCGACTTTTACGGAGCAAATATTAATTTTTCTTCATCAGGAGCTTCCGGAAGTTCACTTTCTAAATATTCTGGACGTGTTCTGGAGCTTTTAGCAGAAGGAGCTTTACAGCCAAACTTCACGCAATCAGAATTTGATAAAGAAAAAGCAAAATTAATCGAAGGACTTAAAGCCGACGAAAAAAGTGTTCCGGCAATTGCCAGCAGAGTTGTTGACGTTTTAGCGTTTGGAAAAAACCATCCATCCGGAGAATATCTTTCAGAGGCAACAGTAAAAAATGTGACTCTTGCTGATGTTCAGTCTAATTATGCGACCTATTTTGTTCCTGAAAATGCTTATTTGGTAATCATAGGTGATGTTAAATTTAAAGAAACGAAAGCTGCTGTAGAAAAACTTTTTAGCGGATGGAAAAAACAGGCTACGCCAAAAAACACCTATCCGGCTCCTGAAAATGCTGCTAAACTTCAAATTGATTTTGTTGACGTTCCAAATGCCGTTCAATCTGAAATCTCATTGGTGAATACGGTGAATTTGAGAATGAGCGATCCTGATTTCTTCCCTGCTGTGATTGCAAATCAAATTTTAGGTGGTGATTTCAACAGTTACCTGAACATGAATTTACGTGAAAAACACGGTTGGACGTATGGCGCAAGATCAAGTATCGACGGAGGAAAATATGTAACTAAATTCAAAGCTTCTTCTGCCGTTAGAAATACGGTTACGGATAGTGCAGTGGTAGAATTTGTAAAAGAAATCAAAAGAATCAGAACTGAAAAAGTTTCTGAAGATATTTTGAAAAATGTAAAAGCGGGATATATTGGACGTTTTGTAATGCAGGTTGAAAAACCACAAACTGTTGCACGATATGCTTTAAACATTGAAACAGAAAAACTTCCTGCCGATTTCTACGAAAAATACATTCAAACCATCAACAGTGTTACTGCCGATGATGTTTATCGTGTTGCCAACAAATATTTCATGCTGGACAATATGCGAATCGTAATTGCCGGAAAAGGATCTGATGTGCTAACAGGTTTAGAGAAACTTCAAATTCCGATTTTCTACTTCGATAAATACGGAAATCCTGTTGAAAAACCAGTAACTAAAAAAGAAGTTCCAGCCGGAATTACTGCCAAAACTGTTTTCGAAAACTACCTTAAAGCAATTGGTGGAGAAAAAGTAGTTGCTACTGTAAAAACACTTTCGATGACAGGATCTACTACTATTCCTCAAGCTCCTTCCCCATTGACTTTTACTTCTAAATTAGATTCAAAAGGAAAAATGATGGTATCTCTTGCGATGGGACCAATGAATTTAATGAAACAGGTTGTAAATGATAAAGGCGCTTATATCGAGCAACAAGGACAACGCAAAAACCTTGAAGGAAATGATCTTGCCGAAATGAAAGCCAGCGCTGCTCCGTTTGAAGAACTTCAACTTGTAAAAAGAACCGACTTAAAAGTAGAAAGTATCGAACCAATAAACGGTAAAGATGCCTACGCTATCAAAGACGGTAAAACAACTTATTTCTATGACGTTGCATCAGGATTGAAACTTGCCGAAGCAAAAGTTCGTGAACAAGGCGGAAAATCAGCAACGCAAATTACCAACTTCAACGATTATAAAGACGTAAAGGGAGTTAAAATTCCTTTCAATATCGTTCAGAATGTAGGTTTTGAATTAGATATCAAAATGTCTGACATTAAGATTAACGAAGGAGTTTCTGAAGCAGATTTCTTGTAAGATACTGAGATGCTAAGATACTAAGGTGCTGAGGCGCTAAGATTTTTTTGAGGCTTAGTCAGAGTTTAAAACTTTGACTAAGCCTTTTCTTTTTTTGCCAAACAGAGCGAAATCGAAGCTTTGTCAAACTGACCCAAAACAAAGCTTTGTCAGACCAAACGAAGTCAAAGCTTTGTCCGGCTGAGCGAAGTCGAAGCCCCCATTCCAATTGGTGCGCCCTTCGACTCCGCTTCCTTCGACTCCGCTCAGGGCGACAAAACAAAAAGAAGGCTGTCAGTTACGACAGCCTTTCTAATTTTAATCATTCAGTTTCCAGATATGGATTTAAAATTTCTGCTAATTCATTCAGCCAGTAAAAGCCATTTTCAAGGCTTGTTTTGTCTGTCTCAAATGTTTCACATTCTCTCATCATACTTAAGGCAAGAAGATAATTTACTTTTCGAATGGTCTTTGCCATAAATTCAGGATCTACTGACTTGTTGAAGAAATCAATCAACTTCAATTCTGTTTCTTTCGAAAGGGTGTTTGTACTCATAATCTTAACTTTTAGGGAAATATAAAACCCGCATAGCTAAGGTGTCCTACGCTGTTAAGAAAGCGTTACGGTCGTTTCCAATCCCGCCACCATACTACACGGGCAATTTTTTTTTCTAAATTCATAATCTTAACTATTAGGACCATAAAGATACCTAAAAATTTTAAATGAGTAAGAATTTTCAGTCAAAATTAAACAAAAAACATCGCGTGTCATTTCGACGAAGGAGAAATCACACCAGAACCCCATCCCAATTATCGTCAATCTTTGTCGAATTACGAGTGTGATTTCTCCTTCGTCGAAATGACAACTTCGCGATAAATCAATGTCAGGCTGAGCGAAGTCGAAGCCCCGTTCCAATTGGCACCCTTCGACTTCGCTCAGGATGACATTTGCATAAAATCACATCTAACCTTTTACAAACAACATTTCACAACCAAACTTACTTCTTAGCCGATAAATACACACCTATTAAAATTATAAAAGCACCAAAAAACTGAATTGGCGTAAGCATTTCATTATCCAAAAGCCCCCAGAAAAATGCCACAATCGGAATTAAATACGTTACCGAAGTTGCAAATACAGGTGATGAAATTTGGATTAATTTAAAAAACAAAACATTTGCAATTCCGGTTCCAAGAACCCCTAAAATCATAACAAACAAAATAGAATGCTGTGTAACTTCAAGGTTCATTCTTTGCGGAAAATCGGTCGTACTCAGAATAAGCAAAGCCGGAATAAGTAATACCGCAAAATTTCCTGTTGTAATGCTGAGCGAATTTAAATCGGATAAGTATTTTTTAATCAGATTGACATTTATTGCATAACTAAGCGTTGCGATAACCACCAGAATCACATAATAGTAATTTTGCCCCGGATGCGAAGATGCTCCGCTTAAAACCAGCAATAAACACCCCACCAAACCAATAAAAACACCTAATACCTGTCTTTTTTGAAATTGAATTCCGAAGATAAGTATTCCTAAAACCAAGGTGTTTAAAGGGGTAAGCGAGTTCATAATGGCTACGATTGAACTGTCAACTTCAGTTTCGGCAATGGCAAAAAGAAAAGCCGGTATAAAAGTTCCGAAGAAAGACGTTATGGCGACAAATTTCCACTGACGGCGGGAGATCTTCTTCAAACTTCTGAACCCGACAATCAATAAAAATAAAGCTGCAAAAATAATCCGGAACGAACCTACCTGAACTGCTGTGAGTCCAACCAAACCTCTTTTGATGAGGATAAAAGAACTTCCCCAGATTAGTGAAAGCACCAATAAATAGGCCCACTTTAATTGTTTTGCATCCATAAAACATATTTTAGTGCAAATTTGTAATAATTTTACGAATTGACCTCTTCCTTTTTACTAATTTTGCAAAGAACATTTTTTCGCAAATTAAAATCTTAAAAATATGAAATTTACAAGAATCATAGCTTCGATTGCTATTGCAGGTTTAGTACTGGTAAGCTGCAAAAAAGAAGAAGATAAAAACCTGGCTAACATAAAAAATATAGAATCAGCTCCAAAAGAACACAAAGCAATTGCTGCTGAAAATGTACAGACTTCAAGTTTTAAAATCGAAGGAATGACTTGCGCAATGGGATGTGCCAAAACAATCGAAAAAGAATTATCGAATCTTGACGGTGTAGAAAAAGCAACGGTTGATTTTGAGAAAAAAACAGCTACTGTTGTATTTGACAAAACGGTTCAAAACCAGGAAAATTTAACAAAGACAGTTCAGGCAACCGGAGATGGCAAAACCTATAAAGTTTTAGATATTAAATCGTAATTTGACGATGGTTCAGTTCTAAAAAGACTGACAAAAAAATAAATCTTTAAACAGTAGTAAACTCAGGCTTGCTACTGTTTTTTTTTTATAAATCATCTTTCAATACAGCCCTAAAAAACAATGGAACTTAAATTTAGCCACATAGACATTTTAGTTAACGACCTGCAATCGGCATGCGACTATTACGCGAAAATCCTTGGAGCAGAGATCTCAAAAAAATTCACCTGGGAGAGAGATGAATTACACGTTGTATATGCCGTTGTAAAAATTGGTCAGGAACGATTTATGCTGGTACAGCCTTTTTCCGGAAATCTAAAAAAATTATTGGAGACAAAAGGCGAAGGAACAATTTATCGCCACTGCTATTCCACTCCCGACATCGAAGCAGCTTTTGATGAATTGGTAAATTCAGGTGTGCAGCCGGAGGACGAGAACGGAAATGCACTGTCACGAGAAAGTCTTAATACTCCAAGTGGTGTTAGAATTATATGGCTTCCGAAACGTTTTGGAGAATTCTCGATTGAGATCCTTGAAGAAAAAGGGCTTCAACAATTTATGAATGATGCTTTTTCTGCTTCCTGAGTTTGTGGAAAATAAAATTCGGGATCCATATCGTGTAAATCTGCTTTTGCCCCTTCAGGGCAATACTTACCTTTAATTTATTTCATAGCGCGTTGCGCCATGCTATTGCTGAGGCTCTTTCAGAGCGATGGCCTTCAATATTTACGCTTAATACTTATCCCTAACAGGTTCTTTCGGATTGATGCAAATTTTAATTCTTTAAAAACCTTAAAAATAAAATGCCCCCAAATAGTATTTAACTTTTTGAGGGCAGTATAAAATTGAGTGTATCTTTTATTTCCACTTTAATGTTTCCATCAGTCTTTGCATATCATTTCTGATGTAACTCGCGGCCGGCATAACCGAATCAAAGTTAGGCTTCGCATAAAAATAAACCGACCCTGTTATAAAGTGTTTTGTACTGTCTGTAACGTAAAATTGTGAGTTTGTAGCGGCATTTCCGTCTACGCGGTAAAACATTCCGTAAACCTTTTTTTGAGGGTTTAAATAGGGCTGTTCTAAAATATCGTCTGCCTTAATAACATGCTCGTAGGTTAACTTTTGAGCATCTTTGAGCAATTTCACTATATCTCCCTGTACCGGCTTATAAGTGAGGTAAATCGTAGCTTTCATTTTTGGATAGGTAATTGCAAATCCGCAATTTTTCTCTCCTTTGATTACGGCCGCTTCATTCATTTCAAAAGTAAAAGGGCAATTGTTTTCAAAACCTACATATTTGGCTTCAGGATAGTCCAAACGAAGGAAACCGGCAGGTTTTGGCACTACATCATCTTTACAACTTAAAACAGTCAATGCCAGTAAAATTGTTGCTAGTGAAATGGTCTTTTTTAGCATTCTTAATCTATTGTTACTTTTATTTGTTTTACACGTTTCTTATCAACTGTTTCTATAGTAAAAACACAGTTTTCGAACGCTATTTTTTGATCTTTTTTAGGGAAATTACCCAAAATCTCTAAAATGAATCCGGCCAATGTCTCGGCTTCACCTTTATGCGATTCAAAGATTTCTTCATTAACCGCTACAATTCTGTAAAAATCCTTGAGATTAATTTTTCCTTCAAAAAGAAAATTCTTTTCATCTATCTGAGAGAAATTCAGATTCTCGTCGTCAAACTCATCACTAATATCCCCTACAATCTCCTCAATAACGTCTTCCAGAGAAACTAATCCTGACGTTCCGCCATATTCATCCACCACTATCGCCAAATGGCTTTTAAGGCTCTGAAAATCCTTTAATAAATTATCCAGCTTCTTGTTCTCCGGAACAAAAAATGCTTTTCTGATTAAAGAGGTCCAGTCAAATTCTTCCTTATCAATATGCGGTAACAAATCCTTGACAAACAAAACGCCTTCTATCTGGTCTATATTGTCACGATACACCGGAATTCTCGAAAAACCTTTTTCTATTATTTTAGGACAAATCCCGGAAAAAGGTTCTGACATTTCTAAAGCAAAAATATCAATTCTCGGGCTCATTACCTGCTTGGTATCAGTATTACCAAAAGACACGATCCCTTCCAGTATTTTTTGCTCTTCTGTTGACGTACCTTCTGAATCTGTTAATTCCAAGGCTTGTGAAAGTTGATTTACAGAGAAATTATTCTTCTGCTTCCCTAATTTATGATGCAAATATAGCGTAACACTTCGCATCGGCAAACTGATTGGCGTGAGTAATTTATCTAATACAGCCAATGGATAGGCGGTACGTTTAGCAAATTTTACATTGTTACGGCTGGCATAAACTTTAGGGAGTACTTCTCCGAACAACAAAATTAGCGAAGTAACCAGAATAATCTCGAGAATAAACTTAAGAGCCGGAGACTCTATGGCTTCAAAAATATTCTGGCCTATAAAAGAAAACAGAATAACTGTTGCGATATTAAAAAGATTATTGGCAACTAATAAGGTTGCGAGAAGTTTCTTAGGCCTGTCTAAAAGTCTGGAGATAATTTTTCCTTTTGAATGATTCTCCTGCAAAGTATCGTCGATATCTTTTTGAGACAAAGAGAAAAGTGCCACTTCGGCACCTGACACTATCGCTGATAAAAACAGCAAAATAAATATTCCGACAAAGCCAATTATCAAATTGATGTCTACTGTCGTATTAAGAAACAAACTGGGCTCCGGGTCCAAATTAAAAAGAATTAGTTATACATTCAAAAAGGCAGATCGTTTATAGGTAAGCCTTCATTTGCTGCGTCAAAGTTAGTGTTTTTTGGCGACTCACTGTCCTGATTAGGTTTATGATTTCCGGTTTCTTTTTTGGTATTCAAGAAAGTAAACTCAGTCACCTGAATTTCTGTAGTATATTTTGTAGTACCGTCTTCAGCTTGCCATTGACGTGATTTTATACGTCCTTCAATAAATATCTTGTCTCCTTTCGACAAATATTTTTCGCAAATTTCGGCCGCTTTATTGCGCACAACTAAATTGTGCCATTCGGTTGAAGTAATTTTTTCATTGGTCGTTTTATTGATATACACTTCGTTTGTAGCCAATTGAAAACGCCCGATGCAGTTTCCTCCCTCAAAATAATGCATTTTTACATCATCGCCTAGATGGCCGATTAACATCACTTTATTTAATGTTCCGTTCATAGTTTGTTAGTGGTATTTATCCCAAAGATACATTATTTTAGCAAATTATTTCCTGCTTTTCCAGAAAATTATGAATCACAATTGGAAAAGGAAAAACATTTAATTCACTGGCTTTCAAGCCATTTTCTATTAAACCCTCAATTTTAACCTTCCAAAACTGTATGTGCAGATGTTGGTGCGAAAGTTTATGAATAACAGTACTTTCTGCATAATCTTCTATACCTATAATTGTATACGATGTAAAAACAGTGTCTGTTACTGCTTTCGAAACTACATCAAAGTCTACGATTTTATCTGTTTCCAAAAGCGGAAACTCATACAGATTATGCCAGATTCCTTTTGCCGTTCTTTTCTGAAGTATGGTATTTCCTAAAGCGTCTTCTACAATGAGATAATTAAAGAAACGATTGGTCACCTTAACTTTCTTAGACTTAACCGGCAAAACGGCTACCTTTTTCTTCTGTAATGCTGCACAGCTATCATTAAAGTCACAAACCGCACAATCAGGACTTTTAGGCACACATTGCAAAGCTCCGAACTCCATTATCGCCTGATTAAAAATAGCAGGATTATCCTTTGGCATTAATTCGTAAGCCAGTTCTGTAAACTCTTTTTTAGTTGCAGGCGAAGCAATATCAGATTCAATATCAAAATAACGAGAAAGTACTCTGAATACATTTCCATCCACTACAGGAACAGTCTCATTATAAGAAAAGGAAGCAATTGCTGCAGCCGTGTATTCTCCAACACCCTTTAATTTTAAAAGTTCTTTATAGTTAGGAGGAAAAACACCGTTGAGCTCATTGGCAACATATTGAGCTGTTTTATGCAAATTTCGGGCACGTGAATAATAGCCTAATCCCTGCCAAAGTTTCAAAACCTGTTCTTCTGAAGCATTTGCCAAATCAAATACAGTAGGAAATTCCTTCGTAAAAGCAAAAAAGTAGGGTGTTCCTTGCGCAACTCGAGTCTGTTGCAACATAATTTCTGAGAGCCAAATATGGTATGGATTGGTCGTTTTACGCCATGGCAAATCACGTTTGTTTTGTAAATACCATTTTATCAACACGTTAGAAAAATTCATTGCAAAATACTTAGAATACAAAAGTAAATGTTTATGTAATTAAAATTTAACGATTTAGCTTGATTAATTATTTTTTTAATTCTTATATTTGCAAACTCAAAAAAATAGTACACCATTTATAAAATAAAATAGGAAAGAAAATGACGAAAGCAGATATCGTAGCGAAAATTTCGGAGAAACTAGGTCTTGAAAAAGGAGATGTTCAAGCAACAGTTGAAACTTTTATGGAAGAAGTTAAAACTTCACTAGAAACTGGAGACAATGTTTACCTAAGAGGTTTTGGAAGTTTTATTGTAAAAACAAGAGCTGAAAAAACTGGTAGAAACATTTCTAAAAACACTACTATCAAAATTCCAGCACACAATATTCCTGCGTTTAAACCTGCAAAAGTTTTTGTAGAAGGAGTAAAAACAAATAACGAAGCAAAGTAATACTATTAATTAATTATAAAATCGACACGATATGCCAAGTGGTAAAAAAAGAAAGAGACATAAGGTAGCTACTCACAAACGTAAAAAAAGAGCGAGAGCTAACCGTCACAAGAAGAAAAAGTAGTTTTAAACTACTTTTTTCTTTTTAAACGTTCATTGAAATTGAAAAAAGACGAAAGAGAAAAGAAAATAGAATATAGACGTAAAAATCTATCTTCTGTACTCTGTTCTCTATTAATCTTCTTTTCCCCGGGTTCAATACCTGTTAAAAATATTGTTTAATCCATCCTTACAATTAGGCCTTAAGCTATAAGCTTTAAGCTTTAAGCAATTTATTTTGCTTACTGCCTACTGCCTACTGCCTATTGCTAGAAAGTTCGGATAAAAATTTACAGTGTGAATAAAGAATTAATCATTAGATCTAGTTCTGAAGCCGTAGATTTTGCCTTATTAAAAGATGGAAAACTAATTGAATTACACAAAGAAGAAGAGAAAAGCAACTTTCAGGTTGGTGATATTTTTATTGCTAAAATCCGAAAACCAGTTGCCGGACTTAATGCTGCTTTTGTAAATGTAGGCTTCGAAAAAGACGCTTTTTTACATTATCATGACTTAGGTCCAAACTTAGCTTCCCAACTGAAATTCATAAAACTTGTAAGCGCAGGTAAAATAAAAGATTTCTCCCTAAAAACCTTTCAGTTTGAAAAAGAGATTGACAAAGATGGCATCATTACTGATATTTTAAGTGCCAATCAATCTGTTTTAGTTCAAGTTGTAAAAGAACCTATATCGACCAAAGGCCCAAGGATAAGCGCTGAGCTTTCACTGGCAGGAAGATTTATTGTTCTCGTTCCGTTTTCTGACCGTGTTTCTATTTCTCAAAAAATAGAAGACAAAAAGGAAAAGGATCGTCTAAAAAAACTTGTTCTATCGATCAAACCTAAAGGATTTGGTGTTATTGTTCGCACAGTAGCCGAAGGCAAAAACGTAGCCGAATTAGAAAAAGATTTGCAGAACCTGCTTGGCAGATGGACTGCAATGTGTAAAAAATTACCAACTGCTCATCATCCCTCAAAAGTATTAGGAGAACTCAACAGAGCTTCTTCAATATTAAGAGACGTTTTCAACGATACCTTTAGTGGTATTCAAATAGATGATGAAGAGTTGTACCATCAAACGAAGGAATATCTGCAAGAAATTGCCCCTTCAAAACAATCGATTGTTAAGTTTTATCAATCAAATGACACTCCAATTTTTGAGAAATACAATATAGAGAGACAAATCAAAACTTCTTTTGGAAGAACCGTCTCCATGAGTAAAGGTGCTTATCTTATTATCGAACATACTGAAGCTCTTCATGTTATAGACGTAAATAGCGGAAATCGTTCGAATAAAGCAACCAACCAGGAAGACACTGCCATGGAAGTGAATATGATTGCCGCCGCCGAAATTGCCAGACAACTTCGTTTGCGTGATATGGGCGGAATAATCGTAGTAGATTTTATCGATATGTCTAATCCAGAAAACAGGAAGGTTTTGTTCGACTTCTTGCGAGAAGAAATGAGCGACGATAAAGCAAAGCATAAAATCTTACCACCTAGTAAATTTGGTTTAGTTCAGATTACCAGACAACGCGTAAGACCAGAAGTTAATATTAAAACCAGAGAAGAAGATCCAAACAATGAACATGGCGAAATCGAAGCGCCAATTTTAATCATTGATAAAATCTCATCTGATTTAGATAGAATTCTAAAAACCCACAAAAAAGTTGTGCTTAATGTACATCCATTTGTGGCTGCATACCTCAGTAAAGGTTTTCCATCATTACGTTCAAAATGGTTTTTTGAACATAAGAAATGGGTGAAAATCATACCTCGTGACGCTTACACGTACTTAGAATACCATTTCTATGATAAAAAAGGAAATGTTATTTCAGAATAAAAAAACAAAAACCGCCTTTCGAAAGACTGGCGGTTTTTTTGTGCGCTTTTTTACGTATTCCCCAAAAAAAACATTTTGGATACGACAGTCAGCCTCAGCGGAGTCGAAGGCTTTCTCATTAAAGAAGGGCTTCGACTTCACTCAGCCGGACACGTATACGCAATAATCTTGTAAAAATTTAGTAACGCTTAGATTTTAGCCTACTTAATGTTTCTTGTGAAATATTAAGGTAAGTTGCTACTATTCGATTGGATAAACGCTGAATAATTTGGGGATTTATGCTCATTAGCTGTTTGTATCTTTCTGTTGCATCAAGAGTAAGGAAAGACATAAGTCTGTTGGTATTATTTACATATGCTTTTTCTAAATAATAACGATAGAACTTCTCCCAGGCCGGAATAACTTCCAATAGATAATAAAAATCGCTACTCGAAATGTATAGCAGTTCCGTTGACTCTAACGCCTGAATAAATTCTAAAGACGGCTCGTTTGAAATAAAGCTGCACAATGCTGTTGCAAAATTATTTTCGAACGCTAAATATCGTGTTGCTTCCTGACCATCTTCAGTAATAAAATAGATTCGCAAACAACCGGAACCAACAAAAAAACTTCGTTGGTTGGTTTGCCCATGAACCACTAATAGTTCATTCTTTTCTGCAGTTGAAGATTTAAAGCAAGAAAGAATTACAACCAGCTCTTCCTCGGTAACCGTTATAATACTTTTGATATAATTTGCGAGCTGCTCTTTCATTCCTTAATTTCTTCTAATTGTAAACCTAAAAACACACTACAGAATTAGGATCCTGCAGTTGTCTTTTCTGCTAGTTTTCTGGCATTTGGAATAATGATAAAGGCTGCAATATAGGCAACCGGCAGCATCACACTCCAAGCTTTCAGAAACTTTAAAAACCAATCTTCCCCAAATCCATAATTCCGCATTAGCCCTACAAATGCCATAATCAATGTCATTGGAATTACAACAAACAATGTGTTGATGTACTTAAAATACTTTTTGTTCATTTTAAAATTTATTTAATATTAATTGAACACAAAGATGTATAAACCCAAAAGTATAAAGTTTGATATAAATCAAAAAACACTTTTCAAACCAGAATTAGATTCTTTATAAAAATCTTATTCCCTCACAATCTCAATTTTCCGTCTGATTTCATTTCCGGAAGCATCTACTACTGTGATGTAATGCGTTCCCGAAGTTGGCGTAACCGGTAATTCGTGAAACGTTTTTGTGGTGGCTTTATAAACGTCATCTACGTACCAAAAAAGCTCTTTCTCTCTTTCGGAATAGGCTACTTTTAAAATCACGGGTTGAACCTTGCTATTAAAATCTTTGGTTAAATAAATTTTACCGTTGGTTTTGGGATAGATAAAATCCATTGTTGTGGTTTGTGTACCCTGACAACCTTCTTTAAACGGAGGCAAAGGCAAGTACTCAATATGCTGGCTCTTGTAATACCATGCCATAACCGGTGGTAAAACAAACCAGTTTTTTGTCACAATATTATCAATACTCTCACAACTGCTGTTTACCTGAAATTGTCCGGTTGTATCGAGATGAACCGTTTTGTGATACGGACAAACGCTAGTCGATTTCCCTTTTTTTGGAACCCATTGCTTTATTTTCGGACAGCCGTCTTTGGCCAAATAGCCGCTTAAACGACAAACCTCAACTTCTGCTAAATCTTTATAAGGCGTTTGAAACCATCTTTGTCTTGGCAGTAAATTAAAAACATCAAATAAAATCGGTGCCGCACTTGTAACTCCTGTTAAAGTAGGCCTGCCCTCACCTGTTGCATTCCCAACCCAGATTCCTACTACATATCTTGAATTTGTACCAATTGCCCAAGCATCGCGATTACCAAAACTGGTTCCGGTTTTCCACGCAATTTTAAGAGAGCTATCGTAAAACTTCCAGGCTTCGTCTCCTTCCGGCCTGTTGACCTCTTCCATGGCATTGTAAGCTGCCCAAATTGATCCGGCACCTAAGATGTTCTTCTGATCACTTTCTGAGCCAAAATCGGGTTCAAAATTGCTCTGGTAATTTAATTCCGTAAATTCATTCGTTCGGTATTGTGCCTGATTCTTAACATAATAATTTAATGTGGAAGACAGATTTGCATACGTTCGGCATAAATCCCACAAATTGCTTTCGGCCCCTCCTAAAATAAGGGACAATCCGTAATGATCGGGTGTTTTATTGATATCCTTCAATTTAAATTTTTGCAATTCCTCATAAAATTTATTCACGCCAAACTCCTGCAGCATTAAAACCGACGGGATATTGAGAGAGCGCGACAGAGCCCGATGTGCCGGAACCGCTCCGTCAAAAGTCAGATTGAAGTTTTGCGGAGTGTAACCTGCAATCTGCGTTGGAATATCGGCAACTAAAGTATTCGGCAATAATTCACCATCGTCCAGCATTCCGGCATATAAAAGAGGCTTCAAGATACTCCCCGTACTTCTGGGTGCATCAATAATGTCAACATCTTTTTGGTGATCTTTATCGGTTGGAGCATTTCCCACGTAACTGATTACATTTCGATTGGAAACATCAATGACCAGAATAGCCAGATTGTGCACTTCATTCTGCTTGTATTGATTGTAATAGTATCTGGCAATTTGATTGACTCTGTTTTGCAGCGCATAATCAATCGTAGTCTTTACCCTTGTTCCTTCCTGATCTTTAGCGGCTCTTTGCAATAAATGAGGGGCTATCTGAGGCAAATCATACGGTTTTTGAGGCAAAGGTTCTTCAATGGCAAGTTCATACGTTTGCTGATCAATTACGCCTTCTTTATGCAGTTTAAGAAGAAGTCGGTTTCGCTTGTTTAATAATTTGATTTGATTTTTTCCGGGATAGATTAGACTCGGCGCATTAGGTAAAACTGCCAGTGTAGCATTTTCTGCCCACGACAATTGATTGGACTGCACGCCAAAATAACGCCACGAAGCCATTTCGAGCCCGACAACATTTCCGCCAAACGGAGCATGGGCCGCATACAACTCGAGAATTTCATCTTTAGAATATCCCAATTCCAATCGCGTAGCGAGAATCATTTCGATCAATTTTTCAAAATAGGTTCTTCCTTTTCCTTTTCGGGACAATCGGATGACTTGCTGCGTCAGTGTGCTTCCGCCTCGAACTACTTTTCCAGCTTTTTGGTTTTGTTTGATGGCATTTACCATCGCAACCGGATTAAAACCGGGGTGTTTATAGAAATACTCGTCTTCAAAATAAACAATACATTTCTTGAATTTATCCGGTACACTGTCCTGCGCCGGAAAACGCCATTGCCCGTCAGGAGCAATTTTAGCTCCTAACAGTTCTCCTTCTTTACTTTCGATAACCGTTGAGTACGGCTCTTTAAACAATGTTCGGGGAATGGAGAAATAATAAATCAGCAAGAGCACAAATGCAATTGCTGATTTTATTTTATTCTTTTTAATCCAGTTTATAATGCGTTGTGAAAACGCGATAAGTTTATTTTTCAACGTAATATTTATTTAACCGCGAAGTCGCTACGTTATTCGCTAAGTCCGCAATGTTTTTTTTGCTCGCAGATTCCGCAGATTTGGCAGATTTTATTTTATCTGCCTGATCTGCTAAATCTGCCTGAAACTATATTTTACTACAAAATACGCAAAGTTTATTAGCCACAGATTGTACAGATTAACACCGATTTTTTTGCCACGAATTCTCGAATTAATTTATAATAATTTAGATTCGAGAATTGCTTTGTCTCTTCGCTATCGCACGAATCGTGGCGAAAAATCCATAACCAATAATTTATTTCACAACCTCAACCCAGAATCCTTTTGTTCTGGCCAGGAAGGTGTTATCGTACATCGCTTCGCATTGCAATCCCGGTAAATAATAATTCCCTAAATAGGATGCATTTAACAAAATTCTGAATACTTTGGTTTCTCTGGATTTCATTCCAAAATAGAAGTTGGTTCTGTCGTCGCGAATATCAATATAGTCTGCAATATTATTGGTTGCGTCACCGTAGTCTGTGAAACGGGTATTTACGATTTCAAATCCTGAAGGCAAGATTTGTGACAGTGCCACATTCTGAACGCTTTCATTTCTTTGGTTTCTAACCGTAACTTCTGCAACAAATTCAGTTCCCTGACTGATTTTCGAAACATTAATAACACTTCCTTTTCTGTTTTTGAAAACAATATTAGCAGAAACATCACTCTGAATCGCATTTTCCTGTCCGATTGGTAATATTCCGGTATTTAAAACTCTAACGTAAACTGTGTTATTTTTAAGATTCTTCAGGACAACACTATTGGCACCCGTCTGAACTGTTAAACTTCTGTCGGCAATTGTTTTTTGCGTATTTATAGTTTCGCCTTTTCCATTTTTGCTGAATTGAAGATTAATTCCTTTAGGTCCGTTGCTCGCAGCAAATTTAGACATGGCATACAGGCAATAAGCAGTTGTTTGTGTGCTCATCCATTGATTGGTCGACATTTCTTTAGCCAGTTTAGAAGCCATAGTGAATGCTTTTTGGTTTTGTCCTAAAAGCAGCATCGTTTCTAAAGCCATCGCTCTGTTTCTCTCGCTTGATCCATAATAGTAATAATTGTACTCGCTGGACTCGTTGTCAATACTGGTGCGTAATAATAAATTTTGTCCTGCTGATTTTTGTCCGGCTAAAACATAAGCAGCAGCCAGACGAAGCCTACTTTCGTTTGAAATGCCTTTTGTTTCGCGCAATCTGTTCATCGAAGACAAATCGGCATTGCCTGCCAGCGCCAGCGTATACAATCGGTAAGCCTGAGCAAGATCATTACCGTATTTAGGTTCAAAACGCCATTGTTTGGCTTCTCTTTGCTGATAAGAAATCCATTTTGATTTGAAGTTAATCGGTAAAACATACCCTTTTTTCTCTGCTTCAATCAGGAAATGTCCGGCATAAGAAGACCCCCAATCATCGGCAGTGGTACTTCCCTGCCAATACGTTAAACCACCTGATGGCAATTGAAAACTTCCTAACTTGCTAATTCCGGCCGTTATATTCTTTTGAATGATTCCTTTTCGGGTATTATCCAAATCAACAATATCGCTTAAAAACAACTGTGGAAAAACAGACGAAGTGGTTTGCTCGACACAGCCATGCGGATACTGAATGAGGTATTGCAGTCTTCCATTAAGATTGATGGTTGGCATTGAGGAAACTTCCAGTCTGGCTTTATTGCTTCCGGAAACTCCAAAAGTTTTCCAGGTAATGGTTTTGGTACTATTTGGAGGTAAAACAACATCCGTATACGTATTTGTAACCGGATTAGGATTGGTCATATCAATTTCTACATCATATACTGATTTCTCTTTTCCTGATGTCGCAATTACCTGCACTTTTCCAATTCCGGTAGCAGAACCTACTACCAGATTAAAGTAGGCCATTTTTTCGTCAGGTTGGGTAAAACTCAGACTTTGAGCAGCACTTCCCATTACTTTTAGTCCGCCGCTTGTTCTAAGCTGAATCGTTACCTTCTTAATATTCTTTTCGGTAGCAAAAACGGTTACCGGAATAGTTACTTTTTCTGAAGGCGATATTTTTCGAGGTAATGAAGCCAATACCATCAACGGACTTTTAACCGGTGTTGCTTTTTCGACACTTCCGTAGGCACTTGTATTGGCATCACCAGCAACGACCATCGTACGAACGGAACCTATGTATTTAGGCAATTTCAGCTGATGTGCTTTCGTTTGACCTTTTTCTAATTTGAATGGTCCGTAGTACAACACTACTGGTTTAAATCGGTTGGCTTTTTTGGCTTTACCGCCACCTAAATCCTGATCTCCACCAATACTGAAGATTTGATTTATTTTTCCTCCGTATGCTCCAATCACATCATCATAAATATCCCAGGTTTTAACTCCTAAGGCTTCACGAACATAAAAACTGTCCCAGGCATTTGGTGTTTTAAAACGAGTTAAATCTAAAAGTCCCTCATCTACAACTGCAATAGTGTACGTCATTTCTTTTCCGGTTTTCTCTCCCACTTTTACGGTAAAAGTCTGCTCCGGTTTTAAAACATCCGGCATGGAGAGGGTCGGCGCCAGAATGGTATTTTTATCCACCACTTCTATCGGAACGATTCCATACATACGAATAGGTGAATCGTTTTTAGTTGAAGCGTGTGGCTGCAAGAGTGTAATGTTAAAATACACGTTTGGCGCCATTGCTGCTGTAATCGGAATTTCTACTTTAGTTTCTCCCTGTTTTGTTTTGGCCCAAATGGTCTGCACCACTTTTGAACCGTTTTCGATCGAAATCAAAGCGCGACCTCCTTCACTGGAAGGAAAAGATATCTGTGCTTTTTCGCCTACAGCATAATTTTTCTTATCGGTAGAGAATACCAGCATATTGGCTGTAGATGCATCTCTGTTACGGGTTTTTCCGGACCAGATTGGCCAGTCAATATTTACGGTTAAAGCAGTTGCGTGTCCGTCTGTGTGATCGGCAACACGTATCAAATAGCGCCCCCATTCTTCATCGGTTAAAGAAAACTGAATGCTTCCCTTTCCGCTGGAATCTGTATTGATCACAAAAGATTTATAAGAAGTGGTCGCATCCGATGAGTTATAATTTGAAAGATTATCACTGGAAGCGTCCCACCACCAGCGCCAATCTACTTTATACACTTTTACCTCCAGATTTCTCACAGATTTTGGTCTTCCATTTTCATCGACAGTAACAATATCAAAACGGTTGTTTGTTCTGGTTTCCAACATTCCATATTTGTTAGGTTCCGGTGCTTTTATCCCAACATAAGTTTTGTAGGGTGAATAAGTCGTCGAAATAACATCCGTACTAAAATCACCTCCTTCTTCATATACTTTTGTGATAAAGGCGGCACGCAACATACCTGGAGCCTGCCCTTGTAGTTTTGGGTGGATATCAACCGATGCTTTTCCGTTCTCATTTAATTTTCCGGAGAAAATATTAATTTCTTCTGAACTAAACTGACGCACCAAATCGTCAAAATTAAACTTCTCATATCCTTTAAATGTAGTCGTCTGCTGCGAAAATTTTGCCTGCATTTCTACATTCAGATTTTTTGCAATGGCACCATGAAGCCAGGTCACTTCAAGTGTACTGGTATTTGGATAAGAGGATGATAGTGTTTTTCTGGAGAAATTATTTTTAATTTTTAAACGATTCGGTTTAATCGTTTCGATTTTAATGCTTTTGTAAAACTTGGCACCACCTACACTTATCATTGCTTCCCAATTTCCTGTTGGCGCGTCGGCACTAGTTGGAACGATAAAACTGTAATGATTCAGGTCGTTTGTTTTCTGAATTGTCTGATACGTTGTTTTACCATTCGGATCGTTTAATCTAAATTTAATCGGGTGTGATTTTGGAAGTTTATTTGACGCATCGTTTAAGATAAAGGACAAATACACGTTATCTCCCGGACGCCAAACACCACGCTCGCCATAGATAAATCCTTTTAAGCCTTTTTGCAAAGTTTCACCCGCAACATCAAAATTACTTACGGATAACGAATAACCGTCATCCAACTTCACATAAGTAGACTGATCTCCTAAAGTAACAATAGCAAAGTAAGCAAACTTATTGAGTTGAAACGCAGCAATTCCTTCGCTGCTTGTTGCAGCAGTTGCAATTTTTTGCTGTTGAAAGGTGTACAGATCCACTCTCGCATTTGAAACCGGCTCTGTGGTTACGATATTATTAACCGCAAAGAGGTACGATTTATTTTCACCTCTTTTGGCTATAACCCCTAAATCAGTTGCTAAGATATTTGTCGCAATTCTGGCATTATAGTAGTACGATCCTGTACAAGGATCCTGACTTTCTCTCCAGTCGTAATCGTCATAATAGTAATCGTCGTATGAATTGCTACTGTAGTTCACATCATTTTCATCTACTTCCTCCTCCTCTTCCTCCGAACTTTCTTCGGAGGTTTCACATTTATAAAGCGAATATTTCTTTTTGTAAACAAATTCCACACGGTAAATTGCCCCTGGTTCCGGCGTAATGATTTTAGATAAATCGAGAGCAAAGGTGTTCCACTTAGCCGGATTTATCAGTTTGCTTTCGACTAAATTCAGTGTGGTTTTGGCTATGGGTTGTGCCACTTTTTTGAGATTCTGACTTCCGTTCAGTTCATTATACTGCAAAAACTGAAGAATATTGTTCTTGTAAATTTTATACACCTTTACATCAACCGCACTTAGATTAACTGCTTCAAAATTCAATTTCAGGTTGTTTGAACTTGGCAGAATCGTTCCGTTTTTAACGAATCGAACGTTAGGTTTTATTTGGTCAAAATTGATTTTCTCGGTATAATTGGCGTCCATCTTTTTGCCGTACTGACTTTCAATTCCCTGAAAAACTTCGAGTAACAATTCTCCCGATAAAACTGGTTCCGGTTCCTGAGTCTCTTCCTCGTTCTGAACCACTACCACAGCACTGCTATCCGTAACAACTGCCGCAGAATCGACAACTACTGCTGACGAATCAACTGCCAACTCTGCACTTTCTTCTGCCACTACCGGAACTTCTTTTTTCTCCGGAGCTGTATTGCTAAAATATACTTTCAGGACATTCCCCTGAGTCGAAAATTTTAAATTGTTTGTATTCTGAATAGAGACCAATCCTTTAAAATCCTGCCCTTTTTCCAAAGGTTCCGAGAAATTAATTAAAAGGGACTGATTGTTCCCTTCCGGAATATCGACTTTTACAATTTTAAATTCATTCACACCTGTAATTGGATAATCCAGTTGCCCTTTCTGCTCAATATCAAAATCACTTCCGTCGTATGCGATTTCCAGATTCGAAGCTTCTAAAAACCGTTGAATACTATCAATTTTGAAACGGAATTCTTTAGCTGTTCCTGTTTGTTTTTCAAATTTAATTTTAACCTCTTTCCCGTTCTGATGAGCCGTAACTAACTTTTTAGCTGTTTCGACATCCATATTATCAGCCGTTTTTAATACGCAATTCAGATACTGGTAATCTTTACTATAAGATTGAATATCCTCCGTATTAATAGTAAAATCCTGTTTGATGGTTTTAACGGTAAAGTTGAACTTTGAAAGTTCCTTCTCTTTTTCCTTTGGAATAGTGATCAGCTTATCCAAGTTTAAAGTCACCTGATATTCTGTTCCTGCTTCCAGCTTTTTTTCCGGGATAAAAGCAATCGTATTGGTGGAGAGTGCTACTACTTTTCCGTGTACATTTGGCGAGATATCAAATAAATCGTCGTCTAATTCCTGATTCACTTTCCATTCTTTTTTATCAAAAGCCAAAACAACTCTAATATCAGATTCCGAAGAGACGATACCTCCCGTAAAACTAACAATGTACTCTTTGAATAATGAAAAATCGGAATTGAAATCGGCAGCTGATTTGCGGCCACAGGATTGAAAAATAAAAAACGTACAAAACACGAGAAATAGTCCTTTTACTTTCACTTTTATTTAGAATTACAGGTTTACGAATTTGGAAATTGACAGTGTACTTTAGCTTCTACCGCTATGTAAATAAACTAGTGGTGTGTCAATTATATTGCATAAATATAATGTATTTTTCTAAATCTTTTAAGAGGAAAATTCAGTAGATTGAATTATTTAACTTTTGTTGAAAATTCAAAAAAGGTTATTACAAAAACACTATATTTCGTATATCTTAATACATAAAAAATGTCTCGTAACTCTAACAATTATTCTACGGAAAATGAATTTATCATTAAAAACAAAAATATCATTGTATATCTGTTGGGGATAATTTCATTTTTGATTTTAATTGCTTTTGCAGACTATTATGTTTTTCCCTCTTCAAAAACTAATGATAAAATAACTCAATACTTTGTTCGAACTTCAGGAAAATCCAGACAAAAAGTTTCTTATCATTATTTTACACAAAAGGGATTTACTTTTTCTACTACAAAAGAATATATTGAAGAAAATAATATTGAAATTGAAACTTCCTTAATATTTAAATTTATAACAAAAATAAAATCCAAAACAAGAAATTACACCAATCTTCTTTCAAGCGGCTTAAGTATTAATGGGATTCAATTATACACTTGTCTTATTCTCCTTATTTCAATAGCGATAAGTACAAAAATACTACTTTCAAAAAAAGGCTTTTCAGAAAATACATTTTATAATATCATCTGCTTTAATTGCTTTATGATATTTATATGTGTCTATCTGGGAGGATATTTATTCTAATTATTTCCTTCTCTCTACAAAAAAGCGTTTCATCAAATCGGCAGCTTCATTGGCCATCACTCCGGAAACCACAGTTGTTTTTGGGTGTAATTGGGTACCCATGGTCATGAAACCCCGATGTTCATCGCGAGCACCAAAAACAATTTTTGAAATCTGACTCCAATACAAAGCCCCAGCACACATTTGGCAAGGTTCGAGGGTAACATATAACGTACAGTCTTTGAGGTATTTTCCACCTAAGAAATTGGCTGCAGCGGTTATCGCCTGCATTTCTGCATGAGCCGTAACGTCATTTAATAATTCGGTCAGATTATGGCTTCTTGCAATAATTTTATCGGCAACTACAATGATTGCTCCAACAGGAATTTCGCCTTTTTCAAAAGCCATTTCAGCTTCCTGCAAAGCTTTTTTCATAAAATATTCGTCGGTGAAGGGATTTATCATAAGTGCAAAAATAGTTTTTTTGAAATAATTTCCCCTGAGTTAAAGTCAAGAAAGCGTTAATCAAAACTTAGCTTTTTCCATAGAAGTTAGTTCAATAAAATTAATCGCCTCATCAATAGCGATTTTTTGAGGCAATTAACGTTATTAATTGCCTCATTTCTATAAAACTCCCCTATTTAAAGTTCGTGCTAAACATTCAAAAAACAATAATTAAATTTAAAACCGTAAATTTGCTTTTTACCTTACAATGAAAAGCAACTTACTCTCCAACATATACAATTCCGCTGATTTACGCTTATTAACTGAAGCGCAGCTTTCTCAGGTTGCACAGGAATTACGCGATTTTATTATTGATGTTGTTTCGGTTAAAGAAGGGCATTTAGGCTCCAGTCTGGGTGTAATCGAATTGACCATTGCACTGCATTATGTGTTTAATACTCCTGACGATTTATTGGTTTGGGATGTTGGACATCAGGCTTACGGACATAAAATCCTAACCGAAAGAAGGGAAATTTTTCATACGAACAGACAGCTTGAAGGTATTTCCGGTTTTCCAAAAAGAAGCGAAAGTATTTACGACACCTTTGGCGTAGGGCATTCCTCGACTTCTATTTCGGCGGCGCTTGGAATGGCCATTGCTTCAAAACTAAAAGGCGATTTCGACAAACAGCATATAGCCGTAATTGGTGATGCGTCGATTGCTTCAGGAATGGCTTTTGAAGGTTTAAATCATGCCGGGGTTACGGATGCTAATCTTTTGGTCATTCTAAACGACAACGCTATCGGGATTGACCCAAGCGTAGGGGCTTTGAAAAAATATTTAACAGCTGTTAAAAACGGGAAAAATCCGAAACAGAATAACATCATCAAGTCGTTAAACTTCGATTATTCGGGACCAATTGACGGTCACGATCTTCCTGCCTTAATCAAAGAACTTAATCGTTTAAAAAAGATAAAAGGGCCTAAATTTCTACATATTGTAACCACAAAAGGAAAAGGTTTACAGCAGGCAGAAGAAAATCAGGTAAAATATCATGCTCCGGGAAAATTTGATGCTTCAACCGGAGAACTTTATTCCAAATCAGAAGAAAATTTACCTCCTAAATATCAGGACGTTTTTGGTCTGACGATTTTAGATTTAGCCAAAAAGAACGAAAAAATCATCGGAATCACTCCGGCAATGCCATCCGGAAGTTCTCTTAAATTTATGATGGATGAAATTCCGGAACGCGCTTTTGATGTGGGAATAGCCGAACAGCATGCGGTAACACTTGCTGCGGGAATGGTCACGCAGGGAATGACGGTCTATTGCAATATTTATTCGACTTTTTTACAGCGTGCTTACGATCAGGTCATTCATGATGTTGCACTGCAAAACTTACCCGTTATCTTTTGTCTGGATCGTGCAGGCTTGGTAGGCGAAGACGGTGCGACACATCATGGTGTTTTTGACATTGCTTATTTGCGTGCGATTCCGAACCTGATTATTTATGCTCCCCTCAACGAAATTGCCTTGCAGAATATTTTATATACGGCACAATTGGGATTGAATCATCCCATCGCCATTCGATATCCAAGAGGCCGCGGCGTGATATCAAATTGGGAAGTAGAAAATTTCGGACATTATAAAAAAATTGAAATTGGCCCCGCAACCTGCTTAAAAAAAGGAACAAAAACAGCTGTTTTGTCTACCGGAACAATTGGAAATAATGTGATCGAAGCAATAAACGAATCTCACAATTCTGCAACCATTGCCCACTACGATTTCCCTTTCATTAAACCACTAGACACCAGTGTTTTAATTGATATTTTAGCAGGTTTTGAGAGGATAATTACGGTCGAAGACGGTACTGTAAACGGTGGTTTTGGAAGCGCCATTTTAGAGTTTGCAGCCTCACATAATTTCAAAAATACCATCGAAGTTTTGGGTATTCCGGACACGTTTATAGAGCATGGAACAGTTAATCAGTTACAACAATTGTGTAAAATTGACGTTAAAAGTTTAATAAATCTTTTTTCAAACGATACAAAATAATTATTTTGCGCTGTCAAAAAATAAAATCACAATGAAATTATTGCGTTCTACCCTTTTGCTTTTGCTGCTTTTGTGTACTTCAAATAACTTTGCTCAAATTATACAAACGACTTTGGATCCTGGCGAATTACCTGCTCCACCATCAAACTGGACCAAAAAAAATCAACTGGGCTTTGACATTTCCGAAATTGCTTTTGTGAACTGGAGTGCGGGGGGAACAAGCTCGATTTCCGGACTTTTTAAAGGTGAATTTAACCGAACTTATATTAGAGGAAATCACAAATGGGCCAATGAACTTATTATAAAATACGGTCTAAACCAGCAAGACGGTACCGAACTCCGAAAGACTGATGATGCTTTTCTATTCAATTCGACTTATGGCTTTAGAAAAGATACAATCTCAAATTGGTACTACTCGGCCAAATTCAATTTCAATACTCAATTTACTGATGGATACAATTACCCCAACAAGGATGTTGCGATCTCTAAACCTTTTGCACCTGCCTATGTCTTTCTGGGAGCAGGAGCTGAAAATTCTAATAAAAAGAAAAACCGAACCCTATATTTCTCTCCAATAACCTTAAAAACCACTTTGGTTCTGGATCAGGCTTTAGCAAATCAAGGATCTTTTGGTGTGCGAAAAGCGACTTACATAGTAGATCCAATGGATCCGAATTCTAAAATTTTAGTTGAAAACGGGCAGAAGGTAAAAGCTGAATTTGGTATTCTGCTTACCGGATACATGAAAACCGAGATTTACAAAAACATCTTCTACGAAAACCGATTGAGTTTGTATACCGATTATCTAAACAAATTTGGAAACGTTGACGTAGATTATGATACCCGTCTGGACCTTGTAGTAAATGCTTATGTAAAAGCAAATATTGGCGTACACCTGGTGTACGATGATGATATCAAAACCAAAAAAGACTTTTGGGATCCTGCTACCGGAGCGACTTCGCAAGTTAACAACGGACCAAGAGCCCAGCTAAGACAAGTCTTAGGCGTGGGTCTCGTATATGCTTTTCAATAAAATATTAAAACGTTGGAGTAATTCATTTTAACGCATAGAATCTATGTTTCTATCTGCTAAATTTTCTTGTCAATTACACTCTACAACTTAGTGTGTTATTTATTTTTTCTGCCATTTATGGTTTCAAACAACTCCAGTGCATTCCCGTCTGTTAGCAAAGAAACGTAATGACAGATATGCAACAAACGTTCGTATAAATTGGTTTTCTCTAAGTGATGTTTTTCAGGCAGCATTTTCAAAAGCAGTTTATCGTAGTTTGAAGCAGTTCCTTCGTATTTGTTGTTGAAAGCAGTTATAAATTTATCCAACAGGGTTTGAATAATCTGATAGCCTACAATTTCTTTTTCAACGACCTCACGGCTTTGGTAGATTTTATCAACACTTAGTTTGATAATATCATCCATTTGCGCTTTGTATTTACTCTTATCTGTTAAAGCAAAAGGAAATTTCCCGGCCAAAATAGCTTCTTCATTTTCAACAAAAACATTTACAGCATCATTTATCAATGTTCCGATAGCCAAGGCACGTAAATAACTAATTCGGTCTTCTTTTGTTGTTAAAGTCTTGTATTTGGCTACTCCTATGTTATCTTTCACCAGTTTGATTAAGTATTCTAAGGCATAATCTTCTGAGACCAATCCCAGATTTATACCGTCTTCAAAGTCAATAATGGTATAGCAGATATCATCGGCTGCTTCCACCAAATAGGCCAAAGGATGTCTTTCGAAACCAATATCGTCTCCTGTTTTATTGACAATCATGCCCATATCCTTAGCAACTTCTTCAAAAAAAGATTTGTCGCTCTGAAAGAAACCGTATTTTTTGTCAGCGATATTTTGGGTAGGCTTTTTAGGCAAACTTTCTTTCGGATATTTCATAAAAGCGCCAAGGGTAGCATAGGAAATTCGAAGTCCTCCCTCAATTCCCGGGCGACTTGCCGTAAGCACCGAAAACCCATTGGCATTTCCCTCGAAATCAATTAAATCCTGCCACTGTTTTGGCGTTAACTGGTCTTTGTATTTTAAACCGTTTCCGATCGAAAAATACTCTCCAATTGCTTTTTCTCCTGAATGTCCAAAGGGAGGGTTTCCTATATCATGCGCCAGAGAAGCCGCAGCTACTATAGCGCCAAAATCGTTCATATGATACCCGTGAACTTCTTTTAGATGAGGATATTTTTCGATGATTTTTTTTCCAACCAAACGCCCTAGTGAACGTCCAACTACCGAAACTTCTAAACTGTGTGTCAATCTGGTATGCACAAAATCGGTTTTCGAAAGCGGAATAACTTGCGTTTTATCCTGTAAAGAGCGAAATGCTGCCGAAAAGATTATTCTGTCATAATCAACTTCAAAACCCAAGCGGGTATCGTCCTGTTCTACACGTAATCTTTTGCTGGTATCGCCTTGGCGTTTGAGTGATAAAAGTTGTTCCCAGTTCATTTTCAAATTTAGGTTTCAGATTTTAGATTTTAGATTTTCCGATCTAAACGTCAAAAATACGTTTTATTTTAGGATTTAATAGAATAAAAGAGGCCACAGATTAATTTGATTTAAAAGATTAAATACTTTATTCGCCACGAATTCACGAATTAATCTAAACGAAATAATTAGGGGAATCTGTGGCAAAAAATCCAACAATCAATTTAAAAAAAATCTGTAAAATCTGTGGCAAAACCAAACCACCAGCATCAAAACTCCAGCGCAGTACTGTGTTTGATTTCTCCCATTACAAAAATACTGTTAGTATTACCGATGTTTTCAATCGTTGACAATTTGTTCATCACAAAATCCTGGTAACTGGCCATGTCCTGAACCAGAATCTTGAGCATAAAATCATAATCACCGGCGATATTATAACATTCTATAATTTCGGGAAGAGCTACAATATCTTTTACAAAATTGCTCCCTACATTTCTGGCATGTTCTTTTAAACGCACATTACAAAAAACAGTCATTCCGCGATTCATTTTTTTCTTGTCCAGCAACGCTACATATTTAGTGATATATCCGTCACGTTCCAGTCTTTTTATACGCTCATAAACGGGAGTCACGGTTAAAAATAATTTACTCGCCAGGTCTTTTGTATTGATGTTAGAGTTTTCCTGCAGGTATTTCAGGATCAACAAATCGGTTTTATCTAAGTCTTCCATAGTTTTTTTTACGGCTAAAGTTATTCTTACAATAAATAATCAGTAATATAATCTTTAAAACATCCTTTTTAAAACACATTTTACTGAAATAATCTTCAAATATAAGTTATAAAAACCAATACAATACATTTGTACCGTAAAAAATACTGAATCAAAAATGAAAACAAACAACTTAGGATACCCAAGAATTGGTAGCAACAGAGAACTAAAAAAAGCCAGTGAGTTGTACTGGGCAGGGAAAATTTCTGCAGATGAATTAATCGAAACCGGAAAAGACATTCGTCGAAAAAACTGGCAGTTACAAGCTGAAGCCGGAGTAGATTTGATTCCGTCTAATGATTTTTCGTTTTATGATCAGGTTTTGGATCTAACTCTTACGGTTGGTGCAATTCCGGAACGTTACCACGAGCTGGCAAAAACAAACACTTCAATCGATTTGTATTTTGCTATGGCAAGAGGTGCACAAAAAGACGGTCAGGATGTTGTAGCTATGGAAATGACCAAATGGTTCGATACCAACTACCATTATATTGTTCCTGAGTTCACAAAAAATCAAAAATTTGAATTGTTTTCGGAGAAGATTATCAATGAATTTAAGGAAGCAAATGCCTTGCAGATTGCTACAAAACCTGTACTAATCGGACCTGTTTCTTATTTGCTTTTAGGAAAAGAAAAAGAAGAAGGTTTTCACCGCATTGATCTTATCGACAAACTGCTTCCTGTGTATTTTGAGATTTTCGAAAAACTACAAGAAGAGGGTGCTGAGTATATTCAGCTCGACGAACCTTTCCTGGCGTTAAACTTAACAGATAAGGAAAGAAGTACCTTCACAAAAGTATACAACGAAATCCACCAAAATTTCCCTAAAATTAAAATCGTTTTGGCGAACTATTTTGATTGTTTTGGAGAAAATCTGGCCACAGCTTTAGCTCTTCCGGTGGATACTTTTCATTTGGATTTAGTGCGCTGCCCTTCTCAATTAGATGACATTTTAGAATCAGGTCAATTGGCTCCTACCGCGAATCTTTCCTTAGGTGTGATTGACGGAAGAAACATCTGGAAAAATGATTTCAGAAATTCTCTGGAACTAATCAAAAAAGCTACTGCTGCTTTGGGAGAAAACAGAATTCTGGTTGCCCCATCCTGCTCGTTAATTCACAGTCCGTGTGATTTAGATTTAGAAACCAATGATGCAACACTGACTCCTGAAATCAAACAATGGCTTGCTTTTGCCAAACAAAAAATCAATGAAGTCGTTTTGTTGAAACAATTCGCTTCTAATGAAATTGACGTTAAAAACTCTATTGATTATGAACAAAATGTGATTGCCAACAACAACCGTAAAACATCTGCATTAATTCATAATGACGAAGTGAAAACTCGTGTTGCCGGAATTACAGCTTCGGATGACCAACGTAAAAGCACTTTTGCTGTTCGAAGAAAAAGTCAGATTGAAGCTTTAAACCTGCCTTTATTCCCGACCACCACCATTGGATCTTTTCCTCAAACTGCTGAAGTGAGAAGCTGGAGAGCGAAATTTAAAAAAGGAGAATTAACAACAGAACAATACAACGATTTAATCGAAAAAGAAACTGAAGCTACGATTCGTTTTCAGGAAGAAACAGGAATTGACGTTCTGGTTCACGGAGAATTCGAGCGTAATGACATGGTGGAATACTTTGGAGAACAATTGTCCGGTTTTACTTTTACAAAAAATGGCTGGGTACAGAGTTACGGAAGCCGTTGCGTGAAACCTCCCGTTATTTACGGCGATGTTTCAAGACCAAACCCTATGACGGTAAAATGGTCGCAATACGCACAATCTCTGACGCCAAAATGGGTAAAAGGAATGCTTACCGGACCGGTTACTATTTTGCAATGGTCTTTTGTACGTAACGATCAGCCTCGTTCTGTGACCTGTACGCAGATTGCTTTAGCCATTCGTGATGAAGTTGTTGATCTGGAAAAAGCCGGAATCAAAATCATTCAGATTGATGAGCCTGCCATTCGCGAAGGTCTTCCTTTACGAAAAGAGGAATGGGCCAATTACCTGGATTGGGCTGTAAAAGCATTCCGTATTTCTGCAAGTGGTGTTAACGACGATACGCAAATTCACACCCACATGTGTTACAGCGAATTCAACGATATTATCCAAAATATTGCCGATATGGATGCCGACGTGATCACGATTGAATGCTCGCGCTCGCAAATGGAACTTTTAGATGCTTTTGCCAACTTTAAATATCCAAACGAAATTGGACCGGGAGTTTACGACATTCACTCTCCACGTGTCCCTTCAAGTACCGAAATGGTTCATTTGTTAGAAAAAGCAGCTGCGGTTATTCCTGCGGATCAATTGTGGGTAAATCCTGATTGCGGCTTAAAAACCCGTCATTGGGACGAAACCAAAAAGGCTTTGATCGAGATGGTTAACGCAGCCCAGGAAATGAGAGCAGCAGTTGAAAACACCGCTACTTTTTAATTTTATTTGAATATATTTTGTTTTTTTAGTGCCAACTGGCGAAGCCGAAACTCTTGTAGTTTTGATTTTTTTCGACTTCGCTATTGTTGGCATTTTTTTTTAGCAGCAGAAGATTTTTTCTCAAAAGACCTTCAGTCCCGCTATCCGTTATATCTTTTATGGCGAACCCCGCCACAAAAGGATATCACTTCTATCGGGGCTAAACAACAAACTTTAATTTTCATAAGATAGTCCGTAAACAAAAAAAGCACCCGCCGTGGCGGATGCTTTTCTGAAATTGAATACTATTTAAGATTAGAAGTTTTTAGAAACTCCAATGTTAAATGTTCTACCAAAATTAAAATTGAAGTTTTTAACTTCTGGTCCATTGTTATCATAGTTTAAAGTGTTGTACCCTAAACCACCAATGTTAAAGTTTAAACCAAAACCTTTTTTCATGTCGATGAAAAGAGCTGGTGTAATACCAATGTACATACCGTCAGCTTTAGCAGTTGAAGTCATTGGTCCAGTGTACGTTTTGTCTTTTGCACTTTGAAAACCTGTTCCTAATTCAGCGAAGAAAGCGAAAGTTTGGTTTAATGGCATAGTGTAACGTAAAAATGCACCTAATTTAGTAGTGTTGTTTTTCACTTCATTTACTCCTTGCTCAGTTTTGCTAGAACCAAAAGAAGCCTCACCCCCTACAGTCCAGTTGTCGTGAAATTGGTAACCTACTTTTGGAGAAAAATCAAATTCATTCGTTTTAACCTCATTGTTTCCTAAAGTTCTGGTTTGAGAAGTGTAACCAATACCACCACCAACTAAGATTGTTCCTTTTTGTGCGTTTGCAAAGCTAACCATAGCTAATGCAAGAACCACCAACATTTTTTTCATTATAAATTATTTTAAATTTGATATCCCTTTAACAAGAACGATGCCGTAACGACTGGCTTTTATATTTTTTTTATGATTTCTTTAAAAGATAAAAATGTAGTAATCGAGCGTATTTCTGTTTACTTTTGTAGCAAATAAAAAGTCATGTCGATAGCAGTAAACAACATATCAAAAAGTTACGGAACCCAAAAAGCGCTAAATGAAATTTCATTCTCTATTGAAAAAGGAGAAATCGTCGGATTTTTGGGTCCAAACGGCGCAGGAAAATCTACATTAATGAAAATTTTGACGACCTATTTACTGGCAGATAATGGCTCAGCCCTTGTAAACGGTCATGATGTCATGACGGACGCAAAGGGAGTTCAACGTTCTATTGGCTATTTACCGGAACATAATCCGTTGTATCTGGATTTGTATGTTCGTGAATATTTGGCTTTTAATGCCGATGTTTATCAGGTTCCGAAATCAAGAATTGAAGAAGTCATACAACTGACAGGGCTGTCAGGTGAAAGTCATAAAAAAATAGGACAGCTCTCTAAAGGATACCGCCAGCGTGTGGGACTTGCCAATGCTTTATTGCACAATCCGGAGGTTTTAATTCTGGACGAACCCACTACCGGACTGGATCCTAACCAGTTAATGGAAATTCGAAATGTGATCAAAAATGTAGGGAAAGATAAAACCGTTTTTCTGTCTACTCATATCATGCAGGAAGTCGAAGCCATCTGCGATCGTGTCATTATTATTGACAAAGGACAAATTGTTGCCGACAAAAAATTAGACCATCTGGTATCTGAAAATGCAGAGCAAGTGATCGAAGTAGAATTTGATTATCAGGTAGAAGAACAGCTTTTGGCTAAACTTAAAAATATTACGGCCTACAAGAACACACACGATATGACTTGGGAACTAACTTTTGTTTCTGAAAAAGACATGCGTCCGGCTATTTTTGATTTTGCCAATGAAAATGGTTTAAAAACATTACAACTGAACCAGAAAAATAAAAATCTCGAAGCCGTTTTCAGAGAAATTACAAAGTAGGGATTCCAACCTTACTTCATTTTAAAATAAAAACCAATTTGTTCTATTATAGAATAAGTTGGTTTTTCTGCTTTTATTCCTCTCCTCATTTTCCATTTTCTTAAACTCTGTGAAGTCTTGTTTTCACAGGCATTTTCTTCAAATTTTCAATATTTTCCCAGGTTTTATACTTTTCCCTCAAAACAGTAACCCTTCAATATCAATGCTTTACATTATTTGTCGTAAATTTTAACTATATTTATTTAGACTTATTATAAATAGTGTTATATTTGACAACTGAAACTTCAAATAATCACTCATGTTTTCAATACTCCTTCCTATAAAAGCCTCGATATATAAGCTCTCAAACCGATTGACACTTCTTCAAAATACACTTTCTGATAAACTCGAACAGCTCGTTCTGCAATAGCATACAGCTTCTGTACCTAAAATCAAAAATTACTTTACCCCCATCATTCCAAAATACCATGAAGAATATTATAACATCTATTGTACTTGCCTTTTCAGTCTACGGATATTCGCAGACAGAAAAAGGAAGAGACAGCATTGTCGAAACTTCGATTAATGCTTTAGATGAAATTGTAATCACAAAAAAGAAGGTTTTATATACTCAGAAATCAGATCGACTGGTTTTTAATGTAGAAAACAGCATTGTTTCTGAAGGCGGCACTGCTTTAGATGTTTTATCCCGTGCTCCGGGCGTTGTCGTTTCTCAGGACGGCGAATTATCGATCCGTCGACAACAAGGTGTCGGAGTGATGATTAATGGCAAGTTAACACAGCTTTCACAAAAGGAACTCGCGAATTATTTAAAGTCAACTACCTCATCCAATATCAAACAAATTGAAGTGATTACGAATCCTTCTTCTAAATATGATGCGACCGGTAAAGCCGGAATTATTAATATTATTTTAAAGAAACCTAATGCAGGCGGACTTAAAGGAACGGTATTCACCAATTACGGAAGAGCCCGTAAGAACAGAACCAATTCCGGTGTTAACTTAAGTTACAACAAAGATAAATTTGGCGTTTACGGAAACTACAGTTACACCTTTAGAGGTGAGGAAGAACGTAAAGAATTCGATCAGATTCAATATACTGACAACACACGTCAAACTATTTCGACAAAAAACCATCAGACCTCGGTTACAGACGAACCGCTGACTTCTAATAATTTTAAAATTGGAACTACCTATGAAGTTTCTCCTAAAACGAATTTAGAAGTTTATGTTGATGCCAAACTGGGGCGTTACGAGAACATCGCTAACGGTAGAAATACATTGCTAAACACTTCAAATCAGGTACAATTTGATGCTTTGACCTTCAACGACAGTAAAGAAAAGTGGAATGATTATACGTATGGCTTTTCTGGAGTTCATAAATTTAATACCGAGGGCAAAAACATGTCTTTTGATTTGGAATATGAAACGTCAAAATTCAGATCGAATCAGTTTCAGAGTGCAAAAAATACAGATCCTGCTATTGCTACTAACATTAATGACCGCAGGGGTTTTATTCCGTCGCAATTGAGTGTTTTTACAGGAAAAATTGATTTTGTCAATCCGTTAAAGGAAAAGCAGTCTATCGAATGGGGTGCTAAAGCCAGCGTTAAAAACAATGACAATCCATCGGTTTACGAGTATTACGACAATAATCAATGGATCGTTGATCCTAACTCCACCAATCATTTTGAGTACAAAGAACAAATTTATGCTGCCTATGCCAATTACAAATACCAACTGGAAAATTTAAATATTCAGGGAGGGTTAAGAACGGAATATACTGCGATTGAGATACTACAAAAAACCTTAAATGAAACTCATAAAGACGATTATTTAAAATGGTTTCCAAGTGTTTCTTTGAAATATGAGCTAAGCAACGACCATTCTTTGCACGCCTCCTACAGTAAAAGAATCAACAGACCGAGTCAGTTTGATTTGAATCCGTTTCGTTTTTACGATGATTCTTTTAATTACTCACAGGGAAATCCAAATTTGGTTCCGGAGATTACTCATTCGACAGAAATTGGATACGCCTGGAAAAGTGCTTTTATGGCTTCGTTGTATTTCAGTAAAACCAAAGATGTTTTTACAGAGGTTTACGATTACAATCCCGCCAACAACACTACCGTAACTTCCCAAATTAACGTGAGCAAATCCTTTAATTATGGTGCAAATATCACCAACACAGCCGAAATTTACAAATGGTGGTCGGTGAATACGCTATTCAACATTTTCGAAAATAAGTTCATGGGAAATGTAGTGAATACGGATAAAATTGATCCTATTGTTACTTTAAATCTAAGTGTACAGAACTCCTTTACGATCAGCGAGAGCCTAAAAGCTGAAGCTAACGCACAATATCAATCCAGATCGAATCTTGGTATTTATGAAAGAGATGCTTTTTTTGATTTTAGTATTGGAATCTCGAAACAGGTACTGGCAAAGAAAGGAAGTATCAAATTTAATATTACGGACATTTTTAATACCAATAATTTTCACATCAATTCAGTCATAGCTCAAACGAGCATCAATAAAAGATATGATCTGGACAACCGTATTGCTACTATAGCGTTTACGTACAGAATTTAATATTTGGATCTTTAGTTTCCTTGTTTTTGTTTTTTTTTGAATGAAAGAGCCTGTTTGTAGTTAGCAGGCTCTTTTTGTTTTTGGGGTTAACCGCAAAGCAAGTATAGTATTTTTGCTCGCAGAGACGCAAAGGTTAATTTACTGGTGCTTAACATCTTGCTGAGATTATTTATCCTGCAGTATACTGCCACAAGTAAAAAAGTCTTGAGGTTGCGGGATCAACCGCAAAGCTGACATAGTGTTTTTTTGCTCGTAAAGACGCAGAGACGCAAAGTTTAATTTTCTGGCACTTAACATCTTGTTGAGATTATTTATCCTGTAGCACACTGCCACAAGTAAAAAGACCTTGAAAATGATATTGAAAACTTCGTCAGACTGAGCGAAGTCGAAGCCCCCCCAAAAAAAAGTGGTCCTGCATACAAAAAATCGACTTCGCTTTGCCTGACGTGTCAGACTGAGCGAAGCCGAAGTCCCACAAAGCAAGAAAAAAGTCTTTTGAGGAATTTTACTTCGTACAAAAGACTTTAAGGAAACTAACTAATACAAAACTGCTAAAATCAAATCAACACTAAGCTTTTGATTTTTGCTTTTTCTTTCTGCCCCACCAGATGTAAAATCCGGTAATTGGCAAACTGGCGCAGATTAAACTGCCGATGAAATAAATTATTTTGGTCGACAATCCTCCTATTGCACCAATATGAAGGCTGTAATTGGATCGCATCAACCAATCTGAAAAACGTTCATTACCAATGTATTTTTCTGATTTTGGAAGTAATTCAAGCGTTTTGGAGTCAAAATACAGATCTCTCCAAATGCCTTTGTACATGTCCGTACAGGCGTAAAAATCTTCTTTCGGATCATCGGGAAAATGAATGATAACCGCTTCTTTGTTTTCTTTGGCAATTTCTGTCCGAACCTTTTTCCAAATAAAATCGACAGCAGTCAGTTTGTCTAATTGCTCTTTGGACAAGGGCTCTTTTTTAACCGAAACTGTCTGCTCTTTTGCCTCTGCCCATCCTCCACTAATCCAGTAAGTACTTTCCCTTAGCCAATGAAAACTCATTAACAATCCGGTAAAAGAAATCAACAATGCCAAAATGAGCACATAAAAACCCATTACATTGTGCAAATCATAATTGAGGCGTTTGAACTTAGCCTCCCACTTTATTTTAAAACTGCTGTTAACGGTTGTTTTGTTCCACTTTTTCGGAAACCACAATAGTAGTCCGCTAATCAATAAAAAGAAGAAAATAAAGGTTGCCCAGGCGGTTATCTGTGCTCCAATATCCCGCTCTAGCCAAAGATTCCGATGTCCCTCATCGATTATGTGAAAGAAATCTTCATGATCAACCATCCCGGTAATTTTACCGTTATAGGGGTTTACATAAATCAACGAATCCGATTCGATATCGACTTTAACTGATTTGTCTAAACCATTATACCAGAAACCATGAATTTCTTTGTTGGGCAGTACTTTTTGAACTGCTGCATAAATTTGAGAAGGGGGTAATAAGTGCTCAGGACTTTGAGCCTCGACATTGAGCCAGGGAGAGGTAAACTCTTTGATTTCTTGTTCAAAAACCAAAATACAACCTGTAATTGCCATGATAAATACAATTATTCCGGAAGCGAGTCCCAGCCATAAGTGCAGCCAGGCATTGATTTTACTAAAGCGTGATTTTCCTTTATTGGGCGGTTTACCTGTGCGGTTTTTAATAATATTCATTAAAATAGTAATTTGAAACTAAGACAAAATTTATAAATAAAACGGCTTGAGGATTTTTAGTAATCCTCAAGCCGCTTAAAACTGTAGTAATTTAATAGGTAAGTTTACCAATTGAAGGCAAATAAAGACCTTCTTTAATAAGTGCACCCGCTTTTGCAGTACCGGTTGCAATATCAATTTGGTACACACGAGCCTGATCGCCTGTTACAAAACTTTTGTATGCTTTTCCGTTCTCAACAAACATACTTCCCAACCCGAAGAATTCATCTCCGCCATGATCCGGTAATCCTGTAACTGCTAAGATTGTTTTGGCAGATAAATCCAATATAGCCGATTTGAAAATTGTTTTTGTGTTAAGGAAGCTGTACACAGAATTGGCTGCATCAACTTCGGTAGGGATATAGGAGATGAAAACTTTCTCTCCTCCTAAAGGATAAGCGGCAAGAACTTTACCTTTTAACGTACTTGACTGAAGATCGAAAAAGTAACCTGGATCAAACTTAGCATCACCTTTTCTAACACGTAAAACTCCTGATGAAACACCCGTAACCGGATAACCTCCTGCACGTGCATTAGAGGAGAACGTATAAATATCCCCTGATTCTGTCTGAACAATTCCGGTATTGGTATAATAAAGACCAATTGCAGTTGTTCTGGCATCTTTTATGGTGCTTACATATTCTAAAGAAGGATATTTGTACACTCTCATAGTTGCATCAGATGATAGTACTTTATTGGTTCCGTCGCTTACATCTTTGGTATAAACCGGAACAAAAAGTTTATCTCCTGAAACTGCCGCTCCTGTTGGCCAGTATAATATTTTTTTATTGGCCGGATTCACACTAAAATCATTGAACTTACGGGCATCGATAGAAACGGTAGCAGGGTTGTAAATCATCAATTCGTAATCAGATGAACTACCGTCCCAGGTAGCGCCAATATTGATCAGTTTTTTATCATCTGTATAACCTACAGCATAAGATGACTCGAAAGAAATCTTATCTCCCGCTCCCAGTTTTCCGGAATTGTTCAGACGAAACGATACCGACCCTTCGTCTTCTGTACTTAAGGCAAAAAATGTATTGTTCACAGGAAAACAACTTCCTCCCTGCTCAATTCCAACTCCTTTTGCACTAATTTCTCCGGTCATTAACTGATCAGTAGAATTAAAATCTAATATATACTGCGTATAATCGGCCAGCCAATAAGATGCTACATATTTAGTTCCGTTTACAGTTGGTGTTTCATCTTTAGAGGAATCATCACTGCTGCATGAAAAGATAGAGCATGACAGAAAAGCCAATGCAAAGCATTTTGCGAATTTGTTTACAAACATGATTATTATTATTATTTAGGATTATTATTTAAATTACTGTAGAAAGTATCTGAACTTCACTGAAAAAGCGCGCCCCGGTTTTTGAACCTTAAAATAGTCGTACACCTTTATATCGGTAATATTTCTACACTCGAAAGCCAAATTGTATTTGCCGTTTAAAAAAGAATAGGCAACCATAGCATTCTGAGTAAATTGTTCCGGAATAGCTTTTTTGGTTTCCAGACTTCCCAGTACCGGCCAGGTCAGATAAAAAGCATCTATATAATTGGCGCTTACATTTAAAGAAAGTCTATCGTCCTGATGTCTGATGTTTTTAAAGTTAAAAGTCAGATCAGCGTTTCCGTAGAAGATTGGAACGTTAGGCAATTGTGCGTCATACAAGGCATCAGGACTGGTTGTTCCTGCTTTATATTTGTTTTTGTTAAGGCTCTTTTGATACGTTCCGTTTACTTCAAAATTTATTAAGTCTTTGTACCCGTATCTAAAAACACCGTCAATACCTGTTATTTGCACGTTTTGAAGATTTTCAAAAACCGTTTTGTCTCCCTCCTGCTTTTCTCTGATAAAATCTTTTGCTTCTCTGTAAATGATACTCGTCTCAACATTAAAATGATTTTTGCTGTTCTGAGTATTAAAAGCCATACCCAGATTTGCGTTATCACTACTCTCAGGTCTTAATCCAATATTGCTGTTTACAGTAAGTCCGTCACCCAGCATTTCTGTAGCAGAAGGCAAACGATACGCATGCTCATAAGAACCTTTAATTTGAAATTTATCTGTCAAATGGTATGCAGAAGTAGCGCCATAACCATAATTTGTTGATGAAGAAGATTGCGTTATGTTATGGGCGATCATTTGAGTTGCTAAATCAAACATTTTACCAAAACCTGAAATAGCCAGTCGATTATCGAGACCGCTAAAATTATAACTTAGACCCAGAATATTTTTATCAATAGTAGGTTCTCCCAGTTGTACAACTTTTAAATACTCGTTTGTTTCTTTACGTTTGTAGCCCAAATAAGAGTAATTTACCGCTAGTGAATGCTGCTCATTTAACTGGTATTTTAAGTTTGTTGTCACCTGTGCATTAGCCTCGTCGTAAACGTATATGGTTTTGTTTCCCAATTCGCCTTTATCATTGGCTCCTGCAAATTGTCTGTATATATAATTCCCTGTCCAGTCATACACTCGCGAAGAAGTATCTATCGAGCGGTTGTTTACTAAAGCATAAGTGGAGTTAATACTTAAAGACAATCCTTTAGTAAAAAGATCACTTTTTTTGAATTTCAAAGAGGTAATAAAACTTTGACTATCTGTAAAAGCCTGCCCTACTACTTTTTGCATTGTTCTTCCCTGCTGAATTTCTTTTTTATTGCCTGCAACGGCAAAACCAACAAGCAGATAATCGGCAAAACTCTTGTTTTTAAATCCTGCTTCTGCCATTATAGTTCCTGATTTATAGGCATCATGGAAATGCTTGTATTTTTGTTCCGGTAAAAACTTCGAGGTATTTTTATCCACCACACTTACATCTACCTTATAATCATTGTCGGCATAATTTGCAAAAGCGTTAATATTGGCAATAAAACCATCACGACCGGAGAATCTCGTATTTATTGCTGCTCTGTGAGTGTTAAACGATCCGTAACTATAAGAAGCATCGATATAACGGTTTACATTTTTATTGGTTACAATATTAACAGCTCCCCCAAGTGCATCCGCTCCTAACTCAATAGGAACAACACCTTTGTACACATCTATTCTCTCAGCCATGTTTACCGGAATATTATTCAGCGTGAGAGCTGAACCATAACTGTCCATAGGTACACCGTCCAAAAAGAATTTAACCTGATTTCCGGAGAATCCATTCAGTGAAAAATTAAAAGCCGATCCTAATCCTCCATATTCCCGAATGCGGACTCCTGTGGTTTTATTCAACACCTGATTTAAATCGGCAGACGTATTGTAGGTTTTCTTTAAATCTATGGCTGTAATATTATACGCCTGTTCTCGTACTCTTTGAACTTTGGACTTTCCCGTTACTGCAACTTCGTTTAAAGCTGCCATATCTTCTTCCATCGTAATATTCTGAGCAGGCTTTCCTCCCAGCTTTAGAAAAATTGCCGTTTCTGTGGTTTTATAACCCACATGTGTAACCAGCAAAACATAATTTCCCGGCTTGGCACTAATTTTATACTCCCCTTTATTATTCGTCAGTGTACTGTACTCTGTTCCTTTTAAAGCTACCGAAACTCCTTCGGCAGTTTTCCCAAGATGATTAACAATAACTCCTGTTAAATTTACTTTGTCCTTTTGTGAATACCCTTGAAGTGAAATAAAAAAAATGGCGATCAAGAGCATTAATCTACTTATTTGCATCTAATAAATTTTGGTTTGAAAATTAAATTAGCAACAAAATTAGGCTCTCAAAAGGTTTTTTCCAAGTTATTTTTAATTATTCTAAATAAGAATAGTAATTAACTTTTAAACAAAAGAAAACATAACAAACAGGTCAATCCTTAAAGAATAATTAAATTTTACTTAATCTTTCCTTAAGAAATCATGAGGCGAAAATTAAAAAATCCAGACTGACCGCTCTTCAAATTTTCAAAAAAGGGCAAAAAAAAGCCCGATTAGCATCTAATCGGGCTTTAAAAATTTAGACTATCGAATTAAAAATCCAATTCAGAAAGGGTCTCTTTTATCTCTTCGATAATTATTTTGATATCATTTTCAGTAGTGCGCCAATTGACAAAAGACGCTCTGATTCCTTTTCGGTTTTGATAAACCGTTGGCGTCATAAACACCTTTCCTGTGTCATTTAAATGCGTCAAAAACGTACTTACATTCTCCTGATTATAGTCTCCTTTTAATGTGAAACAAACGTTATTTAGTCGGATTGGAGCCAACAGTTCGAAGTTCTCGTCTTCGATAAGGGCGTTTGCAAAATGCAGTGCCAATGCCGTACTTTTCTCTATGATGTCTTTAAATCCTTCTTTTCCGTAGGCCAGTAAAGAGAACCAAACCGGTAAAGCTCTTAATCGGCGTGAATTTTCAGGCAATACGTTCAGGTAGTTAAAATTCTCCAGAGGATTCCCTAAATAAGGTGCATTAGAATTTTGGAACGTCTCGATTTGCAATCCAACATGTTCTTTTTTAATTAAATAAAAAGCACTTTCATAAGGTACGTTTAACCATTTGTGACAATCAATTGTAATACTGTCCGCACCTTCCCAGCCTTCTGTAAGGTGTTTGAATTTTTCAGAAACTGCTGCAAAACCACCAAAAGCGGCATCAATATGCCACCAGAAATTGTATTTTTCTCTAAGTTTTGCAATAGCCGCAAAATCATCAAAATCGGCTGTATTAACAGTTCCTGCACTCGAAATCAGGATAAACGGCTCTCCGTTTAAATTTTCTATATTCTTCTGAAGATCGTCGATATCAATAGCTTCTCTATTACCTTCTGCGGTTTTAAGTACCGTATAATTATTACTTCCAATCCCCAGCATCGATAATGTTTTTATGGATGACGAATGAGGTGTTGCAGTTAAGATAGGTATGGACCCGGAAACTCCGTTTTTAGCAAAATCTTTTCCTGACTGGGCACCAATCCATTGTCTTGCCACCCCTAAACAGGTGAAATTTGACATGGTCGCTCCAGTCACAAATCCCCCTAAAAAAGATTCGGGAAGCCCTAATAACTGTCGCAATAAATGAATGGTCTCAAACTCGATTAGGGCCGAAGTCCCTCCCTGCGCTTTTACCGCCTGGGTATTCTGATCGTAAATTGTAGACAACCAGTCTCCTACAATTGAAGCTGGCGTTGATCCTCCGGTTACAAAACCTAAATACCTTGGCCCCGGAGAAGCTACCATCAATGGTGCCAGTCTCTCCTTAAATTCTTCCAAAGCTCCTAATGATCCTAACCCTGTCTCGTTTAGTACTCGAGTTGGATCAATTGTGTTTTTACTGGAAGTTGGAACGTTTTCAAGATTGTCCAAAAACGATAATCCGTGCTGTTTTGCTTTTTCTAGAATGTTTTCAAGATCATTCAGATCATTTTGAAGTATTGAATTCATTGTAAACTACTTTTTTTTTGCCTGGCTGTAAGACTTCCTTACTGCTAAAAAATTAGCACACGGATTTTACAGGTTAAGCAGATTAACGCTGATTTTAGTATTAGATTTATTTGCTTTGGAAGACTAAAGCTACCACTTCGTTTTTTCGGAAAACCTCGAGACCACCATCGAACAAATGAGATCGCCATTGACATTTAGCAAAGTCGCTATCGGGTCGACGAGAGTTCCTAAAATCATAGCAACCGGTAGGGCTTGTTCCATTGGCAGTCCGTAAACTGTGATGGCCAGAACTTCTCCGATATAACCTCCATTTGGAATTCCTCCTTCTACAATTGAAACGATTACAGTAATTCCGAGCGCTAAAAGTATGGTCGAAGGTGCCGTGAAATCTTTTCCAAACATGGCAAAAAGAACGGTTATTTTAAGGATAGAAGACATACTCGAACCGTCTTTATGCAAGGGCGCTCCAAGCGGAATGACCAAATTGCGAACGTGCTTAGGAATATTCATCTTCTCAGCGGCTTCCAGATTCGCAGGGATGGTGGCAATACTGCTGCAGGTTCCAACCGCCGTTAAAGCCGGCGTAATGTTATTGCTCCAAAATACCACAAAAGCTCTTTTCCCTCCGGCCACTAAGGCGTACAAACTGAAAAACACAAAGAAATAAAATATACAGGCCGCATAATAAACCCCTAAAGGCTTGGCATAAACACCAAACAATTGCGGACCAAAAACTCCAACCTGATAGGCAAAATAAGCCCCCAAACCAATTGGAGCCAATTTCATAATGAGGTTCAAAAGCTGCTTCATGACTTCGTTACCTGAATCCAGAAAACTTCTGAAAGCGATTCCTTTTTCTCCGGATTGCAGACTCGCAAAACCAATTAAAAAAGAAAAGATAATAAGCGCCAGCATGCTTTTTCGGGACAGTAATTCAAAGAAATCATTTACGGTAACCAACTGTGCTATTTGCTCACCAATACTTCCTGATTGGATGTTTTCTATCGGGACTTTAGATAATATAATATTCTGATGGATTGGAAAAAGATATACTGCCAAAATCATTACAATTGCCGAAATTAAAATGGTGCTTAAAAAAACCAGAACCATGATTACAAACAGTTTTCCCAATTTCTCTGTTCTTTCCAGACTGGCGATTGAAGACGCAATGGTAAAGAAAATTAAAGGGATAATAGCCGTAAAGAGCAGGTTGAGGAAAATATCTCCCAATGGTTTTATGACCTCAACTTTTTCTTTGAAAACTAATCCTAAAATACTTCCAAGCAGGATTCCTCCCAAAAGCAATAGAATACTGCTGTAACTTTTTAGAAAATCGATCTTTTTAATCTCCATAATTTTAACGGATTACATTCAGAAATAGCAACATAAAATAAAGTCAATTAAATTACTCAAAAAAGGAGTACTAAAATTAACTGCAAAAAATTTTAATTCCAGAGAGTCAAATTACTCCGGAATCTATGAAAATATGAAAAAAATACGGTGAAGAGATCAGGAGATCAACGTTTCCCTAATACCAAAGTAGTAAAAGCTCTGTCTACCAACTCCCCCATTTTACTTTTTACTTTTTCAGTCAGCGTTTCTTTATGCACGACTTGGAAAGCTGTTTTTTCAATCAAACTTTCCGCTTTTTCGGTACTGTAAAGATTGAATTCGAACTGAGTAAAAGGAAGCTGTTTCATAAAACTTTCTTCGGAAAAGGTGATGCAAAAAGTACCCTCCGGTTTTAAAACTCTGTAAATTTCTGAGAGTAACTTCTCCGGTTCCTGCCAAAAATAAATGGTGTTTACCGTGAATATTTTATCAAAAGAGGCTTCTTCAAATGGAATATCGGTTCCGTTATAAAGAGAAAAGTGGGCCTGTTTTTTAGCTACAAAAGCGACATTAATTTGTTTTGCTTCCTGACACATTAACTCCGACATTTCAAGTCCGTAGTAAGTCAGATCCTCCGCTTGCTCTAGTACATACTCTAAATGTCCGGCATTTCCGTGACCTAATTCTAAAATTGTATTTCCCGATTTTACGTGGAGATTTTGAACGGAATGGCGCGTCATATTGATATTGGTTTCATGCATCATATTCGCCATTTCAATTCCTTTTTCTCCTGTAGGATGCTTTAGCTGAGAGGCTATTGCCTGTAATTCTTCTTTTTTCATCATCTTTAAAATAAATTCAAAATTAGTCCTAAAAAGTAATTATCGGTAAAATTTTGTCATTTCGACTCTCCCTTCAGTCGAAATGACAAACTATATGCTTAAACTCTTAAAAAATCTGACTTGCAATCTGGCGGATATTCTCTGATTTCCCCATTGAATAATAATGTAAAACAGGAACTCCGGCAGCTTTTAATTCTAATGATTGCTGAATGGCCCACTCGATTCCGACTTGCTTGATTTCGGCATTGTTTTTACATTTATCTACAGCATCAATTAAATCCTCCGGCAAATCGATTCTGAAAATCTGTGGTAAAATCTGTAAATGTCGTTGAACCGCAATTGGCTTGATTCCCGGAATAATCGGAATTGTGATACCAATTTCTCTTGCTTTTTCTACAAAGGCAAAATATTTAGCATTATCAAAAAACATTTGGGTCACCACATAATCGGCTCCCGCATCTACTTTCTCTTTCAGTCTTTTTAAATCAGATTGTAAAGAAGGAGATTCCAAATGTTTTTCCGGATAACCCGCAACACCTATACAAAAATCGGCTTTATTATCAGCATCCATTAATTCATGAAGGTATTTTCCGCTGTTTAAGTCGTTGATCTGACGTACCAAATCAATAGCGTAACTATTCCCACCGGCTTTTGGCACAAAAGATTGTTCGTCTTTCATAGCGTCACCCCGAAGTGCCATTACATTATTGATTCCTAAATACTGACAATCTACCAGCATGTATTCGGTTTCTTCCTGCGTAAATCCTCCGCAAAGCAAATGTGGCACCGTATCAACATTGTATTTATGTTTTATAGAAGCACAAATCCCAAGCGTTCCCGGACGCATACGCGTTAGCTTTTTATCTAACAGTCCGTTTCCTTTATCAATATAGATATATTCTTCACGCGAAGTGGTGACATCAATAAATGGCGGTTTAAATTCCATCAACGGATCAATATTATCATACAATTCCTGAATGCTCTTCCCTTTTTGAGGCGGAATAAGTTCAAACGAGAATAATGTATTTCCTTTCGCGTTTTCTATATGTTCTGTTACTTTCATTTTTTAATTATGAGTTATGAATTATGAGTTTTGAAAAAATGGTGTAAAAAATCTGAATCAAAAAACATAAATCAAATATTGGTTGTTTCAAGTTTCAGGTTTCAGGTTGCCGTAGAAAACCTGAAACTTGAAACCTGAAACTTTTAGTTAATCTGCTATATTAGGGTTCAACCATTTCATGGCATAGTCGGTTGAAACATTGCGTCGTTTGGCATAGTCGACTACCTGATCCTCTTTTATTTTCCCAAGTCCGAAATATTTACTTTCCGGATTTCCAAAATAATATCCTGAAACGGATGAAGCCGGCCACATCGCCATGCTTTCAGTTAATGTTACGCCTATTTCTTTTTCTACATTTAAAAGTTTCCAGATTGTTGGTTTCTCCAAATGGTCAGGACATGCCGGGTAACCCGGAGCAGGACGGATTCCTTTATACTCTTCAGAAATCATTTCTTCGTTAGTCAAACTCTCATCTGATGAATATCCCCAGATTTCTTTACGTATTTTTTCATGAAGGTATTCAGCGAAAGCCTCGGCAAAACGATCCGCTAATGCTTTCACCATAATCGAATTGTAATCGTCCAGATCTTTTTCAAATTCAGCTGCCCATTCATCAACACCAAAGCCGGTTGTTACACAAAATGCTCCCATATAATCCACTTTCCCGCTTTCTTTCGGAGCGATAAAATCGGCTAATGCAATATTGGGTGCGCCTTTTGTTTTTTGCGATTGCTGGCGTAAAGTCAAAAATGTCTGTAACGGTTTTCCGTTTTCATCTGTCAATTCGATATCATCATCGTTGATCTGATTGGCCGGAAATATTCCGTAAATCCCTTTTGCAGATAGTTTTTTCTCTGCTAAAATTACTTTCAGCATCGCCTGCGCATCTGCAAAAACAGAAGTCGCCTCTTTCCCTACAACCTCATCTGTTAAAATTGCCGGATATTTACCAAACAATTCCCAGGTTCTGAAAAACGGTGTCCAGTCAATATACGGAACCAAAACGTCTAATTCTACTTCAACAATTTGTTCACCAATGATATTTGGCTTCACCGGATTGAAATTTTCCCAATCCAATTGTAATTTGTTTTTACGCGCGTCTTCAATACTTAAGAAATTCTTATCTCTCGAACGATTCAAAAATGTTTCTCTAAAAGAATCGTACTCTGCACGAATATCGCTTGCATATATTTTACGGTTATGATCTAACAGATTTCCGGCAACAGTAACAGCTCTCGAAGCATCGTTTACGTGAATAACCGTTTCTCTGTATTGCGGTGCAATTTTCACGGCTGTATGCGCCCTTGAAGTGGTTGCTCCACCAATCATAATCGGAATTTTAATTCCTTGTTTGTCTAATTCTTTAGCCAAATACACCATTTCGTCAAGCGAAGGCGTAATCAATCCGCTTAGGCCAATGATATCTACATTGTGTTCTATCGCAGCAGCAATAATCTTCTCCGGAGGCACCATAACACCAAGATCTACAATCTCGTAATTGTTACAGGCCAAAACCACCGAAACAATGTTTTTACCAATATCGTGAACGTCTCCTTTTACAGTAGCCATCAGGATTTTTCCGTTTCCTTGCTTGTCTCCGGCCTGTTTACTGGCTTCGATATAAGGCAATAAATAGGCTACGGCTTTTTTCATTACACGTGCCGATTTTACTACCTGTGGAAGGAACATTTTTCCGCTTCCGAACAAATCTCCTACGACATTCATTCCGGTCATCAAATTGATTTCGATAACTTCAATGGGTTTTGTAGCAGCCAAACGTGCTTCTTCTACATCTTCCTCAATAAAAGCATCCACTCCTTTAACCAGTGAGTGCGTAATACGTTCCTGAACGGTTCCCAAACGCCATTCCTGAACCGCTTTTTCATCGGATTTTACTTCTCCTTTTACGTTCTCGGCAAAATCTAAAAGTCGTTCCGTTGCATCGTCACGTCTGTCCAGAATCACATCTTCAACATGTTCCAGTAAATCTTTTGGGATGTCATCGTAAATCGAAAGCATTTCCGGATTTACGATTCCCATAGTCATTCCATTCTTGATCGCATGGTACAAAAATACCGAGTGCATCGCTTCACGAACGGTATCATTTCCTCTAAAAGAAAACGAAACGTTACTTACCCCACCACTAATATGTGCATGTGGCAAATTATCACGAACCCATTTTGTTCCTCTGAAGAAATCCAGAGCATTCAAACGATGTTCTTCCATTCCGGTCGCAACCGGGAAAATATTCAAATCAAAAATGATATCCTGAGGCGGAAAATCAACTTTGTTGACTAATATATCATAGGAACGCTGACAAATTTCCACTCTTCGGTCGTAGTTATCAGCCTGACCTACTTCATCAAAAGCCATAATAATGGCTGCTGCTCCATAACGTTTAATTAATTTGGCGTGATGGATAAAGGCTTCTTCTCCTTCTTTTAATGAAATCGAGTTTACAACACTTTTTCCCTGTACTACTTTAAGACCCGCTTCAATGATTTCCCATTTCGAGCTGTCGATCATAATAGGCACTCTCGAGATGTCCGGTTCTGATGCAATTAAATTCAAAAATTTAGTCATTGCCTGAACGCCATCAAGCATTCCCTCATCCATATTAATATCGATGATTTGCGCCCCTCCTTCTACCTGTTGCCTTGCAATATCAAGTGCCTCGTCATATTTCTCTTCCTTGATTAAACGCAGGAATTTTCTTGAACCGGTAACGTTTGTACGTTCTCCAACGTTAACAAAAACACTGGTAGGTGTAATAATTAACGGTTCTAATCCTGATAATACAAGGTCTCTTCTATTTTCTGTCATTTTCTTTAAGTTACTGAGAGTCTAAGATGCTTAGAGTCTAAGTTTTTTATTCTATTTTCTTTTCTGCAAGGTTTTTAAAAACTTGTAGGTATATTCGTTTGTTACCGATATGTTGTTCCTAACGGAACATTTACTTCCATTTTGATTTTTCTATGTATTTGCAGGTTACACCTGCATTATATATATAATATTTAGCTTTTACAAAGCCAGCTTTAATAAGCGAAAGTGAATCCGGTTTTAATTCTTCTTCCAAGACTATATAGTTTTCTTCTGGATTATTTAAGTCATATTTTACCTTGTAAAACTTATTAACAAGATCATAATCTCTACTTAAAACCGCGGACAAAATTTTTCGATCTGAATAGAAATAATACTTTAAATAATCTCTTTTCCCTTCATGTTCAATTCTAGTTGTAAATCCAATAGTTTCTCCTTTAAAAGTCTTTCCATACTTTTCAGATTCATCAGCATTTTTACGACTAAAAAGAATCATTAGCATTATTGCTATTATAAAACCAGCTGCTGCCCAATAATTTACTTTCGCATCATTTCTTTCACCCATAATGATTAAGTCAAGACAGGCGCCACTCTGGGCTTATAATCCTTCGCCACCTCAGCGATTAATCGAATATGATCCGGAGTTGTTCCGCAACAGCCTCCAATAATATTGATTAAGTTATCGTCTAAATATTCTTTAATTAAGGCTTGAGTCTGTTCCGGAGTTTCATCGTATTGTCCGAAAGCATTTGGCAATCCTGCATTTGGATGTGCCGAAACATTAAACTGTGTATGCTGCGATAATGTTTTCAGGTATGGTTTTAGCAAATCAGCTCCTAAAGCACAATTGAATCCTACACTTAATAACGGAATATGTGATACTGAAATCAAGAATGCTTCAACCGTCTGTCCTGAAAGTGTTCTTCCTGAAGCATCTGTAATCGTTCCTGAAACCATGATTGGAATATCCAGATTGCGTTCTTCTTTGACCTCTTCGATAGCAAAAAGTGCTGCTTTTGCATTTAAGGTGTCGAAAATCGTTTCTACTAATAATAAATCACATCCACCATCCATTAAGGCTTCAGCTTGTTGTTTGTAGGCAATTCGCAAATCATCAAACGTTACAGCTCTGTACCCCGGGTCGTTTACGTCCGGTGACATACTTGCCGTACGGTTTGTAGGTCCGATAGAACCCGCTACGAAACGTGGTTTATCCGGATTTTTAGCGGTGAATTCATCCGCTACTTCACGGGCAATTTTCGCCGATTCATAGTTCAGTTCATAAACCAAATCTTCCAGGAAATAGTCGGCCATACCGATCGTAGTTCCTGAAAAAGTATTGGTTTCTACGATGTCTGCACCAGCTTCAAAATAAGCAGCGTGAACATCGCGGATTGCTTGTGGTTGTGTTATGGATAGTAAATCGTTGTTTCCTTTTAACGGATGCGGAAAATCTTTGAAACGCTCTCCTCTAAAGTCTTCTTCCGAGAAATTATAGCGCTGCAACATCGTTCCCATTGCTCCGTCAAGGATTAGGATATTTTTTTTATTGCTTCCTGAATTGTTATTGACATATCTTTATTCTTTTAGCCACTAAGACACTGAGGTTCTGAGCTGCTAAGTTTTTTATTAATTCTATTTTCACTTTAAATCCAACAGTTTAAAAAAAGCTGTCAGATCTAAAAAGTTTGTAACAAAAAGCGGGAAAGATTAAGCACAAAAAAATGCGTTAATGATTCGCTCATGATACTGAATTCAGTAAAATAATATTGTAAGGTTGTCAGGAAAAGTTTGAGAAATACGTGTAATGTATTTGTGTTATCTATCTTGAATACAAAGATGTTGTATTAAGTAGAATGTAGCACCTTCTTTATGATAAAGGGTTGCTAAGGTTTCATTGGGTCTTTCCCTCCGCCTTTCGTGATAACTTTCAATAATTTTAAGAACAGTGCAAAGTAAAGACATAGTCTCAACAATTGCAAGTGTTTTTTAAAGTTTCTGAGATGCTAAGGTTCTGAGGTTCTAAGTTTCTTTTTTTAAGAGGCTAAGAAGCTGAGATGCTAAGTTTGAAATTACTTTGTGCTTTTCTACTATTTTACCAAATGTCTTTAAGCTCCAACGGAGCAACATTGCCATTCTGGTTTTTAATTATATGCCGCCCCGTTGGGGCTTTTTTACAAACACCATCAATTCAATAAATATGTCATCCCTACGGGATTTAACAAAAAGTTTAAAATAGTTTAGCTCCAGAGGAGCATAATATTTATAACAAAACTATCTCCATACACATGAAAGCTCCAGCGGAGCGGCATTGTATTTCCCTTGCCGACATTATATACCGCCCCGCTGGGGCTTTTTATTCAAACACCGTTAATTCTATAAATATGGAATCCCGCTGGGATTAAAAAAAACTCAAGCTAAAAGTTTGGACTTTCTATATAAAAATCTTAGCGGCTTAGTACCTTAGAACCTCAGCACCTCAAAATATATGGCATCTCTACGGGATTTAACAAAAAAAGCCCAAACTAAAAGTTTGAGCTTTCTCTATATAAAAATCTTAGAACCGTAGTACCTCAGTACCTCAGCCCCTTAGAATTAAACTATCGCCTTAACAACTGCTTTTGGAGCTTCTTTACGAGTTCCGTCGAAACCATCTACACCTGAAACAGTAGTATATTTCAAAACGTATTTTTTACCCGGATTGATGATTTGATAAGCTGCCTGACACATTAAAGTAGCTTCGTGGAATCCACAAAGAATCAGTTTTAATTTTCCAGGATACGTGTTTACGTCTCCAATAGCGAAGATTCCCGGAATATTAGTTTGGTAATCTAATGCATTATTTACTTTAATGGCATTTTTCTCGATTTCTAATCCCCAGTCTCCGATTGGTCCTAATTTAGGTGTTAATCCGAAAAGCGGAATAAAATAGTCTGTTTCGATTTTACGGTGTGCTCCGTTTTCTTCGATATCTAATGATTCAACGTGCTCAGCACCATTGATTCCGATCACTTCTGCCGGTGTGATTAATTTAATTTTTCCGGCTGTCTTCAATTCCTGTACTTTTTCTACAGAATCTAAAGCTCCTCTAAATTCATTTCTACGGTGAATTAAAGTAACTTCTGAAGCTACATTCGCTAAAAAGATACTCCAGTCTAGGGCTGAATCTCCTCCTCCGGCGATTACAACTTTTTTGTTTCTGAATTTCTCCGGATTTTTAATGAAGTATTTAACTCCTTTATCCTCATAAAACTCGATATCTTCAATAAGTGGTTTACGTGGCTCAAAACTTCCCAAACCTCCTGCAATAGCGATAACCGGTGCGTGAAATTTAGTTCCCTTATTTGAAGTTACAATAAAACTTCCGTCTTCTTGTTTCTCAATCGTTTCTGCACGCTCTCCTAACGTAAAACCAGGCTCAAATTGTTTGATTTGCTCCATCAGTCCGTCGATTAAATCTCCTGCCAATACTTCAGGGAATCCAGGAATATCATAAATAGGTTTTTTGGGATACAATTCCGAAAGTTGCCCTCCCGCTTGTGGTAAAGCATCTAAAATATGACATTTTAATTTTAATAATCCTGCCTCGAAAACGGCAAATAATCCTGTTGGGCCTGCTCCAATTATAAGTATATCTGTTTTAATCATTATGTTGTTGTTTATAATCATTCTTAATAATGCAAAGGAACGAATAATTTATTCTAATTTCAATGATTTTTGTCATTGATTTCCTTGCGGAATTTTTTACTCTTTATTTTTTATTGAAGCGGTTATTTCGTTCGTCCATCGGGTTAAAACCCGACGCTACAATATGAACCGTTCTTTAGGAACTATTACTATTCCTTATTTTTCAATGAAGCTGTGATCTCGTTCATTCTTTTCACTTTCTCTTCAAAATTACCTTTTAATGTCTTTCGATATTCATTGAGGTTTTCGACCATTTTATTTATATCCTCCGGAATTACCTCTTCAAAAAACTCGCGAAGTCTTTTGGCTGTTGTTGGCGATTTTCCGTTGGTCGAAATGGCAATTTTCACATTGCCTTTGGTTACAATTCCACCTAAATAATAATCACATAAATCCGGTGTGTCTGCAATATTGCAAATCAAGTAACGCTTTCGGGATAATTCGTATACCTTTTTATTGACTTTTAAATCATCGGTACAGGCAATTACCATGTGGCGTTTTTTGAGCATTTTCTTTTTGAACTTCGATTTTGTCAATTTAATCGAAGGATGTTTCTCGGCCAAAACCTTTATTTCTAAATGAAAATTTGGCGCTACCACCTCAACATTTGCATTAGGGCTCGACTTTAATAAAAAAGAGAGCTTTTCTAATCCTACATTTCCTCCGCCAACAATAAGAACATTTAGATTGTGAAGCTTCAGGAATACTGGATATAATTCGTTTTGTTCCATTTTAATTCAATTTCATCCAATCAAAATTAGATGATTTTTTGCTTTCATCAGGTTAAAAACCCAATTTTATACCAAGGCATTTTACGGACTGAAAATCAAGATTATGTAAAGAATCATTTTTACTGCACTTTATCTCACCATTTCTTTGGAAAGAAATTCTTCGTAAAATCCTTTTAGTTTATTGCTTTCGCGAACAACTTCTCCAAGAACAATAATTGCCGGCGAACTCAGTTTCTTTTCTTTTACAATTTCCAGAATTGAATTTACGGTTCCTACACCTACTTTTTCATCGGGCATTGTTCCATTTTGAATGATCGCAACGGGCAAATTTCCTTTGTTTTCTTTTTGAAACAAATCAATAATCTGAGGCAATTTGTGCATCCCCATCAAAATTACAACTGTTGCGGATGACTGTGCAGCCAAAGCAACGTCTGAAGATAATTTCCTATCAGAAGTTGTACCTGTAATGGCCCAAAAACTTTCGGAGACACCTCTTTTGGTGATTGATATGCCTTGGCTTGCCGGAACTGCCACTACCGAAGATATTCCGGGAACCACGAACGTCTCGATTCCAAAACTTTCGATGAATTCAATTTCTTCACTTCCACGTCCAAAAATAAACGGATCACCACCTTTTAAGCGGACTACATTTCCGTAGGTCAAAGCATTATCCACAATCAATTGATTGATCTGATCCTGCGTGTAAGCATGATTGCCTATTTTTTTTCCAACAAAAATCCGAATCGCATTTTTAGGAGCGTGTGCTAATATCTCTTCATTGGCCAATGCATCGTACAAAACCACATTCGCTCCAGCAAGTGCTTTTACAGCTTTCAGCGTAAGCAAATCCGGATCGCCGGGACCCGCACCAACTAAAGTTACTTTTGGTTTGATATTAAGCATTTTCTAATTGTTGAGCTCTATATTTTTCTATCGTATCAAAAAATGCAATTCCTTCCTGAATGTATTGTTTCGCAAATGCTTCTGAAGGTTGTATTGCATTGATTTGATACACTAATTCTCTAAATGATGTTGCCAGTTCAATTTTACCGGTTGCAATAAAAACAGTGTCAAACAAATCAACGATTCCTGCATGATTGTTTGTTTTTTCGTTCTCAGAAAGCAATAAAGCTTTTGCACCATTTACAAATCCGGCGTAAGCATGGTAAATAGCATCCGACCATTTATTTTCGTCGAAAGATTCCTGTGCGTATGTTAATTTGTCTTTGGCTTCTAACAATAACGTCGCCACCAAATCAATTACCACTCCGGCACATTCTCCTACTCCAACTGCTTTTACATAATTATCTGCATTACCCCAATCTACGAAATCAGCTTCTGTTAAATTGGTTACATCAGCGTAAGGTTTTAAGATTTCATAGAAATACTTCTCTCCTTTTGAATCATAATAATCCAAAAACTTTTGTCCGCTTCCATTGGCATCAAAATCATTTAAGATCGTACGCAACGCATCCGGACCTCTACGACTAGGTACTTTAATTACTTTATCGGCAAAACGACCTGCTCCGTTTCCTAATCTTCCTCCGCCTAACAAAACCTGTAAAGCCGGAGCTACCAATTTTCCGGAATTGATTGACATTCCCTGAAATCCAATTGCCGACATATTATGTTGTCCACAAGCATTCATACAACCACTAATTTTGATTTCAATTTCACGATTGTTCAAATATTGAGGATATTCAGCATTTAATACTTTTTCTAATTCTTCTGCAATTCCGGTACTACTTGCAATCCCCAAATTGCAAGTATCTGTACCCGGACAAGCTGTAATATCTGCCGTTGAATTATATCCTAAATGAACAAAGTTCAGTTTAGCCAATTCCTGATAGAAGAAAGGTAAATTCGCTTCTTTCACATGACGTATTACAATATTCTGACGCAATGAAAAACGAAGTTCATTTGCGGCGTAATTTTTAATTAAATCGGCTAATAATCGGGCTTTATCAGTGTAAAAATCTCCCAATAAAACTTTGATTCCAATAGCGTAATAACCTTCCTGCTTTTGAGCAATTACATTTGATTTTTTCCAGGCTTCGTATGCTGCCTGATCTTCAATGGTAACTTGTGGCACTTCTAATAACGGTTCCGGAATTGGTCCGTCAAAAGCTGTGGTGTCAATTTCGTAGGTTTCAAAAGCGATTGCTTTTTTCTCTTTTTCAACCAAATCAAGGAAAACATCTCTTCCCATTTCTTTGATCAGGAATTTCATACGAGCTTTCATTCTCTTAGCACGTTCACCGTATCGATCAAAAATACGAACGATTCCTTCTGCTGTTGGAATAATCTGATTTGCCGGAACGAATTCTGAAAGTAATTCGGCATGAGCAGGCTGAGAACCTAAGCCTCCACCAAACATAATTTTGAAACCACGCTCACCATTTACAATTTTAGGAATAAATCCTAAGTCATGTAAATAACTCAAAGCGGTATCTTCATCAGAGGACGAGAACGAAATTTTGAATTTACGTCCCATTTCCTGACAGATAGGATTTCTTAAAAGATATTGAAATAGGGCATGTGCATAAGGCGAAACGTCAAACGGTTCGTTTACATCCACACCTGCCAATTCGCTTCCTGTAATGTTTCGAACAGTGTTACCACAAGCTTCACGCAAGGTAACATCGTCTTTAGCCAGATTTGCCCAAAGCTCCGGAGTTCTGTCCAGACTTACATAGTGAATCTGAATGTCCTGACGTGTTGTAATGTGCAAACGCCCTGTAGAATATTCATCAGAAACTTTTGTAATACGGATCAATTGTTCGCTGGTCACTTTACCATAAGGCAGTTTAATACGAATCATCTGAACACCTTCCTGGCGTTGTCCATAGATTCCACGTGCTAAACGAAGACTACGAAAACGCTCATCATCAATTTTTCCTCCACGGAACAAATGAATCTTTTTTTCTAACTCGATAATCTCTTTCTGAACTACCGGATTTTCTATTTCTGTTCTAAAACTTTCCATTTTTATTTCGCTTTAGGCTTTAAGCTTTAGGCTATAAGCTTTTTGACTTTCTTGCTTTAGGCTTTAGGCAATAAGCTTTAAGCTTCCCTAAATACCTGATATATGTTTTTTTTTAGCCTAAAGCCTATAGCTTAAAGCTTATAGCAGGTTTACCTGATGAATCCTACTCCTGCTGTTGTATTCGTTGCAGTATCAATTAAGATGAATGCACCGTTTGATTTATTGTCATTATAAGCGTCAAAATATAACGGCTTACTTAATTTAATGCTTACTTCTCCTATCTCGTTAATTGCTAACTGTGATGCCGGTGTTGTTCCTGAGTAATCTGTTGCAATTGTGTTTTTAATACTTTCTACTTTTGCCAAAACCGAATTGGTGTTGTGCTGAACGATATATTTTGTACCCGGAACCAGTTTTTTACTGTCCATCCAGCATACTGTTGTGTGTATTTCTTTTTCAATTTTTGGAAGTTCTGACGATTTTACAATCATATCACCTCTTGTCACATTGATATCATTTTCTAATTCGATGGTGATCGAAGAACCTGCAACGGCTTCATCAAATTGTTTGTCGAAAAAGTGAATTTTTGAAACTTTTGATTCTGTCAATGAAGGAAGTACTGTTACAGCATCTCCTACTTTTATTGAGTTTCCGTATAATTTTCCGGCATAACCTCTAAAGTCATGGTACTCTTCTGTTTTTGGACGAATAACCGTTTGAACCGGAAAACGTGCTTTTCCTGCTTCAAAAACATCTGAAGAATGCAATCCTTCTAAGTGCTCCAACACCGTTTGTCCATCGTACCACTTCATGTTCTCTGATTTATCCACAACATTTCCTCCGTTGATGGCACTTAACGGAATGTAACTTACGTTTTGTTCTTTGAAAGTACTTTTGGCATTTAAAGCTTGGAAATCGGCTTTGATTTTATTGAAAACTTCTTCTGAATAATCAACTAAATCCATTTTATTGATCGCCACAATCACCTCTTTTACTCTCAATAAATTATTGATAAAAAAGTGACGGTACGTTTGTTCGATTACGCCTTTTCTCGCATCAATTAAGATGATCGATACCTGAGAAGTCGAAGCTCCCGTTACCATGTTTCTGGTATATTCTACGTGACCCGGAGTATCGGCGATAATGTAACTTTTCTTTGCAGTCGAGAAATAAATATGAGCCACATCAATTGTGATTCCTTGTTCTCTCTCCGCTACTAATCCGTCAGTTGCCAGTGAAAAATCAAGATAATCGTATCCTTTTTGCTTGCTGCTTTTCTCGATTGCTTCAATTTTATCTGTCGTCAATGATTTTGTATCGTACAGTAATCTTCCGATCAAAGTACTTTTTCCGTCATCTACACTTCCTGCTGTTGCTATTTTTAAAACGTCCATTCTATGTTATTTTGTTTCAGGTTTAAAAATTTAGTTTCAGGTTTCAAGTTGATTTCCTTTGAACTAAAATTTCAAGCTGTATGTTTTTTTTGTTTTCTTGATTCTACTTTTTAATTATCAATTAAAAATACCCTTGTTGTTTTCTCTTTTCCATTGCGGCTTCAGAACGTTTATCGTCAATTCTGGCTCCTCTTTCAGAAATCGTAGAGCTTCTGATTTCTCCCACTACTTCTTCGATGGTTGCGGCATAAGATTCAACAGCTGCTGTACAGCTCATATCTCCAACGGTTCTAAAACGAACAATTCTTTCTTCGATTTGTTCGTCTTCTTCCTGGTACACAAAAGGAGAATGTGACCAGATCAAACCGTCTCTCAAAAAAACTTTTCTTTTATGTGAGAAGTAAATAGATGGAATTTCGATATGTTCTTTCTCGATATAACTCCATACATCTAATTCTGTCCAGTTTGAAATTGGGAAAACACGAACGTTTTGACCATTCTCTATTTTTCCGTTCAAAATGTCAAATAATTCCGGACGTTGGTTTTTTTCATCCCATTGACCAAAATCGTCACGAACTGAAAAAATACGCTCTTTCGCTCTTGCCTTCTCTTCATCACGACGTGCTCCTCCGATACAGGCATCAAACTTAAATTCTTCAATTGCATCTAAAAGTGTGGTCGTTTGTAAACTGTTTCTACTGGAATATTTACCGGTTTCTTCTACCACTTTTCCTTCGTCGATAGCATCCTGAACATTACGTACAATTAATTCTAACCCTAACTCTTCTACCAATTTGTCTCTGAAAGCAATAGTTTCCGGAAAATTATGTCCGGTATCAACATGCAAAAGAGGAAACGGGATTTTGGCAGGGAAGAATGCTTTTTGTGCCAAACGCACTAATGTTATCGAATCTTTTCCTCCAGAAAAAAGTAAAACCGGTTTATCAAACTGTGAAATTACTTCTCTGAAAATATATATTGCTTCGCTCTCTAAAGCGTTTGTTTTTAATACTGAACTCATTTTGTTTTTTTGTTTCAAGTTTAAAGTTTCAGGTTGTTGTTTATTGTGAGTTTCCTAAAACTTTCTACTATTATTCTTTACTTTCTTTACTCTCCATCGGGTTAAACTCCGACGATATATTCTAAATCTTCTTCTTCCATTCCCATCGGATTAAAACCCGACGCTACAATATGGATCGTTCCTTCGTCTTCATCGGGTTGAAACCCGACGCTACAATATGGGGCGTTCCTTCGGAACTCAAAAATCTATATTCTTTATTCTTTAATCTATTCTCTTGCCTCTAGCTTCTTTCTTCTACCTACTCTTTCTTAGCGCTATGCAATCCGCATTCTTTATGACTGGATTCCCACCACCATCTTCCGGCTCTGATGTCTTCGCCCGGAAAAATTGCTCTCGTGCAGGGTGCGCATCCGATGCTTACAAAACCTTGTTTGTGCAAAGCATTTTGAGGAACATTGTTTTCAGACAAATAAGTTTCAACCTCTTCTAATGTCCATTTCAACAAGGGATTGAACTTTATAATTTCAAAACCTCCGTCATATTCAAACAATTGTAAGTCGTTTCTATTCTCGGATTGTTCTGCTCTTAAACCTGTAATCCAGACCGAATTTCCTGCCAATGCTTTTCGTAACGGAACTACTTTTCGAATAAAACAGCATTCTTTTCTGTTCTCAACCGAATCATAAAAACTATTCGGGCCTTTTGACTGAAGTAAACTCTCTACGGCTGCTGCTTCCGGGAAATAAACCTCAATTGGCTTTTTGTATTTTTTTAATGTTTTATGAAAAACATCGTACGTTTCCTGAAATAACCTTCCGGTATCTAGTGTAAAAATGGCTATATCCTGATTGCTTTTTGCTATGAAATCAGTGATAACCTGATCTTCCTGTCCGAAAGATGTCGAAAAAATTACTTTCCCCGGATATTCATTTGCTAAGAAAGCCAATGTTTCGTCAAGTGAAAAATCTTTCGTTTTATCTAATAATGATTGTATAATAGTCGCACTCATATTCTCTCTCTTTCCTTCTAAAAAATATTACAATAATTTAGATAATGTTTTTAAACTTAATAATATAATTAAAATACCAACCGCAATCATCATTGGTTTTCTTTTGATTTTATTTAAAAGATAAGCTCCCAATGGTGCTGCAATTACACCTCCTAAAATCAAACCGATGATAACCTGCCAGCCGTGGATTCCACCAAAAAGCATGAAGGTTAAACCGCTTGCAAATGAAATTGCAAACTCAGCTGCATTTACAGAACCTATAGTGTATCTCGGGTTTCTTCCTCTTCCTAATAAGGTTGAAGTCACAATCGGCCCCCAGCCTCCACCTCCAACTGAGTCCATAAAACCTCCAAAGATGGCCAGAAATCCTAATTTTTTAGTTTCTTTTTGATGATCTTTTTAACTAAAGCTTTTCTAATAATTATAATAGCCAGAACAATCATATAAACTGCAATAAAAGGCTTTATAATATCTCCATTAATCACGTCCGATAGTAAATAAGCTCCCATTATTGAACCTAAAACCCCTGGAATTAATAAATGTTTGACCAATTTTTTATTGATATTTCCAAATCGGTGGTGAGAAAGCGCCGATGCTCCCGTGGTAAACATTTCAGAAACGTGAACCGCTGTACTGCTAATAACCGGCGGAACTCCGTATGCTAATAAAAATGATGTAGAAGTTGCTCCATATCCCATTCCTAAAGTTCCGTCTACCAATTGTGCAAAAACACCAATTGCAAAAAATACTAAAAATTCCTGATTAAAACCGTCAACAAATGCATTCCATGAAAATTCCGCATGATGATTGTAGATCAAAGTCGTCAACAAACCTATCAGTAAAACTGCCGGTACCAAAACCCACAATCTTTCTTTAATTGTGACGTCAGCCTTAATTGCTGCGGTATTTATTTTAAGTTCCTTTTCCATTCCTGTGATTTGTTTTAGCCTTAAAATCCATTACCCTATCGGGTTAGTAGATTGAATGGCAAAATTACTACTTATTTCTAAATATCAAAACAATATTTGATTTTTTTACATCCTCTTTATTTTAATAGTAACGAAAAGGAATCCATAACAATTTCCATCAGTCGTTAAACGGCGCAAAAAAACATATCAAACTGTGCTACAGAACTATAACAGTAAAAATTTCATCCTTTTTTAAATAGCGCTTTTAAAGTCTACCACATCTATAGGATAATTATAAAAATGTTGTTATTTTTACGGCAAATATTTATCCATGGATTTCCAAATAGGTCTTATAATTGCAGGTTTAGCAGTAGGTTTTATAGTGGGGTTAACAGGTGTTGGAGGCGGTTCTTTGATGACTCCAATTTTGTTGTGGTTTGGTATACCACCAACAACAGCGGTAGGAACAGATTTACTTTATGCTGCTTTTACTAAAGCCGGAGGGGTGTTCGTTCACAACAAAAAAGGCAATATCAATTGGAAAATCACGGGCTGGCTGACTCTCGGAAGTGTTCCTGCCGCTTTGATTACTTTATGGATTCTGAGCAGTATCAAAACCGACATTGAAACTATAAATCATGTTATCAAATACAGTTTAGGCTGGGCATTGTTATTTACTTCGGTTGCTATTATCTTTAAAAAGAAACTTTTAGAATTCTCTCAAAAACATGCCGGAGATAAATTTCACAGCGAAAGTACCACTCAAAACACACTAACTATTGCTATAGGTGTTCTATTAGGCGCTACTGTAACTCTAACTTCAATTGGTGCAGGTGCTTTAGGAACTGTCACTTTATTTTTTCTTTATCCGTTATTGCCAACCCCTCGTTTAGTCGGGACTGAAATTGCACATGCCGTTCCCTTGACATTAGTTGCCGGAATCGGACACGCTTCAATGGGAAATTTAGATCTTGTCTTATTAGGACAATTATTGATGGGCTCACTTCCAGGAATTTATATGGGAAGTATGCTGAGTGGAAAAGTTCCGGATCAATTCCTTAGAAATGCGATTGCTGTAATGCTTTTTATGGCAGGATATAAATTGATTTTCTAAACGCATTCCTATTCTTTAAAATATAATCTGAATCTAAAAAGAAAAGACCATTTCATTAAAATATTGAAATGGTCTTTTTTATAGGAAATCCTGGAATGGAGATCTGATTAAAATGCAATATCTGCTAATGAGTTACTCTCCAGTATTTTAAGCGTATTATCTCTCACTTCGGTCATTAATCGGCGTGCAGCACAGGTAGATTCATCATCACAATCATCACATCTTTCGTAAAAATTATGACTGGCACAAGGAAGTAGTGCGATTGGCCCTTCCAAAATTCGATAGACTTTAGCCATACTGATATCTTTAGGATCTTTTATCAGATAATAACCTCCGCCCTTTCCTTTTTTAGCTCCCAGAAATCCTGAGTTCCTAAGCAGCAGCAAAATACTTTCTAAAAATTTAATCGAAATATGTTCACTTTTCGCAATTTCAGCAATTTGTACCGGCTCATTGTTTTCACGTCTGGCCAGATAAGTTAAAGCTTTGATTCCGTATTTAGTTTTCTTTGAAAGCACGTTGTATATATTTTAATTGCTGATTGCTCATTTTAGACTTTTAACCCAAAACAACAATCGCCTTGTTTTTCTGCCACAAAAATAAACTTTTTAAACGAGAATAGTAATAGAACAAAATTTTAAATTCTACCAAATTGATATAGTTTAAATAAAACCTAATAAAAAACGGCCTTTAACTGTTTTTTTCCAGTTAAAAGCCGTCATCTTAATAAAATTTTCAAAATATCATTGCAAACCAAAGACGCATTATTTTCCGTTCTGTATAGCTGATGATTCTCTTTTTGAATCATTTTATGGACCACATTCAATTCAAAAAACCATTGTGAGTCCGGTTTGTTTGGATCTTCTTCTCCAAAGTATAATTTTATACCACAATTTGGAACTTCAGCTTCGTATCTTAATCTTGTTGACGAAACAGCAAACAGGTGAGCAGTATTTAATCCTCGCAAAGAAGCCTTCCAAGCGATTGTTCCTCCAATGCTAAATCCTAAAACAACTATTTTTTCCGTTTCTAATTGAAGTAATTTTTGGACTGCACAATCAATACCGCCGTTTAAAAATTGATTATGAATATCGCTTTCAATAAGGTCATCAGAATTAATATCAGCCAATTCCAGAACATCATAATACTGAATTTCGAATTCAGACCTTAATAATTCTGAATAAATTTTTATCCACTCCGGATCTTTACCTCCAAATAAATCTGATAAAATAAGTAATCTTGGCTTTATCATAGTGTAAAGATAAGATTTTAGATATCAGCATAAAATCTAATATCTAAAATCAGAAATCTAAAATTATCTTAAGAAAGCGCTTGTTTCAAATCAGCAATTACATCTTCTACAGTTTCTAAACCTACAGAAACACGTACAAGACCTTGTGTAATTCCGACTGCCAATTGATCTTCTTCAGACAGCTTACTGTGTGTTGTTGAAGCAGGATGCGTCACAATCGATCTCGTATCGCCAATATTTGCAGATAGCGAGCAAAGTTTTATTTTATCTAAAAATTTTCTTCCTGCTTCAATTCCGCCTTTAATTTCAAAAGCGATAATATTTCCACCCAATTTCATTTGCTTTTTGGCAATTTCATATTGTGGATGTGATTTCAAAAACGGATATTTTATGCTATTCACATTTGGATGTGCCTCTAAAAACTCTGCTACTTTTAAAGCATTTTCGCAGTGTTTTTCAACACGAACGGCCAATGTCTCTAAACTTTTTGACAAAACCCATGCATTAAACGGAGACAAAGCCGGTCCTGTATTTCTGGAGAACAAATAAATCTGTCTGATTAAATCTTCGCTTCCAACCGTAACTCCGCCTAAAACTCTTCCCTGACCGTCAATCAATTTAGTTGCTGAATGTACCACCAGATGCGCTCCAAACTTTATAGGTTGTTGAAGGTAAGGCGTGGCAAAACAGTTATCGATAATTAAAATCAGGTTGTGTTTTTTAGCAAGATCCCCTAACAATTGTAAATCGATCACATCAACACCCGGATTTGTAGGCGACTCTGCGTATAAAATTTTTGTATTCGGTTTAATGAATCCTTCAATGGTTTCCGGCTTGCTAATATCAAAATAAGAAGTTTCGATATTCCATTTCGGAAAATACGTCATAAATAAAGCATGCGTCGAGCCAAAAACGCTGCTCGCAGACACTATATGGTCTCCTGAATTTAATAATGCTGCAAAAGTAGAATATACCGCTGCCATTCCGGTTGCAAAAGCATAACCCGCCTCTGCGCCTTCCATTTTACAAATTTTGTCCACAAACTCTGTGGTATTCGGATTGCTGAAACGGCTGTAAATGTTTCTTTCTTTTTCTTCTGTAAAAGAAGCTCTCATGTCTTCGGCATCTTCAAATACAAAACTTGATGATAAGTATAATGGCACCGAATGCTCTAGATACTGACTTCTTTCTAATTGTGTTCTAATAGCTTGTGTTTCAAAACCAAATTCTTCTGTGTTCATTTTTTTGTTTTTGTTTAACACGAATTGCACTAATTAGCACAAATTCGTTTTTTTATAAAATTTCACAAAGATTCACAAAGCAAAACGCAGTGCATCACCCAGAGTTTAATGTGAATTTTCATTGTGTGATTAAAAATCAAAGAATTATCAAACTGACTAATTATCCAATTACTTTAATTCTTCGTTGTTTAGAACCACTTTATATTTTATGGTAGCTGTAGGCTCAATTGTTTTAGAAACCGAGCAATATTTCTCAAAAGAAAGCTGGGCCGCGCGTTGTGCTTTTTCAGGGTTAATGTCTCCTTCTAAATAAAAAACCACATTGATTTCCTTAAAAGGTTTTGCTTCACCTACCTGCACACGCTCTCCTTCTACCTCAGCGTTAAAGGAAGTGATTTCCTGACGTTGTTTTTTTAAGATCGAAATCATATCAATGGCACTGCATCCCGCAACCCCCATCAATACTAATTCCATTGGACTTGGACCTAAATCACTTCCGCCAAATTCGGCTCTGCTGTCAACATCCACTACATGACCACGTTCGTTTTTAAGTTTAAAATGAAACGCGTCATTTACTCTGTTCAAAGTTACTTTCATTGTGTTGTTATTTTTTTTTACTTTTTATTCTTTGTAATCTTGTTATTTCGACTTAAGGAGACTCGAGCGATAGCGAACAGACGAAGTAAATCACATTAGATTGTTGACAAAGATTAGAATTTTTCGTTGCGGAGTTCCTGGTGTGATTTCTCCCTTCGGTCGAAATGACAAACTGGACCTATAAATCTGCAATCTCAAATCTGCAATCTCAAATCTCAAATTCCTTACCCTTTATCTGACAATCTCAAAATATCACCAAATACTCCTCTCGCTGTTACAGCAGAGCCTGCACCTGCTCCCTGGATTACGATTGGACGGTCTCCGTAAGACTCTGTATAAATCTCAAAGAAAGAATCAGATCCTTTTAATCCGCCTAAGGCAGTATCAGAAGGCACTGAAACTAATTTTACTTCCAAAATTCCTTTGTCGTTTTGCAAATCTCCCGACAATTCACCAATGTATCTCAATACATGATTTGGCTTTTGATCGGCTTTTATTTTTTCATAAATCGGATCGAACTCTTTCAATTTCGTTAGGAAATCTCCAACGTTTCCTTCACGCAAATGTTCCGGAATTAAATTCTGAATCGAGATTTCTTCAAATTCATTCTGCAAGTCTAATTCTCTTGCCAGAATCAATAATTTTCTTCCCACATCATTTCCGCATAAATCCTCACGAGGATCCGGTTCTGTGTATCCGTTATCAATCGCTTCCTGCAAAATCTCACTAAACGGAACGTCTTTTGCCGAAAAATTATTGAATAAATAACTTAGTGTTCCGGAGAATACTCCTTTTATTTTTGTAATGTTTTCTCCCGAAAGGTGCAATAATTTAATTGTATCAATTAATGGCAATCCGGCACCAACATTGGTTTCGTACAAATAATTCTTCTGGTTTTCGGCTAAAGATTTTCTCAATTCTTTGTAAAAACCATAACTCAGTGTATTGGCTACTTTGTTAGAAGAGATCAAATCAAAACTGCTCTCCACCAGCGGAATATAATTCTCCACAAATTTTGCACTGGCTGTATTATCAATCGCAATCAGGTTTTCTAAATGATGTTGATTCGCATAAGCAATAATATCCTGAATCGTATAGGCAAGTCCTTCCTTTTCAATATCTGTTTTCCAGTTCGAACTTACTCCGTTTTTATCTAAAAGTACTTTTTTGGAATTGGCAATTGCAAAAACATTCAGTCTCACATCTTTTCTTTTCTCAATAGCGTCTGTCGATTCTAAAATCTGATTGATTAAAGTTCCTCCCACTAATCCATGACCAATAATAGCAATATTAATTTTTTTGGAAACTCCAAAAATCTCTCCGTGAATTACGTTTAAGGCTTTATGTAGTTCTGATTTTTTAACAACCAAACTCACGTTTTTACCCGTAACGGTGTTATTGAACAAAATCGGAACAATTTTATTTTTAATTAATGCCGTGTAGGGTTTATGAAAAGTACTCAAATCCTGACCGATAATCGAAATTACCGAAACATTATCGGTTACCGTAATTTGATTTACATCTTTAGAATAGAAGTCGTTTTCGAATTCTTTTTCTAATTCAACCATTGCCAATGTAGCTTTGTCGGTCGCCACCACAAGACCAATCCCACGCTCTGAAGAACCTTGCGAAATAATACTCACACTGATATTGTGATCGCCCATTACTTTAAAAATTCGGGCATCTACACCTGCTTTCCCAAGTAATCCGCGGCCTTCCAGATTCACCAGAGACACATTCTCTAAAACAGAAAGCGTTTTAATTCCTTCTTTAGCTGAATCAGAGGTAATTAAAGTCCCGCGATTTTCATGATTGAAGGTATTTAAAATACGAAGCGGGATATTTTTTTCCAGTAACGGAATGATTGTTTTGGCATGTAAAATTGTAGCGCCAAAATTGGCTAATTCATTGGCTTCATTGAACGACAGGAATTCGATTTTTTTCGCATCGGCAACCAAATCAGGATTTGCTGTATAAATTCCGTCAACATGCGTAAAGTTTTGCAATTCTTCAGCATTTAAGTAATTCGCAATTAGCGATGCTGTATAGTTACTGCCATTTCTGCCTAAAGTAGTGGTATCGTTATTATTGTTAGACCCAATAAAACCGGTCACGATGTTAACCGTTGAACCGTTGTGTTCTTTAAAATAATTGATCACATTTTTCTTAGAAAGCTGTTCCAAAGGCTGTGCATCACCAAATTTAGAATCGGTTTTCAACAATTCTCTTGAATCGACAAAATTTGCCGGAACTCCTTTTCCGATTAGAATAGCTGTCAGCAATTTAGCCGAAAGTAATTCTCCTTTTGATAAAATCTGATCTTTAATTTTATTGCTGTAATCACCAATCAGACTTACTCCTTCAAAAAGTTTCTCGAGCACATTAAATTCTTCAGATAAATCGACCTGAGGATAATCTGAAATCTGATACGCTTTAAAATTCTCAAATAACGGTTTATAATTACCGTTTTTAGCAGCAATTTTTAAAATGTATTCTAACTCGTCTGTTGCATTTCCGCGGGCCGAAACCACAACAGCTATTTTTTCATTCTGCTGTACTTTATCCGTAATAATTGAAACTACTTTATTAAGTCCTTCTCCGTTTGATAACGATTTACCGCCAAATTTTAATATTTTCATTTTATTTTTCTATTGTTTCTGCCTTAAAAATATCGGCAAGTAAATGATCTAATTGTTTGTACTCGATTAAAAAAGCGTCATGTCCGTGAACCGAATCTATTTCACTGTAAGAAACATTGTCTTTGAACTTTTTTAATTCCTGAAAAGTCTCCCGATTTTCTTTGGGTATAAAAAACAAATCTGAATTGATTCCGATAATATGAATCGCAGCGTCTGTTTTAGATAACAAAGTCTCGAAATCTTCTCTGTTTCTGGTGATGTCTATGGTTTTAAGCAATTGGTTCATCAATTTATATGAAGCCAATTGATATCTTTTTTGCAGTTTTTCACCATGATGTGCCAGCCAGCTTTCGATATTAAAAACAGGACGGTTGGTATTGATGGTACGTTGAAATTTCTCTTTGAATGATTCCGGAGACCTGTAACACAACATAGCATGAATTCTGGCATCTTCTATAGGTTTTGAAGAATTATTCAAAATTTGCTCTTGTAAATAGCAATTGGCGATCATCCAGTCGGTCGACTTCCAATCTGTTGCAATGGGAATCAGGTTTTGAGTAATATGAGGTTCTAATGCAAGAATTTCCCAGGCGATGCCACCACCAACAGAACCTCCGATAATGGTATGTAGTTGGTGAATATTTAAAAGCTCCAGGCCTTTAATAAAAATGCGGGCAATATCTCTGGTAGTGAAATCCTGATAGTTTTCGATGATAAAGGAATCATTTCCGTTTCCGGGCACATTAAAAGCCAGTACGGTAAATTTATGGGTATCGATTGTTTTTTCTTCCCCAATAAGGTCATTCCACCAGCCGTTTATTCCGGTGACCTCTGCATTCCCTGTCAAAGCATGATTAACGAGAACAATAGGCGCACTATACAATGGTAAACCGGAAAGTGTAAAACTTAAGGGCAATGATGAGTAGGACACACCACTTTCGGTGATGAATTCCTGAATTATAATGGGACTTGGTATATTTTCCAATTTCAAATCTTTTTAATTTTGATTTGTATGTGGAAATATTAGAAAGAAAGTCTAGAGTGAAACCAGAAAATTTCTTGTTGTTATCTTTCCACGTTTAGGCGTGGTAGAATGCAGCACCTTCTTCGATTTAACGAAGGGTTGCTAAGGATTCATCGGGTCTAATCCCTCGTCCTTTCTTTATAACATTTCAATACGTTTTTGAACTTAAAGGTGCAAATTAACTACTAATTTCTCAAACAAACAAATTTTATCGAAACTGATTCCTCAATTTCTTAAACATAATTCAAACAAAAACTAGTGTACGCAAAAAATTACCGAACAATTTGCCCAGTAAAATTAAGCAGGTTTCCCTCTATTTTATGATGCTTTTAGATTTAAATAAAAAGCGTTTCATTTTCTTTTGAATACATCAAAAACAATAATGAATCCGGATTTTTTTTCTCCGCTTTTTTATTTGTTTCAGTCACCCCGAATCTTGAATCGGTCAATTCATTTGTTGGCGGTGCATTGTTTCTTTTAGCTCTAATGTTTTTCAATGTTGAAAAAGTCTTTGTTAGGTAGTTTATTGTGCTCATGACATTTAAGTTTATGTTAGTTTGCGTGTTATTATCTTTATTTTATGTTTATTTCTTTGTTATCGTAACCAAATGGAATAAAAAAACCCTTTTGGATTTTTAATACCAAAAGGGTTCAAGTTTTTTACAACTTATATATACTTTTAGTATCAACAGACGCATACACAAATACGTGCGACGTTAAACATCTTGTTCATCTGTAGGGACTTATTCATCTGGGACTTAATTGCTATTTTAAAAAATTCTTGCATTTTTTTCTATTTTAATAAACTTCTTTAAACTTTAGAAATATTTCTATTTTACTCTTCTTTTAATCAACAGAGTACAAAACTTTTGCCTCAATCGATGTAACTTTCATTCAGAATACTAAATTATTTCTTCTTTAGCTTTGAAGTCTTACAAATTTGCGAATATTTTATCAATTATGCAAGTGAGTCCCAATAAATTAATCCTAAAAAACGTTAAAAAGCGACCTTTTTGGGTTAAAAAACATCTTACAAAATTAACATATCAATATTTAAAAGATAAATCCTACGAAAAATAACTTAAAACTTTCCTGTTTCATTATATCAAAGAACAACTTACTAGTATCTCGAAACCACTTACAACCAGACTGCTTCTTTATTTTTGATCTTTTCGGCTACTTTTAAAATATCTGTAATTACACCCCTTGAAATGGCTTGCTTACAGGCCGAAGCACTTTGAATCACAATTGGAACAGCTGCATACGATTGTGTATAAATTTCGAAAATGGTATCTGATCCTTTCAACTGACCTATTGCTGAAGTAATAGGTTCTGAAACCAGTTTGACTTCTAATGTATTTTTTACAACATCAAATTCTCCCACATATCGCAGTACATGATCATCTGCCTGACTAATTTTAGCAATCTTAAACGATCGATCAATTGCTTCTTTATTCAGAATGCCGTTTTGCTCCAGATGCTCTTCATTAATAAGAGAATTAATTTTTATATCTGACAGCTCAAAATCTTTTCCAATTTCTCTCGTGAGAATCAGTAATTTTCTGGCCGTATCATTTCCGGATAAATCCTCTTTAAAGGTAGAACGCATTAAACCGAGTAAACTTGCATCTTTTAATAAAGAAGAGAAGGTTGTTTCTTCGGCAGCAAAGCGATTAAAAACATAACTCAGATTATCTGAAAAAACACCACGAATTTTTGTGATTTTTTCGCCTGAATAATACAAGTCTCTCAAAGTTTGTAAAACCGGAAATCCGGTATCTACTGAGGTTTCATACAAAAACTCTTTGTCGTACTTTTTAAGGTTTGACCTGATCTCTTTGTATAAATCAATCGGCAATGTATTGGCTTTTTTATTTACCGCTACAATATTAAACCCGTTTTCGATCAATGTGTTGTAGTGATGTATTAATTCATCGCTCGCAGTGGCATCTACAGCGATTAAATTTTCAAATTCATTTTCTTTGGCAAATTCAATAATATCCTGAACCTTAAAAGGAACGGCCAATTCCAGAAAATTGGTTTCCCAAGCATATCCTACGCCTTCTTTCTCGAAAAAAGCTACAGTTGAATTGGTGATAATTGGAAAGTGAAAATCGATATTCTTACTTTTGAGAAAAAACTCCTGACTTTCAATAATTTGATTGATCAAAGTACTCCCTATATTTCCAATTCCAAAAAGGATGATATTTATTTTAAGCTTTGACATAATTTTACTTTTTAATTTTTTAAACCTTATAACTATTTTAAGTACACTGTAGCACTCTACATTAAACCTCAACACCTATAAGGTTTAAAACTTTTATACTGATTTGCTTTTTATAAAAAATCACCTCTAGCAGAACTCACGCTGCTAAAGGCAATTTTTCAAACAAAAAACAAAAAAACCTAGTTTTTATTAATGCTGTATTGTGACTCGGTCACGCTTGCAAAAACAGTTTGCAAGTCAGCAATTAAATCTTCTATATCTTCTAGTCCAACGGAAAGTCGAACCAGATCTTTTGAAACTCCCGTTTCTAATTGTTCGGCATCAGACAATTGCTGATGCGTTGTACTTGCAGGATGAATGATTAATGACTTGGTATCACCAATGTTGGCCAGAAGCGAAAAAAGTTTGGTTTCATCTACCACTTTTTTGGCTGCTTCAAAACCTCCTTTTAATCCAAAGGTAACGACACCACTTTGCCCTTTTGGCAAGTACTGCTGTGACAGGTCATAATATTTATTGGTTTTTAAGCCTGGATAATTCACCCAAGCTACTTCTTCCTGTTTTTCTAGCCAGGAAGCCAAAGCCAAAGCATTTTCGCTGTGTTTTTGAATTCGAATTGGTAAAGTCTCTAATCCCTGAATGATCTGGAAAGCATTAAACGGACTCAAAGCTGCTCCAAAATCACGTAATCCTTCGATTCTTGCTTTAGCAATGAAAGCAGCATTTCCTAAAGCTTCGTGATACACTAAGCCATGATATCCCGGTGAAGGTTCTGTGAACTCAGGAAATTTACCATTCGCCCAGTCAAAAGTTCCGGCGTCGATAATGGCTCCTCCTAATGAGGTTCCGTTTCCTGAAATATATTTGGTAAGGGAGTGAATGACAATGTCTGCTCCGTAAGCAATCGGATTTAATAAATATGGAGTAGCTACTGTATTGTCTACAATAAAAGGAACCTTAAATTTTTTAGCTTCTGCTGAAATCGCTTTCAGATCGAGCACATCTAATTTTGGGTTTCCTAAAGATTCGACAAAAAATGCCCGTGTGTTTTCTTTGGCAGCTTTAGTGAAATTTTCGGGTTTTGAAGGATCTACAAAGGTAGTTGTAATCCCTAAACGCGGTAAAGTTACACTCAATAAATTATACGTTCCTCCGTACAAACTATTTGAAGCCACAATATGATCTCCTGCTTTTAGCAAAGTCAATAAAGATGTGGAAATTGCAGAGGCTCCTGAGGCTGTAACTACTGCCCCAATTCCACCTTCAAGCGCTGCAAGACGTTGTTCCAAAACATCATTTGTAGGGTTATTTAATCGGGTGTAAATGAATCCGGCTTCAGCAAGACCAAATAAATTGGCTGCATGATCTGAATTGTTAAAAACATACGATGATGTCTGGTAAATTGGAACTGCTCTGGTTCCTGCATTTTTAGTAACATCGTGTCCTGCGTGTAGTGCGTTTGTGGCAAATTTTTGTGTGCTCATGATTTCTTAGTTTTAGGTATTGTTTATAGCTTTTGGTTTATTCTTTAATTATTACAGTCGTTTTTATATCTCAAATAAAAAGATCTTCTTCTTCATGCAGGTACATTTGGAAAAGCAGAGAATTTGATTCACTCGAATAAAGCTCTCCTTTTATTTTAACTGCATTCACTTTTCTATTTTTAACTGCAGCTGCAAATCGTTTATAATCGGTTTTCAATCTGTATAAAATCTCTCTTACTATAATATGTAGTGTTTTCATGATACTTGTTTTAGTTTCGGAATTAAAAAAGCCCTTTCGGATGGCGACCAAAAGGGCTTATAGTTCTAACTATAACAAAGATTTACTCTTTCACTTTTGGTAACAGCAATTTGGGATGCACATTTGCATCATCTCACAACACATCATCATACTATTTGCTATTGTTTTCATTTTTATTTTATTTAAAATTAATTGTCTTTTTTAATTCTACTAATTCTATAGAGTAAATGTAATAAGTATTTTCCTAACTACCAAATTAAATATCAATATTTAATGTAAAATTTTTATTACTCCCTGTAAATGCAGGTATTATAGTCATGAAAAAATAAAAAACAGCCACAGATTAAGGGATTAATATGATTATCAGATCAACGTAAATCCGTTTAATCCTTATAATCTGTGGCCAATATTATGGTCTTAGAACTTAAAACTCAATCTGGCGAAACCAAATCTTCCGTTTAATCCAAATTGTGATACCGCTCTGGAATAAGCAAACTGATTGGCGTTGCTTAAATCTGTACTTGGCGCAGGCGACAAGGTTGGCGTTGTATTGGTAAAGGCAGGTGTTGCAGGATTATTTCGGTCCGGATAAACATCACCTATATTATTGAAACCAACTGTGAATCTGAATTTCTCGTTAATCTGATATCCAAAAGACAAATCGGTAACCAATTTAGCGCTGTATTCAGGATGTTCGTAAACAGAAGATGATCCGTCTAAATTTACATCTGTTGCTCCCGGGTCTGTCACTGCTCCGAAATAACTGTTTCTTAAATAAATGTCCAGTTTTTTGATACTAAATGTAGTCATCAAATTGGCTTTCAATTTTGGAATGGCTTCTTCTAAATAAATTCGGCTTGACTCCGGAAAGAATGAATATTTAAAAGGCTCTCCACCTGCATTGATGATCGATTGAGGAACATTTAATTCTCCTACTCTTTTGGTGGTATTGTAGCTCAACGCAAAATCATTTCTGATCGTGAAATCCGGAATAACATTGTATTTATGTGAAATTACAACATCAATACCTTTCGTTTCAGAGTTGATTCCGTTGGTCCAGAACGAAGCTCTTTCCACACCTTTTAAATCAAAGGCCTGTTGAAATAAAGTTAAGGCATCTTTTTGTTCCGACGAGGTTGCTCCATTTATCTGTGCATCTGTTGGTCTTGCATACTGCCCGGTTAATACTACTCTGTCGTCGATTCTGGTAAAATAAGCATCTGTTGCAATGGTAATGTTTGCTTCAGGAATCTTGAATGTAAATCCGGTACTGATACTTTTTGATTTCTCCGCTTTTAAGTTTTCAACCCCAATACTTTTGGCTGCTTGTGAATCATTTGTAAAGTAACCCACCTGATAAGGAGAACCGTTTATGAACTGAGTGGAACTGCTTTCAAAATATTTTTGCTGTAGTGAAGGAGCTCTAAAACCTGTTTGTCCTGAAATCCTCCAGTTGATATTGTCTGTTAATTTCAAAAGAGACGCCAATTTAAAGGTAACAGTACTTCCAAAATCAGAATAGTTCTCGTAACGCGCTGCTCCGTTTAGAAGCCAGTTTTCTGTAGCATTTAATTCTAAATCCACATAAGCTGCACCACTTTTTCTATCCTTAACTTTAGCATCTGAAGGCTGAAACCCTGAGAATCCTTGTGCTCCGGCTCCACGCTTATTCCCGAAAAAGTCGGTTACGATTAAAGGCGAATTACTTGGTAAAATTCCAGGAACCAAATTTCCGTTGGTATCGTACAATCCGTAAGAAGCTTCTTCTCCTTGTTGAATCTGGTAGTTTTCATATCTGAATTCTCCACCAAAGGCAACATTCAGGCCGTTTAAAACATCATACTTTTTACTTAAATCCAAGTTGGTTGTACTTTGCAAAAACGAAACTTTACCAGCATAAAAACTCGAAGCCGAATTGGTTCCCAAAGTAGCATTAATAGTATTGTTCACATCATATTTAAAAGAGTTTGTTCCGAGGTTTGTACTGATATCGGTGTCAAAACCGAATAATTCTGTTGTAGCTCCAACTGCTGCAGAAGCATCTAAGATCGAAGATTCTATTTCCGGTAAAAATCCATTTTGATATACCTGTGTAAAAGTTCCTGAACCGTTTGGAAGTCTGTTAAAAGCATACGATCTACCATTTCTATAAGACAAACCTCCAAATGAATATAAAGATGTTGTTTCGGTTAACGGATACTTTGTATTGTAATATAATTGTCCAGATGCTAATTCAGACTGGCCTACACTCATATTATAGTCGCTTCTTTCCTGACCTCTGTACGCCAACTCATTGTTGGTTACATCAAAATTCAAAGCAGTCTGCATTTGCGCAATAGTACCTGCCGAAGCAATAGCATTTTGCTGTGCCGGTGTAAAATAACCCACCTGTGGCGCATATTGTTTCAGCGAATTCAGAATTTGCGCTGAATTTGGGGTATTATTAATATTACTGAAAAATGAATTAATGTTCACACCGTTCTGAGCTGCTCTGTTCTCGACAGCATTGTAGGCATTAAAAATTGCGTTGCTTCTAATTCCCGCACGGCTTGTTGCCTGTCTGGTCACAGCGCTACCGGTAACATTCAGGAAGCTCCCTGCTTTACCCAAAGAAGTTCCGTAATTTAAATCAACTTGTAGATTCTGACCATCAGCTCCTCCTTTAAAATTATTCGATCCCGAAGATAAGTTGGTACCATACTGTATGCCTCCTGAAAGATAGTTGGCATTTTTTTTCAATACGATATTAATAACTCCCGCAATCGCATCCGAACCGTACTGAGCCGCTGCACCGTCACGTAAAACCTCGATTCTTTCAATAGCAAATGAAGGTATAGCATTTAAATCTGTTCCTACAGATCCTCTTCCTGGCGATCCATTAATATTGACTAATGAACTTGTATGTCTTCGTTTTCCGTTTACCAAAATCAAAACCTGATCCGGCCCTAAACCTCTTAACTGTGCCGGATCAACGTGGTCTGTCGCATCTGCTGTAGAAGTTGCGTTACTCGTAAAAGAAGGTGCCACATAATTTAAAATTTGGGTTACGCTGGTTTGCGGCGCTCCTTTTGTTATTTCTGAAATATTAAAAACATCAACCGGAACCGGTACATCTGTTTTTACTCTGTTTTTGCTGCGCGACCCTACAATGGTCACTTCGGTCAATTCATTATTTTTTAAACTGTCCTGTTCTTTTTTATTCTCCTGCGCATAAATGCCCGAAAAGGTCAAAAGACTTAAAGCTACTACTACATTCTTTTTCATTACTTTTTTCTGGTTTTATATTGTTTTCTGACTTAAAAAGTGATTTACAATCCGGTTTCTTTTTGGAACAAAAAAAACCCCTGCGAGCGGCAGAGGTTCTATATGTATATTTCTTAAAAAAAACTACAACAGTGTCTCTGCGGAAGGCTCCGGCATCATACATGACATATTGCAAATCGTTAATTTCATTTTTTGTTTTATTTTGATGGGGCAAATTTGCAAACTATTTTTTAATCAGCCAAACAAAAACCAAAATAATTTCTATTACCCTATCAAAATAGTATGATATGTTAAATTTCTGCTTCTAAAATCAAAAAAATGAAAAGTTTAATTTGCAAATCAAAATGGTTTTATACCTTTGCACGCGAATACAAGAGGAAAAATTTGAACTGATTGCAACCTCTTCATAATGAAACGGTTCGTTATGGGTACTGAAACATAGATTTCGGTAGTAAAAAATGCTAAAGCAGAATTTCTCCTTTAGCCCTTTTTAGCAATTATTTTTTCTCGCTTAATTTTAATTTAATACATTATTATGGCTTATTTATTTACGTCAGAATCTGTTAGTGAAGGGCATCCAGACAAAGTTGCAGATCAAATTTCGGATGCATTAATTGATAACTTTTTGGCATTTGATGCTGACTCAAAAGTAGCTTGTGAAACTCTGGTTACTACTGGTCAGGTAATTTTAGCTGGTGAAGTAAAATCGAATACTTATCTTGATGTGCAGCAAATTGCTCGCGAAGTAATCCGTAAAATTGGATATACTAAAAGCGAATATATGTTTGAGGCAAATTCTTGCGGGATTCTTTCAGCAATTCATGAGCAATCAGCAGATATTAATCAAGGAGTTGACAGAGCTAAGCCGGAAGAGCAAGGTGCTGGAGACCAAGGAATGATGTTTGGTTATGCAACTAACGAAACTGAAAACTTCATGCCATTGGCACTTGATTTGTCTCATAAATTATTACAGGAGTTAGCTATTTTAAGACGTGAAAATAAGGAGATCACTTATTTACGTCCTGATGCAAAATCACAGGTAACTTTAGAGTACAGTGACGATAATAAACCAACTCGTATTGATGCAATTGTAATCTCAACTCAACACGACGATTTTGATGAAGAAGCGGCAATGCTTGCTAAAATCAAAAAAGATATTATCGAAATTTTGATTCCAAGAATCATTGCTAAAAATCCAGCTCACGCGCATTTATTCAATGATAAAATCAACTACCACATTAATCCAACTGGGAAATTCGTTATTGGAGGACCTCACGGAGATACTGGTTTAACAGGAAGAAAAATTATTGTGGATACTTACGGTGGAAAAGGTGCTCACGGTGGTGGTGCATTCTCAGGAAAAGATCCAAGTAAAGTAGACAGAAGTGCGGCTTATGCAACACGTCATATCGCTAAAAACTTAGTAGCAGCAGGTATTGCTGATGAGATTTTAGTACAGGTTTCTTACGCAATTGGAGTTGCTGAACCAATGGGTATTTTTATTGATACTTACGGAACTTCTAAAGTAAACTTAACAAACGGTGAAATCGCTAAAAAAGTAGAAGCTATCTTCGATATGCGTCCTTACTTTATCGAGCAGCGTTTGAAATTGAGAAACCCTATTTACAGTGAAACTGCTGCTTACGGACACATGGGACGTAAACCGGAAACTGTAACTAAAACTTTCTCTGCTCCTGGTGGAAACGAAAAAACAGTTACTGTTGAATTGTTTACTTGGGAAAAACTTGATTTCGTTGACAAAGTAAAAGCGGAGTTTGGATTGTAGATTTTAGATCATCAGACTAAATAGATCATTAGACTAACTTGAATTTTTAGATTGTCAGACAATAACTATTTATTCTTAAATATAAAAAA